>NZ_JBSGWY010000032.1:56195-67499 GCF_053609145.1 Streptomyces sp. NPDC054961 | reverse complement strand
GGGGGGGGGGGGTGGGGGGGGGGGGTGGGGGGGGGGGGGGGGGGGCCCCGGCCGGGGCGGCGGGCGGGGGCCCCCCCCCGGGGCCCCCCCCCCGCCCCGCCCCCCCCCCGCCACGCTGATCGTGGCTCCCGACCGGGCCCCGGCGGCGCCGGAGCGCGCCCACGGGCTCCTCGTCCAGCTGTACTCGCTGCTCTCCGAGCGCTCTTGGGGCATGGGGGACCTCGGTGACCTCGCGGAGCTGGCGCGTTGGGCCGGCCGGGTCCACGGGGCCGGCTTCATCCAGGTCAATCCGCTGCACGCGGCCGTGACCGGGACCCCGACCGACCCCTCCCCGTACCGGCCGTCCTCGCGCCGCTTCCCCGACCCGGTGCACCTGCGGATCGAGGACGTCCCCGAGTACGCGCACTGCCCGGAGCGGGTCGCCCTCGAGGCGCTGGCCGAACGGGGCGGTCAGTTGCGGCGCGAGGTGCTGGAGAAGGGGGCGCTGATCGACCGGGACGCCGTGTGGGCCCTCAAGCGATCCGCTCTGGAACTCCTCTACGCCGTCCCGCGCTCACCCGAACGGGAGGCCTCCTACGGGAACTTCCGCGCCGAGCAGGGCGCGGAGCTGGACCGGCACGCCGCCTGGTGCGCCGCGCACGCCGGGGAGGACCACGCGTCCGCCACCGACTTCCACCGCTGGCTGGTCTGGCTGACGGACACCCAGCTCACCGCCGCCCAGCGGGCCGCCAAGGACGCCGGGATGGCGATCGGCATCGTGCACGACCTGGCCGTCGGAGTGCACCCGGAGGGCGCGGACGCCTCCGGGGCGCCCCACTACGCCCAGGGCGTCTCCGTGGGCGCCCCGCCCGACGCCTTCAACGCGCGCGGCCAGGACTGGGGGCTGCCGCCCTGGCGCCCCGACCGGCTGGCCGCCACCGGGTACGAGCCCTTCCGGGCCCTGCTGCGCGGGGTGTTCCGGTACGCGGGCGCCCTGCGCATCGACCACGTCATGGGACTCTTCCGGCTCTGGTGGATCCCCGAGGGGGCCCCGCCCGCCGAGGGCGCGTACGTCGCGTACGACGGGGAGGCGATGCTCGCCCTGCTGGTCCTGGAGGCCCACCGGGCCGGGGCCCTGGTCATCGGAGAGGACCTCGGTACCGTGCAGCCGGGGGTCCGTCAGGCGCTGGCCCGGCGCGGGGTGCTGGGCACCTCGGTGCTCTGGTTCGAGCGGGACTGGGCCGGCGACGGGGAGCCGCTGGAGCCGGCCCGGTGGCGGGCCGACTGCCTGGCCACCGCCACCACCCACGACCTGCCGCCCACGGCCGCCAAACTGGCCGGCACGCACGTGGAACTGCGCGACCGGCTCGGCCTGCTGACCCGCCCGCTGGAACGGGAGCGCGCCGAGGACGCCGCGGACACCGCGCGCTGGCTGGACGTACTGGAGGACCTCGGCCTGGACCCCAAGGGCGAGGAGGCCGCCGTACGCGCCCTGTACGGGTTCCTGCTGCGCACCCCGGCCCGGCTGGTCGGGGTCTGGCTGCCCGACGCGGTGGGGGACCGGCGGCCGCAGAACCTGCCCGGTACCTGGGACCAGTACCCCAATTGGCGGCTTCCGCTCGCCGACGCGGAGGGCCGGCCGCTGACCTTGGAGGCGCTCACCGCCTCGCCGCGCGCGAACGCCCTGCTGAGCGCGGTGCGGGAGGGGGCGGGAACCCGTACGGCACCCCCGGGCGCGCGGGTCGTTTAGGTGTTCGCTACGTTTGCACCGTGGACAAGAAGAACGCTCTGCGCGCCGGCGCCGTCACGGCCGGAACGACGCTGATGATGCTGCTGATGACGTCTCCCGCCCTCGCGCTCACCCGCGACGACGGTGACGACCCGGGTCCGGGCCTGAGCATTGCCCAGACGCTCGGCCTGTTCGTGGCCCTGCCGATCGCACTGTTCCTGCTCATCGCCGGTCTGGTGATCGTCAGCGACAAGTCGCGCAAGCCGCAGACGGAAAGCTGAAGCCGCGCGCTGACGCCGTGAGCTGACCCCTCCAGGGGGTCCGCTCCGCTCGAACGCCGGGGCGCCGGGAGTCCACACGGACCCCCGGCGCTTCGTCGTGCCCGGGATCCGGTGGATTCCCCGGCTCCGGGGGTCCCCGCATCCCGGATCCCCCTAATGAACTCCCGCCATCAGCTTGCGCAGGAGCGCGGTGAGCGTCCGTACCTCGTCCTCGTCGAGTCCGGTGAGGGCGGCCCGCTGGACCTCCAGGCCCGCCGCGACCGCCTCGTCGATGAGTGCGAGGCCCCGCTCGGTGACCGTCACCTTGAGCCCCCGCCGGTCGTGCGGATCGGGCGCGCGGAGCAGCAGCCCGGCCTTCTCCAGTTTGTCCAGCCGTCCCGTCATGCCTCCCGTGGTGAGCATCAGCGTGGCCGACAGCTCGCGCGGCGAGAGGGTGTACGGGGTTCCGGAACGGCGCAGCGTGGCGATGACGTCGAACTCGCCGCGCGAGATCCCGTAGCGGTTGTAGGTCCGCTCCATCTCGTCGCCCATGGTTTTGGCGATCCGGTAGATCCGGCCGAAGACGGCCATGGGCTCCGTGTGGAGGTCCGGCCGCACGGCGTACCACTGGGCGGTGATCGCGTCGACGGCGTCCGTGCCGACGGCGGGCGTGTGCTCGGTCATGGGTGCAGTATCCGGCTTCCGCTCAGTCGTTCGCAAGAAAGTTACTTGACGCTAAGTAGCTTAGCGGTAAGCTACTTGCAAGCGACCTACTTGGGGGCATGATGGCGGCCAAGGCCGAAGGCACGGGAACGGGCAGGGGAACGGGGAGAGTGACGGGGGAGTTCTCCCTGCTCACCGGGGTCGGGATCAGCGCGATCGGGATCGGCATGTACGTCCCGTTCTCGCTCGTCTTCTTCCACCACGTCACCGGCCTGTCCTTCGCCCTCGTCGGTATGGTGCTGACGGTCACCGGCCTGACCGGCCTCGCCTTCATGCCGCTCGCCGGGACGGCCGTGGACCGGTACGGCGCCCGGCGCGTCAACCTGGTCCTCTACGCGGTCCGGGCCGCGGGCTTCGCCCTCTACCCGCTCGCCGGCTCGCTGCCCGCCTTCGCCGTCGTCGCCCTGGTCACCGCGCTGGCCGACCGCTCCTTCTCCGTCGTCCAGCAGTCCCTGATCGGGGAAGTGGCCCGCGGCGCCGCCCGCGACCGGCTCCAGGCCTCCATCCGGGCCCTGCAGAACGCCGGGATGGGCGCCGGAGCGCTGCTCGTCTCCGGGGTCCTGGCGGTGTGGGGGCCGGACGGGTTCACCTTCACGGCCTACGGGAACGCCGTTGCCTTCGCCCTCGCCGGACTGCTCGTCTCCCGGGTCCGGCCGGTGGCCGGCGGCGGGGCCTCCCCGGCCGGGCGGCCGGCCGCCGGCTACCGGATGGTCCTGCGCGACCGCCCCTTCCTCGCCCTGACCGGCGCCAACTTCCTGACGGCGCTGGGCTACGCGGCCCTCTCGGTCCTCTTCCCGCTCTACATCGCCACCTGGCTGCACGGCCCCGACTCCCTCACCGGGGCGGCGTTCACCGTCAACACCGTCCTGTGCGCGGGCATCGGCGTCCTGGTCGCCGGCCGGGTCCGCCGCTCGGGGGCCCGCCGCACCCGCTCGGCGGCCCTCGGATCCGTGCTCTTCGCCGCCGCGTTCGTCGCCCAGATCGTGCTCGGCACCCTGCGCCCCGGGCAGACCGCGACCCTGGTCGCCCTGCTCGCCATCGTGGTCGTCTACACGCTCGGCGAACTGGTCCACAGCCCCTCCGGAGGCGCCCTGTCGGTCTCCGCCGCCCCCGAGGCGGTCCGCGGCCGCTACCTCGCCACCTACCAGCTGTCCTACTCGCTGGCCACCGCCCTGGCCCCCTCCCTCTTCACCGGCCTGCTCGCCCTCGACGGCCGGCTGCCCTGGGCCGTCCTCGCGGTCGCCGCGCTCGGCGCCGCCCTGGCGCTGATCCGGCTGGAGCGGCACCTGCCGGCGGAAGCGGTCCACGCGCGGCCGGTGGCCGTGACCGTGGCGGCGGCCCCCGAGCCGGGCGTCGTGCCGGCCGCCGGGTCGGCCGCCGCCCCCGCTCCCGTCACCGTCTGAGCCTCTCCCCTCTCCTCTCCGCCCAGCCCCCGCGTTCCTCATCTGCCCGAGGAGTCACTCGCCATGAACCGCGCCGCGACCATCGCCCTGACCGCCCTCGCCCCCGTCTCCTGGGGCTCTACCTACGCCGTGGCCTCCGAGCTGCTGCCGCCCGACCGGCCGCTGTTCACCGGCGTGATGCGGGCCCTGCCCGCCGGACTGCTGCTGACCGCGCTCGCCCGGACCCTGCCCACGGGGCAGTGGTGGTGGAAGTCCGCCGTCCTGGGCGCACTCAACATCGGTGCCTTCTTCCCGCTGCTGTTCCTCTCCGCCTACCGGCTGCCCGGCGGCGTCGCGGCCGTCCTGGGCGCCGCCGGCCCGCTGTTCGTCGTGGGACTGGCCGCCCTCCTGCTGGGGGAGCGGGCGCGGCTGCGGACCGTCCTGGCGGCCGTCGTGGCGGCCTTCGGCGTGAGCATGGTGGTGCTGACCGCGGAGGCGGGAATCGACCTGATCGGCGTCGTCGCGGGTGTGGTGTCCTCCGCCTCGATGGCCGCGGGCACCGTCATGACCAAGCGGTGGGGGCGCCCCCAGGGCGTCGGCCCGCTGGCCATGACCGGCTGGCAGCTCACCGCGGGCGGCCTGCTGATCATCCCGGTCGCGGCGCTGGTCGAAGGGGCGCCGCCCGCGCTCGACGGCAAGGCCTTCCTCGGCTACGGCTACATGATGCTGGTCAACACCGGCGTTGCCTACTGGCTCTGGTTCCGCGGCATCGGACAGCTCGACGCCACCTCCGTCACCCTCCTGGGCCCGCTTTCCCCGCTGACCGCCGCCGTCATCGGCTGGGCCGCGCTGGGGCAGGGGCTCACCTCCGTGCAGCTGCTGGGCATGGCGATCGCCTTCGGTGCCACCGTCGCGGGGCAGCTGGCGTCCGGGGCCCGGCGCCCCGAGGCGCAGGCCGTGCCGGAGCCCGTGCGGGAAGCCGTGCCGGAGCCCGTGCGGGAGTCCGTGTCCCCCCGCGGTGAATCGTTCAGTTCTGCTGAAGGAATTGATCGAAATGATTCGATGGACCTGATGGGTCGCGCGGTGCGACGGTAGGCCCACGACACCGGCAGACCAGACCCGAGGGGGAGACACGCAGTGGCCGTCATGGACCGCGCCCGTACCGCTCCGCAGGAACCGCGGCCCGCCACCCGGCAGGCGGGCGGCCGGGCCACGAAGGGGGCCGCCGGTCTCGGCGTGCTCCTGGCCCTGATCGCGACGGTCGTCTGGTCCGGCAGCTTCGTCGCCACCCGCGGCATGGCGGACAGCGTCCCGCCCGTCCAGGCCGTGTTCTGGCGCTGGACGATCGCCACCGTCGCCGTCGCCCCCTTCGCGGCCCGGCAGGCCTGGCGGCAGCGGGTCCTGATCCGCGCGCACTTCGGCTACGTCGCCCTCGCCACGCTGTTCGGCGTCACCCTCTACAACACCCTCGTGCACCAGGCCGGACTGACCACCTCGGCCTCCAACATGGGCATGATCATGGCCGCCTCGCCGGTCGTCATGGCCCTGTACGCCCGCCTCGGCGGCGAACGGCTCGGCGCCCGGCGCACCTTCGGACTGGCCCTCGCGGCCCTCGGCGTACTGCTCCTGGTCGGCAAGGGCTCGATCCGTTTCGCGTTCGCCACGGGTGACCTGTGGATGTTCGGCGCGGCCCTGTCCTTCGCCACGTACAGCGCGCTCCTCAAGCGCAAGCCCGCAGAACTGGGCGGCCTGGCCTTCCTGCTCACCACCTTCGTCCTCGGCGCCCTGATGCTGGCCCCCGCGTACGCCGTGTCCGTCCGCGTCCAGGGCGGTTTCCAGGTCACCCCCTCCACCGCCGGAATGCTCCTCTACGTCGGCGTCCTCTCCTCCGCCGTCGCCTTCTTCGCCTGGAACAGGGCGGTCTCGATCATCGGGGCCGCCCGCGCCGGAGTCGTCTACTACCTCCAGCCGGTCTGCGTCGCGGGCCTCGGCCTCCTCCTGATCGGCGAGCGGACCGGCCCCGCGCAACTGCTCTGCATGGCGCTGATCCTGGGCGGCGTGGGCCTGGGTGCACGGCGGTAGGTTCGGCCCCATGACCGAGTGGGACATCAAGAAGCTGCGGATCCTGCGGACCCTCGCCGAGCAGGGGACCGTGACCGCGACGGCCGGGGCGCTGCACATGACGCCCTCGGCCGTCTCGCAGCAACTGACCAACCTGGCCGGGCTGCTGGGCGTCCCGCTGCTGGAGGCCCAGGGCCGCCGGGTCCGTCTCACCGACGCGGCACACCTCGTACTGCGGCACGCGGAGGCGGTGTTCGCACAGCTGGAGCGGGCCGACGCCGAACTGGCCGGGTACCTCGCGGGGGATGCGGGCGAGGTCCGGATCGGGGCCTTCTCCACCGCCGTACCGGTGCTCGTGGTCCCGGCGGTCGCCGCGCTGAGGCGCTCGCACCCCGGCGTCGAGGTCCGCGTACGGGAGACCGAGGCGGCCGAGTCCTACGAGCTGCTCTCGGCCGGGGTCGTCGACCTGGCCCTCTCCCTCGCGGCGCACGCCCCGACCGCGCGGGACCCCCGCTTCACCCGCAGGACGCTGCTGGAGGACCCCCTCGACGTGGCGCTGCCTCCGGACCACCCGCTGGCCGGCGCCGCGGAACTGCGCCTCGCGGACCTCTCCGGGGACCCGTGGATCTACGGCGGCAGCGGCCCCTGGTCGGAGATCACCCGCAGCGCCTGCGAGGCGGCGGGCTTCGTCCCCGAGCAGGCCCACTCGGCTTCCGGCTGGACGGCGATCCTGGCCATGGTCGAGGCGGGCATGGGCGTGGCGCTGGTCCCGCGGATGGTGGCGGGCCGCGCCCCGGGCGTCGCCGTCCGCGTCCTGTCCCACGACCGCCCCACCCGGCACGTCATCGCGGCCCTGCGCCGAGGCTCCGCGTCGGCCCCGGCCGTGGCCCACGTCCTCCAGGCCCTGCGGGTGGCCGCCGCCGGCTGATCTTCCGGGTGCCCGCGCCGTCGCGCGCCACGGCGAAGGGGCGCCCCCGGTGCTTCACGCACCGGGGGCGCCCCGTTCGTACGGCCCGTCCGGATCAGGAACCGGCGGCCGCGTCGGCGGCCTGGGCCTTCAGCGCGCGCTCGACGCCCGCGCGGGACTCCGAGACCAGGCGGCGCAGGGCCGCGTTCGGCTCGGCCGAGGCGAGCCAGTCGTCCGTCTGCGCCAGGGTCTGCGCGGAGACCTGGAGGGACGGGTAGAGGCCGACCGCGATCTGCTGGGCGATCTCGTGGCTACGGGTGTCCCAGACCTCCTTGACCGCCGCGAAGTACTTCGCGGTGTAGGGGGCGAGGAGCTCGCTCTGGTCGCTCTGGACGAAGCCGCCGATCACGGCCTCCTGCACCGCGTTCGGGAGCGTGTCGCCCTCGACGACCGAGGCCCACGCCTCGGCCTTGGCCTCCGCCGTGGGACGCGCCGCGCGGGCGGTCGCCGCGTGGCGCTCGCCCGCCGCCGTCTTGTCCCGCTCCAGCTCGGCCGCGATGGCCGGCTCGTCGGCGATGCCCGTGGCGGCCAGGCGCTCCAGGAACGCCCACCGCAGCTCGGTGTCGACGGCCAGGCCCTCGACCTGCGCCGAGCCGTCCAGCAGCGCGGACAGGTAGGCCAGCTGCTCCTCGGTGCGGGCCGTCGCCGCGAAGGCGCGGGCCCACGCCAGCTGGTGGTCGCTGCCCGGCGCGGCCGCGCGCAGGTGCTCCAGCGTGGCCTCCGTCCAGGTGGCCAGGCCCTGCTGCCGCCACGCCGGGTCGGCGTACAGGTCGACGGCCAGCTTCACCTGGCGGTGCAGCGACTGGACGACGCCGATGTCCGACTCCTTGCCGACGCCCGAGAGGACGAGGGCGAGGTAGTCACGGGCGGCCAGCTCGCCGTCGCGGGTCATGTCCCAGGCCGAGGCCCAGCACAGCGCGCGCGGCAGCGACGCGGTGAAGTCGCCCAGGTGCGCGGTGACGTTGGCGAGCGACACCTCGTCGAGGCGGACCTTGGCGTACGACAGGTCGTCGTCGTTCAGCAGCACGACGGCCGGGCGGGCGCGGCCCACGAGCTCCGGTACGGCCGTCAGGCCGCCGTCGATGTCGAGCTCGATCCGGTCGGTACGGACCAGCTTGCCGTCGGCCAGGTCGTACAGGCCGACCGCGATGCGGTGCGGACGCAGGACCGGCTGGCCCTTGGCGCCCACCGGCAGCGCCGGGGCTTCCTGGCGCACGGCGAAGGCCGTGATCGTGCCGGAGGCGTCCGTCTCGATCTCCGGGCGCAGGATGTTGATGCCGGCCGTCTCCAGCCACGCCTTCGACCAGGCGGTCAGGTCGCGGCCGGAGGTCTCCTCCAGGGCGCCCAGCAGGTCGGACAGGCGCGTGTTCCCGAAGGCGTGCGCCTTGAAGTACGCCTGCACGCCCTTGAAGAAGGCCTCCTGGCCGACGTAGGCCACGAGCTGCTTGAGCACCGAGGCGCCCTTGGCGTACGTGATGCCGTCGAAGTTGACGAGGACGTCGTCCAGGTCACGGATGTCGGCCATGATCGGGTGCGTGGACGGCAGCTGGTCCTGCCGGTACGCCCAGGTCTTCATGGAGTTGGCGAAGGAGGTCCAGGCGTGCGGCCACTTCGAGCCCTCGGCGTCCGCCTGGCAGGCGATCGAGGTGTACGTCGCGAACGACTCGTTCAGCCACAGGTCGTTCCACCACTCCATGGTGACCAGGTCGCCGAACCACATGTGCGCGAGCTCGTGCAGGATCGTCTCGGCGCGCGTCTCGTACGCCGCGTCGGTCACCTTCGAGCGGAAGACGTACTGGTCGCGGATGGTGACCGCGCCCGCGTTCTCCATCGCGCCCGCGTTGAACTCCGGCACGAAGAGCTGGTCGTACTTCGCGAACGGGTAGTCGTACGCGAACTTCTCCTGGAACCAGCCGAAGCCCTGCCGGGTCACGTCGAAGATCGCGTCGGCGTCGAGGAACTCGGCGAGCGAGGGCCGGCAGTAGATGCCGAGCGGTACGGACTGCCCGTCCTTGCCCTCGTACGAGCTGTGCACCGCGTGGTACGGGCCGACGATCAGGGCCGTGATGTACGTGGAGATGCGCGGGGTGGGCTCGAAGCGCCAGACGTCGTCGGCCGGAGCCTTCGGCGTGGGGGAGTTCGAGATGACCGTCCAGCCCGAGGGGGCCGTCACGGTGAACCGGAACGTCGCCTTCAGGTCGGGCTGTTCGAAGCTGGCGAACACGCGCCGGGCGTCCGGGACCTCGAACTGGGTGTACAGGTAGGCCTGCTCGTCGACCGGGTCGACGAAGCGGTGCAGGCCCTCACCGGTGTTGGTGTAGGCGCAGTCCGCGACGACGCGGAGCTCGTTGGCGCCGGCCTCGAGGTGGGGGAGCGCGATCCGGGAGCCCCGGAAGACGGCGGCCACGTCCAGGGCCTTGCCGTTGAGAACGACCTCGTGCACGGCCGGAGCGACCAGGTCGATGAAGGTCTCGGCGCCGGCCTCGGCGGATGCGAAGCGCACGGTGGTCACGGAGGGGAAGGTGCCGCCCTCCTGTGCTCCGCTGAGATCGAGTTCGATCTCGTACGAGTCGACGTTGAGCAGCTTTGCGCGCTGCTGAGCCTCTTCACGGGTCAGATTCGTGCCTGGCACGCGTTCATCTCCTTCGATGGTGACGTTGAGCGCCATCCTTCCACGCGGGCCGGGCCGCCGCGTCGGAGTAATCCACGGGCGAACGCGAGAGGCGTCCGGGCGCCGCGGCTGATCCCGTTCGTGCCCTCACACGCAGGGGCGGCGCCGTCACGGCGCCGCCCCTGCGTGTCGTGCGTGCGAGCGGGATCAGCCGCGGAGCTCCTGCGCGACCAGCTCCGCGATCTGGACCGCGTTCAGCGCGGCGCCCTTGCGGAGGTTGTCGCTCGAGAGGAACAGCGCGAGGCCGTTCTCGGCCGTCTCGTCGAGGCGGACGCGGCCCACGTACGAGGCGTCCTTGCCGGCGGCCTGGAGGGGGGTCGGGATCTCCGAGAGCTCGACGCCCGGCGCGTCCTTCAGCAGCTCGTAGGCGCGCTCGACGCTCAGCGGACGCGCGAAGCGGAGGTTGACCTGGAGGGAGTGGCCGGAGAACACCGGCACGCGCACGCAGGTGCCCGAGACCTTGAGCTCAGGGATCTCCAGGATCTTGCGGGACTCGTTGCGGAGCTTGCGCTCCTCGTCGGTCTCGAAGGAGCCGTCGTCGAGCAGGTTGCCCGCGAGCGGGACCACGTTGTAGGCGATCGGCCGCTGGTAGACCTTCGGCTCCGGGAACTCCACCGCGCCGCCGTCGAAGGTCAGCTGGTCGGCGGCCTCGGAGACCGCGCAGGCCTGGCCCTTGAGCTCGGCGACGCCCGCCAGGCCCGAGCCGGAGACGGCCTGGTAGGTGGTGGCGATCAGCGCGGTCAGGCCGGCCTCGTCGTGCAGCGGGCGCAGCACCGGCATCGCGGCCATGGTGGTGCAGTTCGGGTTCGCGATGATGCCCTTGGGGCGGTTCTTGATCGCGTGCGGGTTGACCTCGGAGACGACGAGGGGGACCTCGGGGTCGCCGCGCCAGGCGGAGGAGTTGTCGATCACGACGGCGCCCTGCGAGGCGACCTTCTCGGCGAGGGCCTTGGACGTGGCGCCGCCCGCGGAGAAGAGCACGATGTCCAGGCCGGAGTAGTCGGCCGTGGAGGCGTCCTCGATGGTGATCTCCCGGCCGTCCCACTCGATGGTGGAGCCCGCGGACCGCGCGGAGGCGAACAGCCGCAGCTCGTCCACCGGGAACTTGCGCTCGACGAGGATGCCGCGCATGACTCCGCCGACCTGTCCGGTGGCTCCGACGATTCCGACCCTCACGGTGACTCCTTCGATACGTATGGACACGTAAGTACACGTATGGACGCGTACGACGCGGGCGCGCGCGAAACCATCATGCGTTCGACCCCACGAGCCTTGTCCAATCCATTGTCCGAGGAGCGGACGTCGATCTGGCCGGGGACCCGCGCGACACCTCCGCGTGGACCGTGCCGCAGCCCCTCCGGGGGCCCGTTCCGGCTGGTCAGGGCCGTGGTGTGGGACGGCGAAGGGGGGGGGGCCCCCCCCCGGGGCCCCCCCCCCCCGGGCTAAAAACCGGCCGGCCCATAGAGGGGTAGGGATAAAAAAACAAAACGACCGAGGCGCGGGGGGGTGGCCCGGGGGTGTTGGGCAGTTTA
>NZ_JBSGWY010000032.1:44802-56185 GCF_053609145.1 Streptomyces sp. NPDC054961 | reverse complement strand
CCGCCCCACCTCAGCGCGCGGCGCCGCGCCCCCGCGGTGGGGGGGTGCGGGGGGGGGTGGGGGGGGGGGTGGGGGGGGGGGGGGCCCGGCCCCCCCCCCCCCCCGCCCCCCCCCCCCTCCGTCATGCGATCAGCCGGTTCCCGTTACGGGAGGACCTTCTCGATCTGCACGCTGCCGGTGCCGGCGGCGGTGCCGCGGGCGTTGAGCAGCTTGACCTCGCCGAAGAACTGGCGGCCTTCCGGAGCGGCGCTGTTGACCAGCACGTTCGCGGAGACGGACGCCGAGGCGCCGTTGGCGAGGTTGACCGCGGCGGCCTCGTCGACCTGGACGGTGCCCAGGGCGGCCGAGTAGTAGACGTCGCGGTAGTCGTACGTGGTGGTCCCGGACGGGATCGCGTAGCCGATCACGTTCACGGTGTAGGTGCCCGCGGCCGGGTTGACCAGGCTCACGGCCTCGTCGGAGTCGCCGTCGGCGGAGGAGCCGACCTTGACGCCGTCCTTGTAGACCTCGAGGTCGAGGTCGGCGGCGGTGTCGGAGACGTTGCCGATCGCGATGTCGAGGCGGGAGACGCCCTCGCCGATCGTGACCTCGGACGTCTGGGTCTCACCGGGGGTGATGGTCGGCTTGGCGACCTTCGCGGAGCCGAGCGGCCCGCCCTGGAGCTTGCCGCCGGAGATGGCCGCGCCCTCGTTCTTGACGGTCCACTGGACCGGCGCCGGGGTGCCCTGCTTGACCTCGGGCAGGACCTTGACCGCGGGGTCGAAGGCCGCGCCGAGCACGGAGACGTCCAGCTTGTACGGGTTGTCGAGCAGCGGCGACGTGCGGCGCGACTCGACCTCGATCTCCCAGACGCCCGGCAGCGGGTTCGCGTACGAACGCAGGTCGGGGCGGCACAGGTTCGCCGGGTTGTCGTAGTTCGGGTAGCACTGGGTCGTCGCGCTGTCCTCGACGCCCACGCCGTACGGGTGGATCGAGATGAAGCGGGTCTGGCTGCCCGGCTTCAGACCGCCCAGGGCGACCTCGAGGGTCTTGGCGCCCGCGGGGACGGTCACGAAGTACGACTTGTGGCTGTTGCGCTGCACGGACGAGGTGTCCGAGTAGGCGAACGACGGCTTCGCCAGCGGGGTGGAGACGACGACCGTGGAGAGGATCTGCTTGTCGATGCCCTCGGTGGTCGCGTCGTCGAGCTGCAGGATGCCGCTGTGGACGCCGGCCGTCTTGGCCTTCGCCTCGACCCGGATGGTGACCGGCTTGTTCAGCGGCAGGGTGACGTAGTCGTAGTCGCCGAGGACCTTGAACGTGCCGTCGTTGTTGCGCCAGCTGAGCTGGTGCGGGGTGCCGTACTTGACGCCGGTGGTGCGCGTCACGACGACGTTGTAGACCTTCTTCTGGCCGACCTTCAGACCGCCCTCGCGGTCGTAGACGCCGGTGCCGAAGCCCGGGGTCTTCAGGAACTGGTCGATCGCGGTGTCGACCGGGGCCTTGACGGTGAACTCGTTGGCCGTCGCACCGCTCTGGATGGACTCCCACGCACCGGGGATGTTGATCAGACCCGAGCCCTGGGCGTGCGCCGGGACGTCGTCGATCTTCTTGGCGCTGCTGGTGAGCGCGATGCGCAGGTTCGCCGGGGTCAGGGCGATGTGCTGCTGCTTGGCGGCCGAGATCAGCAGGGCGCTGGCACCCGTGGCCTGCGGCGAGGACATCGAGGTGCCCTGCAGCATGGAGTAGCCGGCCGGGAGGTTGTAACCGGCCTCCTTCACCGGGGAGCCGGGCAGCCACGTCTGGGTGGTGTTGATGGACGCGCCGGGGGCGGTGATCGTCGGCGTGAAGCCGCCGTCCTCACGCGGACCGCGCGAGGAGAAGGGGAACATGTTGTACTTCGTGGTCACGCCGGAGCCGTAGTTGGCCGCCCAGGTCTCCTTGGAGACCGCCGCGCCCACGGAGATGACCTTGTCCGCGAGGCCGGGGTCGCCGATGGTGTTGACGCCGGGGCCCTCGTTGCCCGCCGAGATGACGAGCTGGACACCGTAGGTGTCGATGAGGTTCTTGTAGAGCTCGGAGCGCGCGTTGTTGCCGTCGTTCAGGGCCGGCAGGCCGCCGATCGACATGTTGACGATGTCCACGCCGCGGTTGACCACGAGGTCGATCATGCCCTCGGTCAGCGCGATGTTGGTGCAGCCGCCGGACCAGGAGCAGGCGCGCGAGGAGACGATCTTGGCGCCGGGCGCCTCGCCGTTCATCGCGCCGCCGAACAGGCCGTTGGCGGCCGTGATGCCCGCGACGTGCGTGCCGTGCTCGGACTCGATGATGCCGACGTTGACGAAGTCGGCCTTCTTGCCGACCCAGTCACCGCCCAGCGGGTCCATCGGGACGTCCTTGCGGATCTCGATCACGAACGGGATGCGCTCGGCGACGTCGGTCGCCGGGTTGTCCGTGCCGAAGTAGCCGATCTGGTAGCCGTCCTTGTACGGCTTCATCGGCTCGTTGTTCGTGAAGTCGTTGTCCTGGTCGGTGTCGACGCGGACGGTCCCGGCGACCGGGTCGTAGAGCAGGCCGAACCGGTCGGTGGTGTCCCCGTCCCGGTTGACGTCGCCCTTCATGTCACCGGTGGCGGTGATCGACTCGGTGAAGCGGCTCCACTGGTACGAGCCCTCCGGGGCCTTCCAGCTGCCGCCGCCCGCGGTGAACGTGCCGCCGGTCACCGGGGTGATCTGGGCGCGCCAGGTGGCGTCGGCGTCGGCGAGGGGGTCGGTCGCGGTGACCCAGTCGACGATCTTGCGCTCGCCCGTGGTGGTCTTCTGGAGCGCGGGGTGACCGAGGTCGACGCCCGAGTCCAGGATGCCGATGGTCACGCCGCGGCCGTCGGCCTGCGGGTTGTCCTTGAGGAAGTCCAGCGAACCGGTCTCGAAGGACGGGTTGTACGGGTTCTTCGCGGGCGTGTTCTTGTCCGGCCCGGGGTAGGTCTCGGCCGAGGTCTTCTTGGCCGCGCCGGCCTCGCGGTCCGCGTCCGGACGGGGGTCCGGGAGCTGGATCTCGTGCCGCAGGTCGATGCCGTGCACCGAGGACAGCTTGGCGGCCGCCTTCAGCGCGGCCTCCGCCTTGTCGGTCGGCAGGGTGGCGCGTACGTAGCCGAGCTTGTCGTACGTCTGGCCCACCGAGGCGCCCTGGACGCCGTCGAGCTGCTTGGCCACCTGCTGGGTCTCGCCGGGAGCGGTGGCGACCATGACGGTGACGGTCTTGTCGCCCTTGGTCCGGGCTTCCTGCAGCAGCTCTACGTCGGCCGAACCGAGCTTTTGGTCAGCCGACTTGACCGCCGGGTTGGCCGTGGGGTTGTCGGTGCCGGTCGCCGCGAAGACGGGCATGGCGCCGGTGGCCGCGAGGGCGACCACCAGGCCGGCCGCGGCCGCGACGCGCACGGCGCGCCGGGACACGGGTATGCCGCCTTGTGAGGAACGAGCGGGGGAGTCGAGGGTCATCAGCATCCCTGGCTAAGTGAAAGATACGGTCCGGATTTCGGTGCCGGATGACCGGTCAGCCTCGCCTAAGTGACAGCTCTTTGGGGAGAGTTGTCACTGACCGAGACCTGCCGTGGCGGACTCCCGCCAGTGCGTGGGATGCGCCAGCAGGCCCGTACCGGGGTGGAACGGTACGAACCTGCGGGCCAAAAGATGGATTTGTAGACTTCCCGACCGTCCGTCAGGGGCGGGGTGCGGCCGCGTCTCGGATCGGGTGTGACAACTTCGGGCCGCTCAGCGCTCGCGCGTGCGCGCGTAGTGCCGCGAGGCCTTCGCCCGGTTTCCGCAGGCCGCCATCGAGCACCAGCGCCGGGTGCCGTTGCGCGAGGTGTCGTGGAAGTGCAGCACGCACGTCTCGGAGGCGCACGCGCGGATCCTGCCGGGCCCGGACGCCAGCAGTTCCAGGTAGTCGCGGGCGGCCGTCCAGGCCGGGCCCCAGGACGGGTCGGCGAATTCGGGCCGCTCGCCGATCCCCGCCGGGGTCAGGGTGATCCGGATCCGTCCGTGCTCCAGCACGGCGTCGATCAGGGCGCGGGCGCTCTCGTCGGCCGGGTCCCGGACCGCGCGGGCCAGCGCCTCGCGGACGGTCAGCAGGTGCACCAGGGTCGCCGCGTCCGCGCGGAAGCGGCCGGCCAGCCCCGTGCTCTCCAGCCACAGCGCGAGCCCCTCCACGCGGGTCAGCCCGAAGGCCCCGGCGAAGAGGTCGAGGGGCTCGCCCTCCTGGTTCCAGCGGGTGTTCAGCAGGTCCAGGGCCACCGGCTCGCCGGTCAGGGGGCGGGGGTCCACCGCCGGTGTCGTCATCTCGTGTTCCTCCGGTGCGTCCGCCCACTAACCCCCTAAGTCTACGTGAACGGTTGACTCCTCAGGTTCTAACCTTTAATTTGGAGATAGAAGGTTAGAGAAGAGTTCGTATGGAGCCCCGACGAGGGGCCTGCCGAAAGGACCCGTCATGACGGCCGTCATCAGCAAGCTGCGCACCGGCCACGTGGGGCTGAACGTCACCGACCTCGCCCGCTCGCTCGCCTTCTACCAGGGCGCCCTCGGCTTCGAGCCGCTCGGCGAGGGCAAGGAGGAGGGGCGCCGCTTCGCCTTCCTCGGCCAGGACGGCGAGCTCGTCCTCACCCTGTGGGAGCAGGCGCGGAGCGGGTACGCGGCCGACGCGGCCGGACTGCACCACCTCGCGCTCTCCGCCGGGAGCGTGGAGGAGGTCAGGGCGTACGAGGAGCGGCTGCGCGGCCTGGGCGTCGCGTTCGCGTACGAGGGGCTCGTCGCCCACGGCGAGGGCGCGCACACCGGCGGGATCTTCTTCCACGACCCCGACGGGACCCGCCTGGAGATCTTCTCGCCGGTCGCCGAAGAGCACCTGGAGGCTCCCGTCGCGGGGGCCCCGACCTGCGGGTTCTTCTAATGTCCGGGTACCACTGGGGATCCTTGGCCGTACAGGAACGGGTCGGCGTCCGCGAGCACGCCGTGCACGTGGGCCGCTCGGTCACCCCCTCCATCAAGGACGTCGCCGCGGCCTTCCTGGCGCAGCAGCCCCACCTGGTGGTCGGCGCCGCCGACGCGGGCGGACTGCTCTGGTCCTCGCTGCTCACCGGCGCCCCGGGCTTCGTACGGGCCACCGGGCCGGACCGGATCGCGGTCCACGGCGGGATCCCGGAGGGCGATCCGCTCGCGGGGGCGCTGGCGAGCGCCGGCACCCGGGTCGGGACCATCGCCCTCGACCCGCGCACCCGGCGCCGGATGCGGCTCAACGGAACCCTGGAGGTGACCGGGGGAGGGTTCGCCGTGGCGGCCGAGGAGGTCTTCGCGAACTGTCCCAAGTACCTCCAGAAGCGGCAGCCGGTGGCACTCGCCGCCGAAGGGGCCGGTGTCGTGCGGCGCGGGCACGCGCTCACCCCCGGCCAGCGGCGGGCCGTGCGCGCCGCCGACACCTTCTTCGTCGCCACCGCCTCCGGGGCGCAGGGGGCCGACGCGAGTCACCGGGGCGGGCTGCCGGGCTTCGTGGAGGTGCTGTCGCCGACGGAGCTGGCCTGGCCGGACTATCCGGGCAACGCCATGTTCCTGACGCTGGGGAACCTGCTGACCGATCCGCGGGCCGGGCTGCTCTTCCCCGACTGGGAGAGCGGGGCCCTGCTCCAGCTCAGCGGGCGGGCGGAGACGGAGTTCGGGGCGGACGGGGAGCGGCGGGTCCGCTTCCGCGTCGAGGCGGTGGTGGAGAGCGTGCACCCGGGGCGGCTGCGGTGGAGCGCCCCGGAGTACTCGCCGGCGAATCCTGCGCCGCATGCGCCGCATGCGCCGCATGCGCCGCAGGGGCCGGTGCGGCCGGGCCCCCGGTAGCCGGGCCCCCGGTAGCCGGGATACCGGTAGCCGGGATCGCTGGAGCCGGGACCGGCTCACCTGGGCAGGACGACGAGGTAGGCGGCGGGCTCGCGGTCGTCGGACGCCGTGAGGGCGGTCCGTACGATCGCCGCCTGCTGCTCGGGCCAGTCGCGCAGCTTGCGCGGGGTGACGTGCAGGACGGTCACCCCGCACCGCTCGAGCGCCTCCCGCTTGCGGACCGACTCCGACCACTCCTCGTCCTCGGCCTGGCGCGGGGCCCGGGTGTCGATCTCCACGGCGACCGCGTGCTCGGGCCAGTACGCGTCCACCCCGCCGAGGTGCGGGCCGCCGGGCAGTCGCAGGTCCACGTTCCAGACGGGCTCGGGGAGCTCGAAGCCCCGTACGAGCTGGTACAGCCGGTCCTCGGCGATGGCGCGGCCCTCCGCGAGCAGCGATTCGACGGCGTCGATCACGTGCGGCCGGTTCAGCAGCCGGGCCACCGTCAGTTCCCTGACCACGGCGGCCGGTTCGCAGTGCCCGGCGCGCACGGCCTCGCTGAGCAGCCGGCGGACCGTCGCGGCGTCGGAGAGCTGGGCGACGGCGTCGGCGACGGCGCGGGCCACGGGCACGACGGGGAGTCCGGCGACCTCCATCGGCCGGGGCGGGGTGTGCGTGCGCACGAGGCGGACCTGCCCGGTGGAGCGCAGCCGTCGGGTGTTCGGCACGAGGACGTCGATCTGAGGGAGGCGGGGCAGGGTGGGGATGCAGGAGAACCGGTACAGCGCGAGGGCGGCCAGCCCGGTGATCATGACCTCGTCGCCGCGCCGCCCCGCGTAGAGCAGCGCGGCCTGCAGCCGTTCCTCGCTCGTCGCCGGTCCGGAGTGGAGCAGGAACACGCCGGGCAGGACCTGCTGCCAGTCCCGCTCGGCGGCGTCGGAGGCGGAGACCCCGTGCTCGCGGAGCTGGGCCAGCGAGAGCACGCGGGGGCGGGTGCCCGTGAGGTGGGCGAGGGGGAGGGGTGCGTTGTGGTTCATGACGCGGTGATTCCCTCGGGCCGTGGCCTCGCTAACCCCTGTTACACGTTCGTCGACAAATCGGGACAAGCCAGGGCTAAAGTACGGGCGTTCGAATGCCGATACCGTCGTTCGGCCCCGGGCGCGAAAACGCCGGCGGGGCCGGGAATCCCGGCCCCGCCGGCGCGTGAAGCGCAGGCCAGAGGGTTACGCGGCCTCGCCGGCCGTCGCGTCGCAGCGCTGCCCGCGCAGCGCGCGTGCCAGGTCGTCGCGGGACTCCAGGACCAGGCGGCGCAGCGCCGGCGGAGCCGACTCGTGCGCGGCCAGCCACGCGTCGGTGGCGTCCAGCGTGGCGGAGTCGTCCTGCAGCGAGGGGTAGAGGCCCTTCACCACGTCCATGCCGATCTGGATCGACCGGTCCGCCCACAGCCGCTCGATGGCCGCGAAGTACGGCTCCGTGAACCCGGCCAGCAGCCCTCGCTGTGAAGGCTGCTGCATCCCCGCGATCGTGGCCTCGACCAGCGCGTTCGACAGCGTGTCCGACTCCACCACCGCCGCCCAGGCCTGGTCCTTGACCGCCGCCGACGGCCGCGCCGCCAGGCAGCGGACCTGGTGCCGCTTGCCCGACGCCGTGTCGTCGCGCGCCAGTTCGGCCGCCAGGACGTCCTCGTCCACCGCCCCGTGCGCGGCCAGCGGCAGCAGGAAGTCCCAGCGCAGCTCCTGGTCCACCTCCAGGCCGTCGATCCGCGCCGAGCCGTCCAGCAGGCCGAGCAGCAGCTGGAAGTCACCCTCGGTCGCGGCGCTCGCCGCGAAGAACCGGGCCCAGGTCAGCTGGTGCTCCGATCCCGGCTCCGCGAAGCGCAGCTCCTGCAGCGCGCAGGCCGCCAGCACCCGGCCGCCCTGCTCCCGCCAGCCCGGAGCGGCGTAGTGGGTGACCGCCGACAGGGCCTGCGAGTGCAGCATCTGCAGGACGCCGACGTCCGTCTCCCGGCCCGCGTGGGCCAGGACGAGCGAGACGAAGTCCCGCGCCGGCATCAGCGCGTCACGCGTCAGGTTCCACAGCGCCGACCAGCACAGCGCGCGGGTCAGCGGGTCCGTCACCGAGCCCAGGTGCGTGCGCAGCGTGGCCAGCGACGCCGCGTCGAAGCGGATCTTGCAGTAGGTGAGGTCCTCGTCGTTGACGAGCACGAGGGCGGGCTCCTCCTGCCCGGCCAGCTCGCCGACGACCGTCCGCGCCCCGGCCACGTCCGCCTCGGCGCGCGCGTAGCGCACCAGCGAGCCGTCCGCGTCCAGCCGGTACAGGCCCACCGCGACCCGGTGCGGGCGCAGCTCCTCGCCGTCCTGGACCACGGCCAGTTCGGTCACCCGGCCGCTCGCGTCGCAGGTCACCACCGGGGTCAGCGCGTTCACCCCGGCCGTCTGCAGCCACGCCCGCGACCACTCGGCCATGTCCCGCCCGGAGACCTCCGCGAGCACCGACAACAGGTCGTCGAGCGTGGTGTTCCCGTAGGCGTTGGCCTTGAAGTAGCGCCGCGCGCCCTCCAGGAACGCCTCCCGGCCCACGTACGCCACGAGCTGCTTGAGCACCGCCGCGCCCTTGGCGTAGGTGATGCCGTCGAAGTTCAGCTTCGCGTCCTCCAGGTCACGGATGTCGGCCGTGACCGGGTGGGTGGACGGCAGCTGGTCGGCCCGGTAGGCCCACGCCTTGCGGTTGTTGGCGAAGGTGACCCAGGCCTGGTCGAAGCGGGTGGCCTCGACCAGCGCGAAGGAGCCCATGAAGTCCGCGAAGGACTCCTTCAGCCACAGGTCGTCCCACCACTTCATGGTGACCAGGTCGCCGAACCACATGTGGGCCATCTCGTGCAGGATGGTGTTCGCGCGCCGCTCGTAGGAGGCCTGCGTGACCTTCCCGCGGAAGATGTACTCCTCCCGGAAGGTCACCATCCCCGGGTTCTCCATCGCGCCCAGGTTGTACTCCGGCACGAAGGCCTGGTCGTACTTCCCGAAGGGGTACGGGTAGTCGAAGATCTCGTGGAAGAGGTCGAAGCCCTGCTTCGTGACGAGGAAGACGTCGTCCGCGTCGAAGTGCTTCGCCAGTCCCTTGCGGCAGATCGCGCCGAGCGGGATCGTCAGGTCCCCGCGCGTGTAGGTGTCCGTGACGTAGTGGTACGGGCCCGCGACCACGCAGGTGATGTAGGTGGAGATCGGCTCGGTCTCGGCGAAGCGCCGGGTCGCGCCCTCGCGGGACTCCTCGGCGCCGTTGCTCCAGACCTGCCAGCCCTCGGGCGCGGTCACCTCGAAGCGGTACGGGGCCTTCAGGTCGGGCTGCTCGAAGTTCGCGTACACCCGCCGGGCGTCGGCCGGCTCGTACTGGGTGTAGAGGTAGACCTCGCCGTCCTCCGGGTCCACGAAGCGGTGCATGCCCTCGCCGGTCCGGCTGTACGCGCAGTTCGCGTCCACCACCAGGACGTTCTCGGCGGCCAGGGCGTCCAGGGCGATGCGCGTGCCGTCGAAGACGGCCGAGGGGTCCAGCGCGCGCCCGTTGAGGGTCACGGTGTTCACCGAGGGTGCGATGAGGTCCGCGAAGCTGGACGCCCCCGGCTCGGCGGCGCGGAAACGGACGGTGGTCACCGAGCGGAACGTCCGGGGGCCCTCGGCCGGTTCGGCCCCGTCCACCGCGGACCTCAGGTCGAGGACCACCTCGTACCCGTCGACGGACAGCAGCTCGGCCCGCTCGCGGGCCTCGTCACGGGACAGATTCTCTCCGGGCACATGCACTCCTTCGTGCGTGATCGCGATATCTGACCGAATCCTCCCACGGGGGAATGCGTGTGCGGCCGGGACGGTTGGGCAGGGAGGAACGTTCCGATCTGAGGAGAGACATGGCTGAGCGCCAGGTGCAAGAGAAGACCCTCGTCGACTTCTGGTTCGACCCGCTCTGCCCCTGGGCGTGGATGACGTCCCGCTGGATGCTCGAGGTCGAGAAGGTCCGCGACGTCGAGGTGCGCTGGCACGTGATGAGCCTCGCCGTGCTGAACGAGAACAAGCTCGACGAGCTGCCCGAGCGCTACCGCGAGCTCCTCGGCCCCAAGGGCTGGGCACCGGTGCGCGTGGTCGTGGCCGCCCAGCAGAAGTTCGGCGACGAGGTCACCGGCAAGCTCTACACCGCGCTCGGCACCCGCTTCCACAACGAGGCCAAGGGCCCGACCCGCGAAGCGATCGCCGAGGCGCTGGCCGAGGTCGACCTGCCCGCCGAGCTGATCCACTACGCCGACTCCGACGAGTACGACGAGGTGCTGCGCGCCTCCCACAACGACGGCATCGACCGGGTGGGCCAGGAGGTCGGCACCCCGGTGATCTCGGTGCCCGGCGCCGACGGCGAGGACGTGGCCTTCTTCGGCCCGGTCGTCACCCCGGCCCCGCGCGGCGAGGCCGCCGCCCGCCTCTGGGACGGCACCCTGCTGGTCGCCTCCACCCCCGGCTTCTACGAGATCAAGCGCACCCGCACCCAGGGCCCGGTCTTCGACTAGCCGACCGGAGCCCGAGCCGCCGACGGCGCGGAAGGCCCCCGCGAGTCCTGTCCTCGCGGGGGCCTTCCGGTGGACACGCCCGCACGTGAAGGTGAGAAGACGATCACGAGGCGGACGGGCTTTCGGGTGGCGCCGATCAGCCCTTGGCGGGGATCAGCAGCGGGGTGTTCGCCTTGGCGTCGGCGTAGCGCCTGGCCACGTCCTGCCAGTTGACGACGTTCCACATCGCCTCGATGAAGTCCACCTTCTGGTTCTTGTACTGCAGGTAGAAGGCGTGCTCCCAGGCGTCGAACACGAGGACCGGCACGGAGGCCTGGCCGACGTTGCCCTGGTGGTCGTAGATCTGCTCGACGATCAGGCGGCCGCTGACGGGCTCGTACGCGAGCACGCCCCAGCCGGAGCCCTGCGTCGCGGAGGACGCGAAGGTCAGCTGCTTGCGG
Source organism: Streptomyces sp. NPDC054961 (assembly GCF_053609145.1). Taxonomy (NCBI): domain Bacteria; kingdom Bacillati; phylum Actinomycetota; class Actinomycetes; order Kitasatosporales; family Streptomycetaceae; genus Streptomyces; species Streptomyces sp. NPDC054961. The sequence continues at coordinate 45,365 of NZ_JBSGWY010000032.1, read as the reverse complement.
AACCTCGCGAAGGAGCCGAAGGACTCGGTGATCGCATCGGCCAGGTCGCCCAGGCCGTCGGCCGCGGTGGGCTCGCCGCCGCCCTCGCCGGTCTTCGGGCTGGCCATGTTGTGCCAGTAGATGCTGTGCAGGATGTGGCCGGAGAGGTGGAAGGCCAGGTTCTTCTCCAGGCCGTTCAGCACGCCCCAGTTCTCCTTGTCGCGCGCCTCCTCCAGCTGCTCCACCGTGGTGTTGGCGCCCGCGACGTAGGCCGCGTGGTGCTTGTCGTGGTGCAGCTCGATGATCTGTGGGCTGATCACCGGCTCGAGTGCCGCGTAGTCGTAGGGAAGTTCAGGAAGCGTGTAGATGGCCATGCGTGTGATCCGGTCCCCTCGGCGTGCCAACTGCTTATTGCAATCAATGCGCAACTGCACGCTAGCAGTATCTGTTCCACCTCACATATAAGGGTCGCCCGGGTATGGCGAAGGCGCGCCCCCCCGGCCGGCCCCCCGCCGCCCGCCGAGCCGGGGGGGGGCGCCGGGGAATGCCCCGGGGCGGGCGCGCCGCCCCGCCCGGTAGCCGGG
>NZ_JBSGWY010000032.1:0-44792 GCF_053609145.1 Streptomyces sp. NPDC054961 | reverse complement strand
TCTAAAACACCTATATTTTAATAAACACACCAAATATCCGCTCGCGCCCGGGGGGGGGGGCCCGCGGGCGCGCGGCGTCGCCCGCCCCCCCCCCCGCCTTTCGGGTGCGGGGGGCGCGGATCAGGCCCTGGCGGCGGCCCGGCGCTGCCTCAGGTACCCGGTCGCGGCGAGCGCGACGGTCAGACCGCCGGTGAAGACGACCTGGACGCGGGTGTCCTCGCCCAGGGCCATCAGGACCAGCACCCCGGCCACCGCGGCCAGCGCCACCCAGGTCAGGTAGGGGAAGCCCCACATCTTCACGACGAGCTTCCCGGGGGCCTCGCGCTCCATGCGGCGCCGCAGCGCGAACTGCGAGACGGCGATGAAGCCCCAGACGACGAGGACGACCCCGCCGACCATGTTCAGCAGCCAGGCGAAGAGGGTGTCCGGGTACCAGTACGACAGCAGCACGGTGACGAAGCCGAAGCCGCAGGAGGCGAGCACCGCGCGGCGCGGCACCCCTCCGCTGACCTTGCCCAGCGCCTTGGGGCCCTGGCCGCGGGCGACGAGGGAGTAGGCCATGCGGGAGGAGCCGTAGATGTTCGCGTTCATCGCGGACAGCAGGGCGACCAGGATGACCACGTTCATGATCTGGCCGGCGTGCGGGATGCCCAGGTGGTCCAGGGTGGCCGCGTACGGGCCGTCGGTGCTGACCGCCGGGTCGTTCCACGGCAGCAGCGTGACGATGACCAGCATCGAGCCGACGTAGACGACCGCGATCCGCCACATGGTGGTCTTCACGGCCCTGGCGACGCCCTGGACCGGGTCGTCGGACTCGGCGGCCGCGATGGTCACCGTCTCCAGGCCGCCGTACGCGACCACGGAGGCGAGCAGTCCGACGAGCAGCCCGTCCATGCCGTTGGGCAGGAAGCCGCTGTCGTGGAACAGGTTGGCGGTGCCGGGGGAGTCGGTGCCGGGCAGCACGCCCAGGACGGCCAGCACGCCCAGGCCCAGGAAGAGGGCGATCGCGCCGATCTTGAGGGCGGCGAACCAGAACTCGAACTCGCCGAAGTGGGAGACGGCGGCCAGGTTGGACCCGCAGAACACCGCCATGAAGATCAGCACCCACATCCACGACGGGGTGCCCGGGAGCCAGCCGGTCACGATGTGCGCCGCGCCGATGGCCTCGATGGCCACGCCCACGCACAGCAGGGTCCAGAACATCCACCCGGCGGTGAAGCCGGCCCACGGTCCGATGGCCCGGTCCGCGTGCACGGAGAAGGAGCCGGAGACGGGATTGGCCGCGGACATCTCGCCGAGCATCCGCATCACGAACATCACGAGCAGGCCGGAAGCGGCGTACGCGAGCACGATCGAGGGGCCCGCGGCAGCGATGCCGGCGCCGGAGCCCACGAAGAGCCCGGCCCCGATGACGCCGCCGAGGGCGATCATCGAGAGGTGGCGCTGCTTGAGCCCGTTGCCGAGGGGTGACCCGGCTTCGGGCGGAGGTACGGAGCCCTGCTGCTCGGGCGGGGTCAGGGTGCTCTGGCGCATGGGGAGTTGCCTGTCCGGTGTGCGGGTGGACGGGGTGAAGTGCCCCAGTCTGCCGACCGTCCGTTTATCGGACATTCACTGTCCAACATTCGGACGCCTGTTTCACCGGACGTGATCATGCACCCCGCGCAACGCGACGGGCGGGCCCGGGACCAAAGCCCCGGACCCGCCCGTCGCCGTCCTCCGCGCCAGGACCGCTAGGCCCTCCCGGGCTCCCGGTGCTCCCGGCGTGCGCGGACCTCTCGGATCCACGCCACCAGCAGCACCGCGCCCGCGGCCCCCGTGGACCACAGCAGCTGCGGCCGCGCCGCATCGTCGAACAGCATCAGGACCAGTACCGCGGCCATCCCGATCAGCGCCGCCCACGTCGCGTACGGGAACAGCCACATCGGCAGCGTCAGCCGTTCCGGCATGTCCCGCTCGATCTTCGCCCGCAGCTTCAGCTGCGAGACCGCGATCAGCGCCCACACGAAGAGCAGGACCGCGCCCACCGCGTTGAGCATGTAGAGGAAGATCGTGTCCGGCCACAGCAGGTTCAGCACCACCGAGACGAACCCGAAGGCCACCGACGCGAAGACCGCCCGGCGGGGGACCCCGCCGGCGGAGACCTTCAGCAGTGCCCCGGGCGCCTCGCCCCGCTCCGCCAGCGAGAAGATCATGCGCGAGGACCCGTACAGGTTCGCGTTCAGCGCCGACAGCAGGGCGACGAAGATCACGATGTCCATGATCTGGCCGGCCCCCGGCACGCCGATGGAGTCCAGCACCGCCACGTACGGACTCTGGCCCGGCTCCAGCGAGTCCCACGGCAGCAGGGCCACGATGACCAGCATCGAGCCGACGTAGAAGAAGAGGATGCGCCACACGGCGCTGCGCACCGCGCGGGCCACGGACTTGGCCGGGTCGTCGGACTCGGCCGCCGCGATGGTGACGACCTCCAGGCCGCCGAAGGCGAAGACGACGGCCAGCATGCCGGCCACCACGCCGCCCGCGCCGTTGGGGAAGAAGCCGCCGTGGCCGGTCAGGTTGGCCATGCCGACCGGGTCGGTGTCCGGGAGCTTGCCGAAGACGGCCAGCGTGCCGAGGACCAGGAACAGCACGATCGCGCCGACCTTGAGGGCCGCGAACCAGAACTCGAACTCCCCGAAGTTCCGCACGGCGGCCAGGTTGCTCACCGTGAAGACCACCATGAACAGGAGCACCCAGACCCACTGGTCCACCGACGGGAGCCAGCCGTTCGCGATCTTCGCCGCGCCGGTCGCCTCCACCGCCAGCACCACGACCAGCAGGAACCAGTACAGCCAGCCCGCCGAGAAGCCGGCCCAGCGGCCGAGCGCCTTCTCCGCGTACACCGAGAACGAGCCGGACGCGGGCATCGCCGCCGACATCTCGCCGAGCGCCCGCATCACCAGCATCGCGAGGACGCCCGCGAGCAGGTACGAGCAGATGATCGCGGGACCGGCGATGCCGATGCCGACGCCGGAGCCGACGAACAGCCCGGCGCCGATCACGCCGCCGAGTCCCAGCATGGTCAGGTGGCGCTGTTTGAGGCTGTGGCTCAGGGGTTCCGGAGGGAGCTCGCCCGTGCTGGCGGGCGGGTCGGGCAGGAGGTCGCGCATGAGGAGTGCTCGTACTCTCTGTGGCCTGGCGGCGGTGGGGGCTCCGCGACAGTTGGAGGGACCCTACAGTCTCCCTGGAGCGCACCCATCCGTGCAAAACGGACGTGCTATCGGTTCTGGCTCGTGATGCGGATCACTTCAACTCGGGTGTGAAACGGGTCTTTGTCAACTCCCCACCAAACGTGGGAGTGCGGCTTTGTCCCGGGCGACCCTGCTGCGGCCACGGGTCCGGGACTAACGTCGGTGATCTTCCTGTCGACACCACCCCCCGCGGAGTCCCCGATGAGCACTGCTTCCGTCTCCTTCCGGCCCGGCGCCGTCCTCGCCGACCTGCTGCCCGCGAGCCGCGTCCGTGAGGTGGCGCTCGTCGTCGGCGGAGCCGCGCTCACCGGCCTGGCCGCCCAGATCGCCGTGCCCGTCCCCGGCTCCCCGGTCCCCGTCACCGGCCAGACCTTCGCCGCACTGCTGGTCGGCGCCTCCTTCGGCGCCCGCCGCGGGTTCCTCTCGCTGGCCCTGTACGCGCTCGTCGGCATGGCCGGCGTGCCGTGGTTCGCGGGCGGCACCTCCGGCGCGGGCGGCGCCTCCTTCGGCTACGTGCTCGGCATGCTGCTCGCCGCCACCGTCGTCGGCGCCCTCGCGCGGCGCGGCGCCGACCGCTCCGCCTGGCGCACGGCGGCCACGATGCTGCTGGGCTCCGCGGTCATCTACGGCGTCGGCGTGCCCTACCTCGCGCTGTCCACCGGGATGTCCTTCGGCGCGGCCGTCGCGGCCGGTCTGACCCCGTTCCTGATCGGCGACGCGCTCAAGGCCGCGCTGGCGATGGGCGTGCTGCCGGCCGCCTGGAAGCTGGTGGGCCGCCGCGGCTGACCGCGCCCCGGACGAAAGACCGGCAGCCCCGGACCGCGAGCGGCGGTCCGGGGCTGCTGTGCGTCGTGGGCGGGGCCCTCGCGCCGGCGGCGGCACGCTGCCGCCCGTGCGCTTACGCGGAGAGGCGTGCGGCGGCCTTGCGGCGCACGTCGCGGATCACGCCGATCACCAGGACCACGGCCGCGACCAGCAGCGACAGCAGGACGGTCTCGCGGTTGTCCTTGTCGTAGACCATGTAGCCCAGGACGAAGGTGATCATCGCGGCGGTGGCCCAGGTCAGGTACGGGAAGAACCACATCTTCACCGTCACCTTCTCCGGCGCCTCGCGCATGAGGATCCCGCGCATCCGCAGCTGGGTCAGGCAGATCACGAGCCACACGAACAGCGCGATGGCGCCCGACGCGTTCAGCAGGAAGGTGAAGACCGTGTCCTTGAAGGCGTAGTTGAAGTAGACGGCGACGAAGCCGAACACGACCGAGCCCAGGATCGCGATCACCGGCACGCCGCTCTTGCTGACCTTGGCGAAGGCCTTCGGGGCGTCGCCCCGCTCGCCCAGCGAGAACGCCATGCGGGAGGCGGTGTACAGGCCCGAGTTGAGGCAGGAGAGCACGGCCGTCAGCACGATCACGTTCATGATCTGTCCGGCGTGCGCGATGCCGATCGAGTCCAGGGCGGCGACGTACGAGCCCTTCTCGGTGATCGACTTGTCGTTCCACGGCAGCAGGGTGAGGACGATGAAGATCGATCCCAGGTAGAAGACGCCGATCCGCCAGATCACGGAGTTGGTGGCCTTGGTGACCGCGCGCCGCGGGTCCTCGGACTCGCCGGCGGCCAGCGTGACGATCTCACTGCCCATGAAGGAGAAGACGACCATCAGCACACCGGTGAGGACCGAGCCCCAGCCGTTCGGCATGAAGCCGCCCGTGTCGGTGAGGTGCGCGAAGCCCGCGCCCGGGTTGTCCGAGCCCGGCAGCACGCCGAAGACGGCCAGCATGCCGATGACCACGAAGCCGCCGATGGCGACCACCTTGATGCCGGCGAACCAGAACTCGAACTCGCCGTACGAGGCGACCGAGCCGAGGTTGGTGACCGTCAGCACCGCCATCACGATCAGCGCCCAGGCCCACTGCGGGACGGCCGGCACCCAGCCTTCGAGGATCACCGCGCCGGCGGTGGCCTCCACGGCCAGGACCACGACCCAGAAGAACCAGTACAGCCAGCCGATGGAGAAGCCGGCCCAGCGGCCGAGCGCCCGGTCGGCGTACGCGGAGAAGGAGCCGGAGTTCGGGCTCGCGGCGGCCATCTCGCCCAGCATCCGCATGACGAAGACGACCATCGCGCCGACCAGCGCGTAGGAGATCAGAATGGCCGGTCCGGCCTTGGCGATACCGCCGCCGGAGCCGACGAAGAGGCCGGCACCGATGACGCCGCCGATGGCGATCATGGACAGGTGGCGGTTCTTGAGACCGGCCTTCAGTCCGTCGGAGGGCTGGCCTTCGCCGGAGTTTCCGGTGGGGTCGCCTGCCTTCTGAAGGGTCGTCGTGGGACTCATGAACGATTCCTTAGGTTCTCGGGGCGCTCGGGTTACGAGCCCCGGCATTCAAACCCGACACACCGACGGGACGGAAGACCCTGTTCCGGATAGTTGCCCAGGGCTCAAAGTCCCGGACATGCGTCCCGCCCCGTCCCATCTGGGTTGTTTGGGTTTACTTGAGCTTGAGAAGTGACTTACGCGACACCCGCTTCGGGCCGACGGGGCGGCTCGTGCCACACTCGACCCATGCGCGTGTACCTCGGATCCGACCATGCCGGCTTTGAGCTCAAGAACCACTTGGTGGACTGGCTCAAGAACAACGGCCACGAGCCCGTCGACTGCGGGCCCCACATCTACGACGCGGTGGACGACTACCCGCCGTTCTGCCTGCGTGCCGCGGAGAAGACCGCAGCCGACGCCGACGGCCTGGGCATCGTGATCGGCGGCTCCGGCAACGGCGAGCAGATCGCCGCGAACAAGGTCAAGGGCGTGCGCGCCATCCTGGCCTGGAGCGTCGAGACGGCGAAGCTCGGCCGTGAGCACAACAACGCCAACGTCATCTCGGTCGGCGGCCGGATGCACACGCAGGACGAGGCCGTCTCCTTCATCGAGGCCTTCCTGGCGACCCCGTACTCCGACGAGGAGCGCCACACGCGCCGCATCGAGATGCTCTCGGCGTACGAGACCACCGGCGAGCTCCCCGCGATCCCGGCGCACCACCCGCAGGGCTGATCCCGCTTCCGGTCGCGTCGCCTCCCGGGGCGGCGCGGCCGGTTTTTCTTTTCCGAGGAGTACCGCCGTGCCCGAGGGGCATACGATCCACCGCCTCGCCGAGGACCACCTCGAGTGGTTCGCCGGCCGGGAGGCCGCCGTCAGCAGCCCCCAGGGCCGGTTCGCCGAGAGCGCGGCCCTGCTCGACGGTCGGATCCTGGACGGCGTCGACGCCCACGGCAAGCACCTCTTCCTCGGCTTCGGGGGGAGCGGGTGGATCCACATCCACCTCGGGCTCTTCGGCACGTACGCGACGGGCCCCGCCCCGGCCCCGCCGGCCACGGACACCGTCCGGCTGCGCCTCGCCAACGAGGACTGGTTCTCCGACCTGCGCGGCCCGACCACCTGCGCGTGGATCACGGACGCGGAGAAGGCGGCGGTGAGCGACCGGCTGGGCCCGGACCCCCTGCGCGACGGCGACGACCCGGACCGCGCCTGGGCCCGCATCTCCCGCTCCCGCACCACCGTCGCCGCCCTGCTCATGGACCAGAAGATCGTCTCGGGCGTCGGCAACGTCTACCGCGCCGAGGTCCTCTTCCGCCACGGCATCGACCCGTACCGCACCGGCAAGGACCTCACGCGCGGCGAGTGGGACGCGGTCTGGGCCGACCTGGTGCTGCTCATGCGCGAGGGCGTGCGCAACAACCGCATCGACACCGTCCGCGACGAACACCTGCCCGAGGCGATGGGACGCCCGCCGAGGGTGGACGACCACGGCGGCGAGGTGTACGTCTACCGGAGGGCGAACATGCCCTGCCACATCTGCGGGGGCGAGATCCGCACCGCCGGTCTCGCCGCCCGCAACCTCTTCTGGTGCCCGGGGTGCCAGGCCCGCTAGCCAGCCACGTCACCCACCGGTGCACCGGCCCTGCCGGCCCGCACTGGTCCCTGCCGGCTCTGCTAGCCCTGACGCGGCACTAGAACCCGTGCGACAGCCACGGGGCCACGTCCCCGGCGAAGGCCCGGGAGGCCTGCGCCAGCGCGTCCGCGCGCGGTGCGCGCACCCGGCCGGCCGCGGCGAGGGAGGTCAGGGTGACCCCGCCCAGGTACGCCGCGCCGAGCTCGCCGACCGACAGTTCCAGATCCGCCGGCGCGTCGGTGCGCGTACAGGAGGCCGCGCCCCCGGCGGCGGCCGTCAGCCGCCATCGGCCCGCGTTCCACGGGCAGAACCGGTCCTCGACCTCGAGGACCACGTCCAGCGGGGCCCCGTAGCCACGGGCCTCCAGCGCCGCCGGCAGGTCCACGAGCCGCACGTGCAGCGCGTCGCGCTGGCGCACCTCGGCCCGCCGCACGTCGCTCACCAGGTGCAGCACCGGATCGTCGACGGGCCGCCCGTACGCCCGCACCCGCCAGGCCAGGTCGATGTCGAAGAGGTAGCGCCACAGGGCCGCGTACGCCGCCGGATCCAGCGCTTCCAGGGTGCGCAGCTGGACCTTGCCGTCCGAACCGGTCTGCTCCCAGTCGGGCTTGACCCGGTAGCGGGCGTAACCGACCACCTCGCCCTCCGGCCCCTCGGCCACCACGCACTTCAGCGGCGAGGCGCCCGACCGCCCCGACGGCGGGTCCAGCAGCGCCTGCAGTTCCCAGCCCGGCTGCCGGGCCGGCATCCCCGGCCGGCCCGCGACCAGGGCCGCGTAGACCCGCTCGCAGTCGGGCAGGGACTTCAGGGGATCGACGAGCCGCAGGCGCACGTCGTCGGTCCCCGGCGGCACGGAGAGCCGCACGCGCGTCGTGTCGATGTCGATGGACACGGCGTACGCGGCGGTGCCGTAGCCGAAGCGCCCGTAGATCGCCGGATCCGAGGCCGTCAGCACGGCGAGCGGTTCACCACCCGCCCGGATGTCGTCCAATTGCCGGCGCATCAGCGAAGTGAGCACGCCCCGCCGCCGATGGGTGGGGGAGACGCCCACCATCGTGACCCCGGCGGCCGGCACGAGCGCGCCGCCCCCGGGGACGGACAGGCGGAAGGAGAAGGCCCCGGCCGAGCCGACGCACTCGCCGCCGTCCCACACACCGAGCGAACGTTCGAGCTCGGTCAGGGACTTGTAGAGTTCGCGCTCCTCGGAGATTTCGGGCACACCTCCGAACGCCAGTTCCAGATGGTCGAACCAGACATCCCACTCATCAGCCGTCAATATGCGCGTCTCAAGTGCCATACGGCCATCCCTATCAGGGCAATCCGTCCCGTGCGAGCCCTTTTCGGTCGCCGTTGGACCCGTGTTCCGGGGGTACCCCTGCGCACGCACAGCCAGGATGGATAGGGTCCCGAAGCAATGGCCGGAGCACGTGTGGAGACCCTCCTGGCCCGGACGCGCATGCTGTCGCACCGGGCACGCACCGCCCTGCGCAAATCCGCCGTCGACTATTTCCGCGGCGACGCCTCGGACTGGCTCGCCTTCGGCGGGCTGCTGCTCACCGTCCCCGCCATCGCCTGCGGCACCCTGATGCTGCCGGTGTGGTTCTCGCCGTCCGCGCTCGTCCTGCCGATCGTGGCCGGCGGCCTGCTGTTGCGGCCCGCCAGCCTGCTCTCCCTGTACGCGGCCTCCGCGGCCGCGCTCATCGTCGAGGCCCTCGTCCTCGGGCCGTACACCCAGGGCCCGGCCCGGGTCACCCCCGGCACCGTGCTCGTCGTCGCCGCCTGCGGGTTCTTCGGGCTGGTCATCGCCCAGTTCCGCAGCCGCGTCGGCGTGCCGTGGAGACGCGGCGGCACCATGCTCTTCGACCTGCGCGAACGCATCCGCGTGCAGAGCAAGCTGCCCGCCCTGCCGCGCGGCTGGCACCGCGAGATGGCCCTGCGTCCGGCCGGCGGCCAGTCCTTCTCCGGAGACTTCGTCGTCGCCGCCCGCACCAACGGCGGCCGCACCCTGGAGATCGTCCTCACCGACGTCTCCGGCAAGGGCATGGAAGCCGGCTCCCGGGCCCTGCTGCTCTCCGGCGCCTTCGGCGGCCTCCTCGGCGCCCTGCCCGCGCACGGCTTCCTGCCCGCCGCCAACGGCTACCTCCTGCGCCAGGACTGGGACGAGGGCTTCGCCACCTCCATCCACCTCGTCCTGGACCTGGAGACCGGGGACTACGAGCTGCTTTCCGCCGGACACCTGCCCGCCCTCCAGCTCTGCGCGGGCACCGGCCGCTGGCAGGAGGTCTCCGGCGACGGCCCGCTGCTCGGGGTCTACGACGGGGCCGAATTCGAACCCGCCCGCGGGAACCTGCGGCGCGGCGACGTCCTGATGCTCTTCACCGACGGCCTCGTCGAGACCGCCGAACGCGATATCAGCGAGGGCATGGACCGGCTCACCGGCGAAGCCGACCGCTATGTCGCCGCGGGCTGGGACGGCGCGGCCTGGCACCTGATCGAGAAGGTCGCCAAGGACGTCAACGACGACCGCGCCCTCCTGCTGATCCGCCGCTCGGTCTGATCCGCCGGTCGGTCCGACCCGGGGCTCGGGTCCGACCCGGGGCCGGGCTGAGCTGCCCTTTCCCCCGGCCGATGCTGGGGTTTACCCCACCATCGGTCCGCCTGCCTCCGTCATGGCCGCGGACCCCCCGCCCTCCGTAGCGTCAACGACACGATCACCGCGGGGTGGTCGACCAGCACGGAAGGCGGCACACCATGGGGCTCCGGCGGAGCAAACGACAGGCCGAGCAGCGGGCGGGGCAGGCCGATCACGCCGGGCACGCGGGGCATGCGGGGCATGCGGGGCACGCGGGGCACGCGGGGTGGACCGCGCAGGCCGGGCAGGCCCGGCACGCCGGGAACGGCGCGCACACCGCGCAGGCCGGGAACGACGGATGGGCCGCGGCGTCGTACGACTCCACCGCCGCCGTCGAGCTGCACGGGGTCCGCCGCCGGTACGGGCGCGGCTCCGCCACCGTCCACGCCCTGCGCGGCATCGACCTCAGCCTGCCGCGCGGCAGCTTCACCGCCGTGATGGGCCCCTCCGGCTCCGGCAAGTCCACCTTCCTCCAGTGCGCCGCCGGCCTCGACCTCCCCAGCGAGGGATCCGTCCGCCTCGGCGGGACCGAGATCACCGGCATGAACGAGAACCAGCTCACCACCCTGCGCCGCGGCCGCCTCGGCTTCGTCTTCCAGGCCTTCAACCTGCTGCCCTCCCTCACCGTCGAGCAGAACGTCCTGCTCCCGCTGCGCCTCGCCGGCGGCCGCGCCGCCGCCCAGGGCCAGGCCCGCGCCGCCGAACTCCTCGCCCGCGTCGGCCTGGAAGGCAAGGGCCGGCGCCGCCCCGCCGAACTCTCCGGCGGCCAGCAGCAACGCGTCGCCATCGCCCGCGCCCTCGTCACCAGCCCCGACGTGATCTTCGCCGACGAGCCCACCGGCGCCCTCGACACCACCACCGCGGTGGAAGTGCTCGAACTGCTCCGGAGCGCCGTGGACACCCTCGGTGCCACCGTCGTCATGGTCACCCACGACCCGGCCGCGGCCGCCCACGCCGACCAGGTGCTCTTCCTCGCCGACGGCCTCATCGCCGACCGGCTCCCGCGCAGCTCCGCCGCCACGATCGCCGCCCGGATGACCACCCTCACCGCCGCCCCGGTGTACGCGGGAGCGGCCGCCTGATGGCCCTCCGCTCCAACGGCCTGGCCCGCGCGGCGATCCGCTTCCGCCCCGCCGCCTTCGCCGGCACCCTCGTCGCCCTGCTCATGACCGTCGCCATCGTCTCCGCCTGCGGACTCCTCCTGGAGACCGGCATCCGGGCGAGCGTCCCGCCGACCCGGTACGCCGCGGCCCCCGTCGTGGTCGCCGCCGACCAGCGGGTCACCCTGCGGGTGGGCAGCGGCGAGGGGGCCTACGACGTCTCCGCGCAGATCCCCGAGCACGCCCGGGTCGACGCCGCGCTCCTGGACCGGCTGGCCCCCCTGGGGCGGGCCGTCCCCGACGTGACGTTCCCCGTGCGCGACGCGGCGGGAGCGGGGGCCGCGGCCGGAGCCGCCGGCGCGGCCGGCCGTTCCCTCGACGCGTACGGCTGGGGCTCCACCGCCTTCAGCCCCGCGGAGCTGCGCACGGGCCGCGCCCCGGCCGCCCCCGGGGAAGTCGTCCTCGGCGGCGCCGACGGGCCCGGCCGGGTCACGCTCGACACCCCCGCCGGAAAGCGGGAGTTCCGGGTCGTCGGGCGCACCGACCGCCCCGGCGCCTGGTTCTCCGACGCCGAGGCGCGCGCCCTGTCCGGACACCCCGAGGCCCTCGACGCCATCGTGCTGCTCGGGGCCGACGCGGCGAAGGCACGGACCGCCGTGGACGGCCGCGCCCAGGTCCTGACCGGCCCGGACCGCGCCATGGACAAGCAGCTCGCGGGCGCCAAGGAGCTCCTGACCGGTCTCGGCGGCTCCTTCGGCGGCATCGCCACCCTCGTCGCCGTCTTCACCGCCGCGGGCACCGTCGCGCTCTCCGTCGGCCAGCGCTCCCGCGAGTTCGCGCTGCTGCGCGCCGTCGGAGCCACCCCGCGCCAGATCCGCCGCACCGTCGCCACCGAAGCCCTGCTCGTCGCACCGGTCGCGGGAGTCCTGGGCTGCGTACCCGGCGTCGCGCTCGCCTCCTGGTGGTTCGGCCAGCTCAAGGAGAAGGGGGCGATCCCGGCCGACGTCGACCTGACCGTCTCCTGGATCCCGCTCGTCTCCGCCGCCGGCATCGGGCTCGTCACCGCCCTGCTCGCCGGCTGGGCCGCCGCTCGCCGCCCCGCCCGCATCCGCCCCGGCCAGGCTCTGGCCGCGGCCGCCCGGGAACGCCTGCGGCCCGGGTGGGTCCGTACCCCGCTGGGCCTCGCCGCCCTCGCCGGCGGCGCCACCTGCGCCTCCCTGGCCGCCACCAGCAACGGACCGGACGCCGCCAACGCCGCCCTCGGCGTCGTCATGCTCTTCATGCTCGCGGTCGCCCTGCTCGGCCCGCTGATCGCCCGCGCCTGCGCCGCCCTCTTCGGATTGCCGCTGCGCGCCGCCGGCGCCTCCGGCTCCCTGGCCGCCGCCAACTCCGGCGCCAACGCCCGCCGCCTCGCCTCCGCGATCACCCCGATCGTGCTCGCCATGGCCTTCTCCTCCACCCTGGTCTTCCTCCACACCAGCCAGGACCGCGCCGTGAGCCAGCAGCAGAAGGCCGGACTGATCGCCGACCACGTCATCACCGACCCGCGCGACCCGGACCGGGCGGTCGCGGCCGGAGCGGTCGCGCTCACCCGCACCTCCGTCCTCGCCGTCGTCGGTTCCGGCTCGGAGCGCCTGGTCCAGAACGCCTCGGCCCAGGGGGTCACCGGCGACATCACCACCGTCGAGGATCTGGGCGTGGTCTCGGGAGACCTCGCCCGGCTGGCCCCCGGCAAGATCGCCGTCGACCGGACCCTGGCCGCCGCCGACGACGCCGCCGTGGGCGACCGCCTCGAGCTCCGCCTCCCCGACGGCACCCGGGCCGACCCCGAGATCGTCGCCGTCTACTCCCGCGGCCTCGGCCTCGGCGAGATCACCCTGCCCGCCGCCGACCTGGCCGGCCACACCACCGCGGGCCGGCCCACGGAGCTCCTGATCCGCGGCCCGCTCCCCGCGGACCTCGGCCCGGCGCAGTCCGCCTCCGCCTGGACCACCGCCCAGAGCCTGGACCGCGAGGTCAACGCCTGGGCCAACACCGTCATGGCGGCCGTCCTCGGCGGCTTCGCGGCCGTCGCCGCCGCCAACACCCTGGTGATGACCGTCCTCGACCGCCGCCGCGAACTGGGCATGCTCCGCCTCGTCGGCTCCACCCGCCGCCAGGTGCTGCGGATGCTCCGCTGGGAAGCCCTCCTCGTCAGCGGCGCCGGTATCACCCTCGGCTCGGCGATCGCGCTGACCACGCTGATCCCCCTGGCCAAGGCCGTGACGGGCAGCGGTCCCTACGTCCCGCCCGGCGTCTACGCCTCCTTCGTGGCCGCCGCCGTGGCCCTCACCCTGGCCGCCACGGCCCTCCCGGCCCGCCGCGCGCTCCGGCTCAGCCGAGCCTGATGTGCCGTACGCCGACCAGCGCGCGCCGGGCCCACGCCCGGAGCGCGCTGTCGGTGTCCGCGGTCAGCTCCAGCCCGGAGCGGGCGGCCACCCGCTCGGCCACCCCGGCCACCGGGATCCGGTCCGTACGCAGGTGCTCCGCGAACTCCGGCGCTTCCAGGGCCTCCAGACACCCGTCCAGCCGCGCCACCGCGAAGCCCTCCCGCTTCAGCCCGCGCCCCCAGCCCCGCTCGCGCAGCCGCCGCAGTACGGTCTCGCGTTCGGCCAGCAGCGCGAAGTGGCGTACGTCGTGCCCGCGTTCGCGCAGCCGCCCCACCGTCTCGGCGAAGTAGCCGGAGTCGGTGACGGTCATGGGCACGATCACCACCCCGGGATGCTCCCGGGCCGCCAGGTCCAGCACCTCGAACACGCCCCGCCGCCATGCCGGAAGGTCCTGGAAGTCCCCGCGCAGCGCCGGCGGCAGCATCCGGTGCAAGCCGAAGCCGACGTGCTCCGGATCGCACACCACACTGCCGGGCAGCCGTCGGTGCAGGGCGTACGCCGTCTGGGTCTTGCCGCCCCCGAAGGGCCCGTTGAGCCACACGATCACCGCGGCATCTCCTGCCACGGGCCGATCCCGAGCAGCCCGGTGTTGCCCAGGTCGACCGGCCGGGTCAGCCGCAGCCGCTGCTTGGGAGCACCGGGCCGGGCGGTGATCTCCAGCACCCAGGCGTCCGTCGCGACCACGGTCGAGTCCGTGACGAGGTTGCGCCAGACCATCGGCATGTACGCGGTCCGCCCCGGCCCCACCACCAACGGCCGCGGGGCCGCCTCCACGTTCGGTACCCCGGTGGTGATGTCCGCGGCCCCGTGCGCGACGGTCACCTCCACGGGCGTCCCGGCCTTGTCGAGCAGCCGCAGCTCCGGGTACCCGTCCAGTGCGTAGGGCTCCGTCCCGCAGTTGACCAGCTGCACGGACTCCGCCCGGAGCCCCATCGCGGCGCTCCCGTCCCCTTCGAGCAGCCGCACCCCGCCTTCGGGACACTCCGCTCCGGCTTCCGCCCCGGCGCCCGGTCCGGAGCCCGCCCCGGCCGCGGCCGAGGATCCGGAGCCGGCCGAGGACCCGGGCCGCGCCGGGGATCCCGCCGTCGCCCCCGGGGAGCTCCCCGACGGCCTTCCCGCCGCCGCCCCCGTGGGCCCCGGCGCGGGCGAGGGCGCGGGCGGGGTCCCGCACGCCGCCAACACCCCCGCCAGCGCACCGGCACCGACCACACCCCGCACCCACCGCTTCGCGATCATTCCCCGACCTTACGGCCGGCTCCCGGGGACCGTCCGGGGGCCGGCCGGGCGCCGGCAGGGGCGTCCGCGGGCCAATCGGCCCCGATTGGCCGGTCCGCCGCCGCCCGGCGGGGCCTAGCGTGCCCCCATGGACCGCATCCTCGCCGCCGATCTCGCCCGCCTCCCCGCACTCCTCGACGCCACCCGCGACGCCGCCGCCGCGGCCCTCACGGCCCTGGACGCGCGTCCCGTCGTACCTCCCCGTCCGGCCGGGCCCCCGGCTCCCGAACCGCTCCCCGAGCACGGCGCCGGGACGGAAGCCGCCCTCGCCGCCTTCGAGGACCGCTGGGCCCCGCGGCTGTCGGCCTCGGCGGGCCCCCGCTACCTGGGCTTCGTCACCGGCGGCGCCACCCCCGCCGCCCTCGCGGGCGACTGGATCACCGCGACCCACGACCAGAACTCCAACTCCGCCCTGGACGGCGGCGGCCAGGACCTCGAACGCGAGACCGTCGGCTGGCTCCGCGAGCTCTTCGGCCTCTCCGACGCCCACACCGGCACGTTCGTCAGCGGCGCCACCCTCTCCAACACCACCGGCCTGGCCATCGCCCGCGAATGGCTCGGCGAACGCCTCGGGGTCTCCCCGGCCGTGGACGGCGCGGGCGCCCTCGGCCGGGTCCGCGTCCTCTCCGGCGCCCCGCACTCCTCCATCGCCAAGGCCCTCTCCGTCCTCGGTCTCGGCCGTCGCGCGCTGGTTCCCGTACCGACCCTGCCCGGCCGGGAGGCCGTGGACCCCGCGGCGCTGGAGCGCGCCCTCGCCGACGAGCCCGGCCGCCCCGCCGTCGTCGTCGCCAACGCCGGCACCGTCAACACCGTGGACTTCGACGACCTCCCCGCCCTCGCGGCCCTGCGCGCACGCCACGACTTCTGGCTGCACACCGACGCCGCCTTCGGCGCCTTCGCCGCGCTCTCCCCGGAGCACGCCCACCTCACCGCCGGGCTCGACGCCTCCGACTCCGTCTGCGTCGACCTGCACAAGTGGCTCAACGTCCCCTACGACAGCGCCGTCCAGTTCACCCGCCGCCGTGACCTCCAGGCCCGCGTGTTCCAGAACGCCGCCGCCTATCTCGGCCCCCTCGGCGACCACCCCGACCTGGTCCACCTCACCCCCGAGAACTCCCACCGCCTGCGCGCGCTCGCCGCCTGGTTCACGCTGCGCGCCTACGGCCGCGAGGGTCACCGGGAGATCGTCGAACGCGACATCGCCTGCGCCCGCGCCCTCGGCGCGGCGCTCGCACAGGACCCGTCCTTCACGGTCCTCGCCCCGGTCCGGCTGAACGTCGTCTGCTTCACCCTCGCCGAGGAGCCCACGCCCGACCGCCTCACGGCCCTGCGCGAAGCGGCCGGGTCGGACGTCTTCGTCACCCCCACGCACTACGCGGGAACCCCCGCCCTGCGCGCGGCGTTCTCCAACTGGCGTACCACGCAAGCGGATGTGCGCCGGATCGCGCGGGCACTGCACACGGCGGCGAAGGAGCTCGGATGACCGACCACCACCCCCTGACCCTCCTCGAGGTCGAGGCCCTGGCCCGCGCCGCGCACGAGGGCCAGACCGACAAGGCGGGCAGGCCGTACGCCGAGCACCTCGCGGCCGTGGCCGAGGGAGTGCGCCTGCGCGGCGGCACGGCCGAGCAGCAGGCGGCGGCCTGGCTCCACGACGCGATCGAGGACGACGCCCTCACCCCGGCCTGGCTGGAATCGGCCGGACTCCCGCCGTCCGTCAAGGACATGGTCCTGTCCCTCAGCAAGCGACCCGGAGAACCGGTCGAGGAGTACGCGGCCCGCATCCTCGCCACTCCGGGCGCCCTCCTGATCAAGGAGGCGGACCTGGCCCACAACGCGGATCCGGCCCGCCTCGCGGTCCTCGACGCCCCCACCCGGGACCGGTTGTCCGCGAAGTACGCGTATGTCCGCTCGCTCCTCGGACTCACCGCGTCCTGACGGGAATGCGCCAGGTTGGTTGGCCACGAGGCGTATAGCCGGGGCGTGTTGGTGGGAAGATGGCCCATGTGGGGGTGCGCGAGTCGTGCCCCGGGCCGACCAGGGGACGACTGAAGGTGTGATCAGAAGTGGCCATTTCGCTGTCCGTAGTGGTTCTGTTGGCGATCATCCTCGTGGTGCTCGTCCGAGGAAGTCACCTCAAGGCGGGCCCCGCGATCGTCGCGGTCCTCTTCGGCTTCTTCCTCGCGTCGAGCTCGATCGCCCCGGACGTCAACCGCTTCTTGAACTCCCTCGCGGACACGATCGCCGGCATCAAACTCTGAGCCGCCCGGAGCCACCGCGAACCCCGCCGCCGTTCCCCGCCACTCCCCGCTCGCCGATGCCCCACCGGACACGCGCAGGGCACGGCCGCTACGAGCTCTCTGCACTCTCCGCGGGACGCGAGTGAACGGGGCCGGTCGCCGACGTGGTCCCGAGCTCTGTCACCGACCCCTCGGCCGCCGCCTCCCGGGCGTGGGCCTCGCGTCGAAGACGCAGCTCATAGTCCGCGATCTGACGCTCCACGGGCACGCTGGTAGCGGTTCGGATCAGCCGCTCGTTCTCACGATCCACCAGGAAGGGGCCGTTGCCTCCAAACCGGGGGCGCTGCCCTCTCGGCCTGTCACCGACCGCTCCCCAGTAGACGAGCCACCCGAACGAGAGCGGCTGTACCCGGTGGATTCCAAGCTCCTGCTCGACGCGGTAACGCGCTCGCGCGATCTCGGCGAGCACCAGCCGGCGGGCATCCTCTTCGGTCAACATCGCTCGATGGTGCCACGCGGACAGTGCCATGCCTGCGCTCCTGCGAGACCCCCCTGGACGATGTGTGCCGATCGTACGGGGGGTCGTGCACGCGGCCGGGGGGCACGCGGGGGGCGCGGCGGGCTGATCGGAGCCCCGGGAACGACGAAGGGCCAGGCGGAGGAAACATCCTCTGACCTGGCCCTTCGTACTTCTGAGCGGGTGACGGGAATCGAACCCGCGTAGCTAGTTTGGAAGACTAGTGCTCTACCATTGAGCTACACCCGCAGCACGTGCACCGCAGGTCCGGGGACCGCGGCACGGACAGCATCCTAGCGGGTCGGAGCGGGGGATCGCACACCACATTGCGGCCCCGCGTGTGCGCGCGGTGACGCTTTCGCCGGAACTCCGCACGGCGGAGGGTCTTCGGGCATGTACCCTACGTGTCGCACCGACGGGGTGTGGCGCAGCTTGGTAGCGCGTCCGCTTTGGGAGCGGAAGGTCGTCGGTTCGAATCCGGCCACCCCGACCAGCAGGGCCCTTCGCCGAAGATCGCGCGGGTGATCGCGCCGATGATCGCGTTGTGGGCTGATTGCCGCTTGCGGTTACTATGCAAGCTGCGTGCCCGTGTGTCTGATGGACCGGGCCCGATCCGCCGGACCGCTGAATCCCAGCGTGACGACAGAGACCCCAGCAGTCAGCCACAAGGAGACCAAACCGTGAAGAGCGCCGTGGAGACCCTGAACCCGACTCGGGTTCGGCTCACTGTTGAGGTGCCCTTCGAGGAGCTCAAGGAAAGCCTCGACGCGGCCTACAAGAAGATCAACCAGCAGGTCACGGTGAAGGGCTTCCGCAAGGGCAAGATCCCCGCCCGCGTCATCGACCAGCGCTTCGGCCGCGGTGCGGTGCTCGAGGAGGCCGTCAACGACGCCCTCCCGAAGTTCTACACCGAGGCGGTCAACGAGGCCGACCTGAACCCGCTGGGCCAGCCCGAGGTCGACATCACGGAGCTGAAGGACGGCGAACTGCTGGCCTTCACCGCCGAGGTTGACATCCGTCCCGCGATCGAGATCCCGGACTACTCCGGCATCGAGGTCACCGTGGACGCCATCGAGGTCTCGGACGAGGACGTCGAGAAGTCGGTCGAGCAGCTGCGCGGCCGCTTCGCGTCCACCAAGGACGTCGAGCGCGCGGCGGAGGACGGCGACGTCGTCACCATCGACCTCGAGGCCAAGGTCGACGGCGAGGTGCTGGAGGACGGTGTCGCCCAGGACGTCTCCTACACCATCGGCTCGGGTGAGCTTCTCGAAGGCATCGACGAGGCCGTCAAGGGCCTGGAGGCCGGTGGCGAGGCCACCTTCACCTCCCAGCTCAAGGGCGGTTCCGCCGAGGGCAAGGACGCCGAGGTCACCGTCAAGGTCACCAAGGTTTCCGCCCGCGAGCTGCCGGAGCTGGACGACGAGTTCGCCGGCATGGCCAGCGAGTTCGACACCCTCGAAGAGCTGAAGGCGGACAGCCGCAAGCGCCTCGAGAACATGAAGCAGTACGACCAGGCCACGCAGGCCCAGGAGCGCGTCCTGGAGAAGCTGCTGGAGCTCGTCGAGGTCCCGATCCCCGAGAAGCTCCTCGCGGACGAGGTCCAGACCCGCAAGCACAACCTCGAGCACCACCAGCTCGGCCAGATGGGCCTGTCCATCGAGAAGTACCTCGAGATCCAGGGCAAGACGGTCGAGGAGTTCGACGCCGAGACCGCCGAGCAGGCGATCAAGGGCATCAAGACCCAGTTCGTCCTCGACGAGCTGGTCAACAAGGAGAAGCTGAACGTCAACCAGGAGGAGCTCACCGAGCACCTCATGCGGCGTGCTTCCTCCTCGGGCATGTCCCCCGACCAGTTCGCCCAGGCCGTCGTCGAGGGCGGCCAGGTTCCGATGCTCGTCGGCGAGGTCGCCCGCGGCAAGGCCCTCGCGGTCGTCGTCGAGGCCGCCAAGGTCACCGACACCAACGGTGAGGTCGTCGACCTCTCCGACGACGAGGACGAGACCGGGGCCGAGCAGGGCGCCGAGACCGTCGAGGCCGACGCCGAGACCGCGGCCGACGAGGCCAAGTAACACCCCGGGGTCACCCCCGCCGAGCAGTACCGGAGCACTGCCGAAGGGCCCGCACGCAGCCGCGTGCGGGCCCTTCGCGGCACCCGTGGCGAACGCCCCGTGAGCGCCCGCGGACCTTGCGCTCCGAGCGAACAGTTCGGGAAGCGGGATGGCGTTGTCCTACCTGCGCGTTAGGGTCCATGAATACGAGGGCACGGGAGTACCCGACGCCGCGGGGCATCGCCCCATCGGTAGGTCCGAGCCCCAGAACGAGACGCTGAGACGGCACATGGCCGTCGGAGACGAGCAGGTGGATACGTGACGAATCTGAAGCCTTACGCCGCGGGTGAGCCGTCCATCGGTGGCGGCCTCGGCGACCATGTCTACAACCGGCTGCTCGGCGAGCGCATCATCTTCCTCGGCCAGCAGGTCGACGACGACATCGCGAACAAGATCACGGCGCAGCTCCTGCTCCTGGCCGCCGAGCCGGAGAAGGACATCTACCTGTACATCAACAGCCCCGGTGGCTCGGTGACGGCGGGCATGGCGGTCTACGACACCATGCAGTACATCCCGAACGACGTCGTCACCATCGGCATGGGCATGGCGGCCTCCATGGGCCAGTTCCTGCTCACCGGCGGCACCGCGGGCAAGCGCTTCGCGCTCCCGAACACCGACATCCTGATGCACCAGGGCTCCGCCGGCATCGGCGGCACCGCCTCGGACATCAAGATCCAGGCCCAGTACCTGCTGCGCACGAAGCAGCGCATGGCTGAGATCACCGCCCGCCACTCCGGCCAGACCGTGGAGACGATCATCCGCGACGGCGACCGCGACCGCTGGTACACGGCGGAAGAGGCCAAGTCCTACGGCCTCATCGACGAGATCATCTCCGCGGCCTCCCTGGTCCCCGGAGGCGGCGGCACCGGGGCCTGATCCCGGCCCCGGCGCGCGAGTCCCCGTACGGGGGCCCGTACGCCCGCCAGCACCAGGCAAGCCTCAGCCCGCAGAACGCCACCAGGATGGTGAACACCCAGATGCACATGAACAACCTCTCTCCCGCGAGCGGCCTCTACACCGGCGCGCCGGTGGACAACCGCTACGTCGTCCCGCGCTTCGTCGAGCGCACCTCGCAGGGCGTGCGCGAGTACGACCCGTACGCGAAGCTCTTCGAGGAGCGCATCATCTTCCTCGGCGTGCAGATCGACGACGCCTCCGCCAACGACGTCATGGCGCAGCTGCTGTGCCTGGAGTCGATGGACCCGGACCGCGACATCTACCTCTACATCAACAGCCCCGGTGGCTCCTTCACCGCGCTGACGGCCATCTACGACACGATGCAGTTCGTGAAGCCGGACATCTCGACGGTCTGCATGGGCCAGGCGGCCTCCGCCGCCGCCGTCCTGCTCGCCGCCGGCGCCCCCGGCAAGCGCATGGCTCTGCCGAACGCCCGCGTGCTGATCCACCAGCCCTCCGGTGGCACCGGTCGCGAGCAGCTCTCCGACCTGGAGATCGCGGCGAACGAGATCCTGCGCATGCGCGACCAGCTGGAGACCATGCTGGCCAAGCACTCGACGACGCCGCTGGAGAAGATCCGCGACGACATCGAGCGCGACAAGATCCTCACTGCCGAGGGCGCGCTCGCCTACGGCCTGATCGACCAGGTCGTCGCCACGCGCAAGACCTCGCACTGATCCTTGCCGCCAGTTGGCGTGGGCACGTCGCCGGATTCGGGATGTGAACCACGTCAAGGGGGCCCCGCACGGGGCCCCCGGCAAGGTACCGTCGGATATGAGGCACCAGGGGCGCTGATCCAGGCGTCTCCCAGGCGAAGGGGAAGTACCTCGTGGCACGCATCGGTGACGGCGGCGACCTGCTCAAGTGCTCGTTCTGCGGAAAGAGCCAGAAGCAGGTGAAGAAGCTCATCGCGGGACCCGGTGTGTACATCTGCGACGAGTGCATCGACCTCTGCAACGAGATCATCGAAGAGGAGCTCGCGGAGACCTCCGAGGTCCGGTGGGAGGAACTCCCCAAGCCCCGTGAGATCTACGAG
The DNA here is from genome assembly GCF_053609145.1 of Streptomyces sp. NPDC054961. Taxonomy (NCBI): domain Bacteria; kingdom Bacillati; phylum Actinomycetota; class Actinomycetes; order Kitasatosporales; family Streptomycetaceae; genus Streptomyces; species Streptomyces sp. NPDC054961. Next base: position 23,318 of record NZ_JBSGWY010000032.1, on the reverse strand, counting down.
TTCCTGGAGAGCTACGTCGTCGGCCAGGAGCCGGCGAAGAAGGCGCTCTCGGTCGCGGTGTACAACCACTACAAGCGCGTCCAGGCCGGCGAGAACGGCGGCGCGCAGGGCAAGGACGACGCGATCGAGCTCGCGAAGTCCAACATCCTGCTGCTGGGCCCCACGGGCTCCGGCAAGACCCTCCTCGCGCAGACCCTCGCCCGGATGCTGAACGTCCCGTTCGCCATCGCGGACGCGACGGCGCTGACGGAGGCCGGGTACGTCGGCGAGGACGTCGAGAACATCCTGCTCAAGCTGATCCAGGCCGCTGACTACGACGTCAAGAAGGCCGAGACCGGGATCATCTACATCGACGAGATCGACAAGGTCGCCCGCAAGAGCGAGAACCCGTCGATCACGCGCGACGTGAGCGGTGAGGGCGTGCAGCAGGCCCTCCTGAAGATCCTGGAAGGCACGACCGCTTCGGTACCGCCGCAGGGCGGCCGCAAGCACCCGCACCAGGAGTTCATCCAGATCGACACGACGAACGTGCTGTTCATCGTGGGCGGCGCCTTCTCCGGCCTGGAGCGGATCATCGAATCCCGCGCCGGCGCCAAGGGCATCGGCTTCGGGGCGACGATCCGCTCGAAGCGCGAGATCGAGGCGAGCAACCAGTTCCAGGAGGTCATGCCGGAGGACCTGGTGAAGTTCGGGATGATCCCCGAGTTCATCGGGCGCCTGCCCGTCATCACCTCGGTGCACAACCTGGACCGCGAGGCCCTGCTCCAGATCCTCATCGAGCCGCGCAACGCCCTGGTGAAGCAGTACCAGCGGCTGTTCGAACTCGACGGTGTGGAGCTGGACTTCGAGCGCGAGGCGCTGGAAGCCATCGCGGACCAGGCGATCCTGCGCCAGACGGGCGCGCGCGGTCTGCGCGCCATCATGGAAGAGGTCCTGATGTCGGTGATGTACGAGGTCCCGTCCCGCAAGGACGTGGCCCGCGTGGTCATCACCGCCGACGTGGTCCGCTCCAACGTCAACCCGACGCTGGTCCCGCGGATCGTCCCGAAGGACCAGGGTCCGCACGAGAAGTCGGCGTACCCGCCGTCCGCTACTTCTTGACGCGGGCGGTGTTGTAGAGCTTCGCCGTGAGGTCCGCGGTCTGCTCCAGGGTGTAGCCCTTCTTGCCTGCGAAGAGGGAAGCCACGTCGCTGGCGCTGACCATGCTCAGGGTGCTGTAGTCACCCCAGATGCAGATCGGCAGGGTCATCTCCTTCGGCCCCTTTGCCGTGGTGCTGGTGCCCGTGGAGGTCAACTTCATCTCCTGGCACTTCATCACCGCGCCCTTGAAGCCGGCCGGGGTCATGGTCTGGGGGCTCCCGATCAGCTCCGCCGAGAACTCCTTTTCCTTGCCGGCGTTGAGCTTGGCCATGGCGAAGTACGAGTCCACCGACTTCTCCGGGTCGGCGATGTCACCGTAGAGGCCGGAGAAGTTCAGGCCCTTGGCGGTCAGCGGGTTCTTCGGGTCGCCGGACTGGTAGTTCATGCCGACCTGGGTGGGGTTCTTGATGCCCACCCCCTCGGCTTCCTTCTTGTCCTTGTCGCTGAAGTCCTTGGCCACGTACTTCGGGTCCTTCTTGAAGTCGTCGACGGACTCCGGCGCCACCAGCTTGTAGCCCTTGGTGTCGGCCGAGATGGACGCGCTCGCGCCGCCGCCCTTCGTGAAGTACCAGCCCGCGCCGCCGATCACGGCGACCGCCAGGACCACCGCGATGACCACACCGGCCTTCGACTTCTTCGGGGGCGTGCCGCCGTACGGAGGCTGCTGCGGGTAGCCGCCGTACGGGGGCTGCTGCTGCGGGTAGCCCTGCGGGGGGACGCCCTGGGGAGCCTGCTGCGGGTATCCGTAGCCCGGCTGCGGGGCGGCGGGCTGCTGCCCGTAGGGACCGGGCTGGCCGTAGGGTCCCGGCTGCTGCGGCTGCGGCGGCTGCTGCCCGTAAGGCCCCGGCTGCTGCGGCTGTTGGCCTCCGTACGGCCCCGGCTGGTTGTAGCTCATCCCGCGTCCCCCCATGAGGTTGTTTATTCGTTTCACACATCCTGGCGGAAGCCGTGGGGCCACAGGGCCGCGGGGCCCCTGGAAAGCCGGTTTCATGACTGGACTGTTACCGCTCTAAACTGTGCCTCGTGACCGAGAACACGCAGACACCCAGCAGCCCCGACTCCGAACTGCCGACCGCCTACACGCCGGCCGACGTAGAGGGGAAGCTCTACGAGCGCTGGGTAGAGCGTGGCTACTTCGAGGCGGACGAGAAGAGCGAGAAGCCTCCGTACGCCATCGTCATCCCGCCGCCGAACGTCACCGGAAGCCTCCACCTGGGGCACGCCTTCGAGCACACGCTCATCGACGCCCTCACCCGCCGCAAGCGCATGCAGGGCTACGAGACGCTCTGGCAGCCCGGCATGGACCACGCGGGCATCGCCACCCAGAACGTCGTCGAGCGCGAGCTCGCCAAGGAGGGCAAGTCCCGCCACGACCTGGGCCGCGAGGCGTTCGTCGAGCGCGTCTGGCAGTGGAAGGGCGAGTCCGGCGGGCAGATCTCCGGCCAGATGCGCCGCCTTGGCGACGGCGTCGACTGGTCGCGCGAGCGCTTCACCATGGACGAGGGCCTGTCCGAGGCCGTCCAGACCATCTTCAAGAAGCTCTACGACGACGAGCTGATCTACCGCGCAGAGCGCATCATCAACTGGTGCCCGCGCTGCCTCACCGCGATCTCCGACATCGAGGTCGAGTACCAGGACGACGAGGGCGAGCTCGTCTCCATCCGCTACGGGGAGGGTGACGCCTCCATCGTCGTCGCCACCACCCGCGCCGAGACGATGCTCGGTGACACGGCCGTCGCCGTCCACCCCGAGGACGAGCGCTACAAGCACCTCGTCGGCACCGAGATCGAGCTGCCGCTCACCGGCCGCCGCATCCCGGTCGTCGCCGACGAGCACGTCGACCCCGAGTTCGGCACCGGCGCCGTCAAGGTGACCCCGGCACACGACCCCAACGACTTCGAGATCGGTCAGCGCCACGGCCTGCCCAACCTCGCCGTCATGGACGAGCACGCGGTCATCACCGTCCACGGCCCCTTCCAGGGCCTGGACCGGCTGGAGGCCCGTTCCGCCATCGTCGCCGCGCTGCGCGCCGAGGGCCGGATCGTCGCGGAGAAGCGCCCGTACACCCACTCCGTCGGGCACTGCTCGCGCTGCAAGACCACCATCGAGCCGCGCCTCTCGCTCCAGTGGTGGGTCAAGGTCGGCCCGCTCGCCAAGGCCGCCGGTGACGCGGTCCGCGACGGCAAGGTCAAGATCCACCCGCAGGAGATGGAGAAGCGGTACTTCGACTGGGTCGACAACCTCCACGACTGGTGCATCTCGCGTCAGCTGTGGTGGGGCCACCGCATTCCGGTCTGGTACGGCCCGAACGGCGAGATCGTCTGCGTCGGTCCCGACGAGCAGCCGCCCACCGGCGAGGGCTGGAGCCAGGACACCGACGTCCTGGACACCTGGTTCTCCTCCGGCCTGTGGCCGTTCTCCACGCTCGGCTGGCCGCAGCAGACCGACAGCCTGGCGAAGTTCTACCCGAACGCCGTCCTGGTCACCGGCTACGACATCCTCTTCTTCTGGGTCGCCCGGATGATGATGTTCGGCCTGTACGCGATGGACGGCACCCCGCCGTTCCACACCATCGCCCTGCACGGCATGGTCCGCGACGAGCGCGGCAAGAAGATGTCGAAGTCCTTCGGCAACGCGGTCAACCCGCTGGACTGGATGGACAAGTACGGCTCCGACGCCGTCCGCTTCACCCTGGCCCGCGGCGCCAACCCGGGCATCGACGTCCCGATCGGCGAGGACTGGGTCCAGGCCTCCAGCAAGTTCGCCAACAAGATCTGGAACGCCACGCGCTTCGCGCTGATGAACGGCGCCACGATCGAGGGCGACCTGCCGCCGGTCGAGCAGCTGTCGGCGACCGACCGCTGGATCCTGTCCCGGCTGAACACAACGGTCGCGCAGGCCGACGCGTTCTACGAGGACTACCAGTTCTCGAAGCTGTCGGACGCCCTCTACCACTTCGCGTGGGACGAGGTCTTCGACTGGTACGTCGAGCTGTCGAAGACGACCTTCTTCGCGGGCGGCGAGCCGGCCAAGGCGTCCGCCCGGGTCCTCGGCGAGGTCCTCGACGTCATGCTGCGGCTGCTGCACCCGGTGGTCCCCTTCGTCACCGAGACGCTGTGGACCACGCTGACCGGCCGTGAGTCCCTCGTGATCGCCGACTGGCCGAAGGACAGCGGCTTCCGCGACGCGGCCGCCGAGGCCGAGATCGAGGGCGTCCAGGCCCTGGTCAGGGAGGTCCGCCGGTTCCGCAAGGAGCAGGGCCTCGACGACAAGCAGAAGGTCCCGGCCCGCCTGGACCTGTCCGCCACCGCGCTGGCCGCGCACGAAGGCGCCATCCGCCAGGTTCTCCGCCTCCAGCCCGAGGGCGAGGCGTTCAGCGCCACCGCGACCCTGCCGGTCGCCGGTGCCACCGTCGCGCTCGACCTGTCGGGCACCATCGACGTGGAGGCGGAGCGCAAGCGGCTCTCCAAGGACCTCGCCGCCGCCGAGAAGGAGAAGCAGCAGGCCGAGGCGAAGCTCGGGAACGAGGCGTTCATCGCCAAGGCGCCCGACAACGTCGTGGACAAGATCAAGGGCCGCCTCACCAAGGCCGAGGGTGACATCGCCCGGCTCCGGGCCCAGCTGGACGCGCTGCCCCCGGCCTAGCCGCCCGGTGGCGCCGTAGAGCGCAGGCGAAGGCCCCCACGCCGTCGGTCGACGTGGGGGCCTTCGTCGTATCCGTTCCCCGCGGGGGAGCCGTCGTCACAGCAGGCGGCCGCCGAACCTCGTCAGGACCAGCGCCGCGACCACCCCGTACAGGGCCACCGGCACCAGCCAGTGCGGGACCGCCCGCAGCCGGGAGCCGGCCGGTGCCCTGGTTGCCGGGGCGGCGTTCCCGCGCTGGCTGTGGCGCGGGGTGTGGGCCGGGGCCGCGGCGGGGTTCGGCTTCACGCTGTGGCTGATCGGCCAGTGCCTGTACGCGATCGGGGCGCTGTGCCCGTGGTGTGACGTCTGGGCGGTGATGATCCCGCTGTTCTGGTACGTCACCCGGCACCTGGCCGGAGCCGACGGGACGGGGCTGTTCGGGTGACATTTTTCTCCTACGCTACGAAACCGGGCGCCCCCGCGGCAGGGCCTTCCGGCCATGACCGGACCGTCCAAAGTGCCGCATATCACGCTATGGGCGGCGTCGGCGGATCGGATCCACGATGGTGACCACGGATGATGGAAGGCATGCACGTGAAGCCCGTCGTCCCGGCGTTCCACCGGGCCCTGGCCGCCGGTCGCCGGTTCGCCGAGGGCTGGGCCGGCTCGCCCCGGGCGATGGACGTCCTCGCGGCGGGCAGCTGCTTCGCCCTGATGGCCCTGGACCTGCCGGGCCTCGCCGCCGCGGACAACTCCCTCACCGGCCCGCTCGCCGCCGTCGTGCTCGCCGCGGGCTGCCTCGGCCTGCTGGTGCGCCGGCGCGCGCCCTGGGTCTCCTACCTCACCGCGCTCCTCTTCATCGGCTGGCTCCACGAACTCACCCTGATCCAGTTCGCGCTCTACTCCGTGGGCCGCTACCGCGGGCGCCGCACCGGGATCCTGGCCACCCTCGGGTACGTGGCCTTCGCGCTGATGGTGTTCGCCGTACCCGGCTGGCCCGAACCGCGGATCGAGACACTGAGCTCGTTCCTCAGCCTCGTCGTCCCCATCGGGGTGCTCGCCTCGGCCGTCGGCATCGCCGCCTACCGGCACGACCTCGTGCGCGAGCTCGACACGGGGCGCGCGGAGGCCGCGGTCCTGCGGGCCGTCCAGGAGGAGCGCACCTCGGTCGCCCGTGACGTCCACGACTTCGTGGGGCGGGAGCTGACCCTGCTCACGGTCCGCTCCGAGGTGCTGTCGATGCGGGCGCGCGAGACGGCGTACGCGAAGGACTTCGAGGAGCTGGCCGACACCGCGCGCCGGGCGCACCTGGTGCTGAACGAGATCATCGTGCAGCGCGGGGAGCGGGCCGCGACCCCGGGGGTGGAGGGGCTGGAGGAGCTCGCGCAGGAGAGCGGGCGCGCGGGTTCGCCCGTACGGCTCGACCTGGATCCGGAGGCGCACGGGCTGTCGCCGCTGCGGCAGGCGGCGGTCTACCGGGTGGTGCAGGAATGCCTGACCAACGCGGCCAAGCACGCCCGCGGCGAGACCATCGAGGTCTCGATAGCGGCGAAGGGCCCGCAGCTCCGGATCGCGGTCAGCAACGGGCTTCCGGAGCGCAATCCGACCCGGGCGCCCGTCTCCGCCGGTTCGGGCACCGCGAGCATGTCGGAGCGCGTGCGCAGCCTGGGCGGCAGCCTGACGGCGACCCGCACGCAGGACGCGTACGAGGTCGTCGCGACCCTCCCGAAGGCCTAGACCGGGCGTCGGCCGGACGCCTGGCGGGCGCCGGGCGTCCGCCTTCGCCGGTCCCCGCGGGCGCGGGCGTCAGGCCTTCGCCGGTGCCAGCAGGCTGCTGAGCGCGTCCATGTCCTCGACGCAGCGGCCCGAGCCCAGGGCCACGCAGTCCAGCGGGGAGTCCGCGACGAAGACGGGGATCCCGGTGGCGTAGGCCATCCGCAGGTCCAGGCCGGGCAGCAGCGCACCGCCGCCGGTCAGGACGATGCCGTGCTCCATGATGTCGCCGGACAGCTCGGGCGGGCACTCCTCGAGGGTGGTGCGCAAGGCCGCGATGATCGCCTCGACGGGTTCGTCGAGGGCCGCGCGGACGTCGGCCGCTCCGAGCTGGAGGCTCTTGGGCATGCCGCCGACCTTCTCGCGGCCCCGGACGGTGAAGCTGCGCGTCTCCAGCTCCGGCCGGTCCGGCACGGGCCAGGCCGAGCCGATGGCGATCTTGATGTCCTCGGCGGTGCGTTCGCCGATGAGCAGGGCGTGCTCCTTGCGGACGTAGTCCATGATCGCGCCGTCCAGCCGGTCCCCGCCGACGCGCAGGGACTGGGCGGTGACGATGCCGCCCAGGGAGATGACGGCGACCTCGGAGGTGCCGCCGCCGATGTCGACGACCATCGAGCCGCGCGCTTCGGACACCGGCAGTCCGGCGCCGATCGCCGCGGCCATCGGCTCCTCGATCAGGTGCACGGTCCTGGCGCCGGCCCGGGTGGAGGCGTGGATGATGGCCCGCCGCTCGACCGGGGTGACCCCGGAGGGCACGCAGATCACCATCCGGGTGCGGACGCGCCGGCCGGGGACGGCCTTGCGGACGAAGTGCCGGATCATCTCCTCGGCGGCCTCGTAGTCGCAGATCACACCGTCCTTGAGCGGGCGGATCGCGGTGATGGAGCCGGGGGTGCGGCCGATGGTCTCCTTGGCCTCGGCGCCGACGGCCAGGGCGGTGGTCGTACCGGCCTTGACCGCGACCACGGACGGCTCATTCAGGACGATGCCGTGCCCCCGTGCGTAGACGAGGGTGTTGGCGGTTCCCAGGTCTATCCCTATGTCGCGGCTGGAAGCTGTCTTGTTGGTGCTGGCCTGCGGCATTCATTCCCCTATCTCCTGTCCGCAAGGCTTGCATGACGATCAGGTCACCTCCGCCGCCGAAGGCCCCGAAGCGACCAGGCCGAAAGTCCCGCCGCCCCTCGTCCGTAGACTGGGTCCCGTGAGTGAGCAGCAGCCCGAGAGCCACGATGACAGCTTCGACGAGTTCGACCAGATCGTGGCGGAAGAGTCCGACCGCGACCCCGACCTGGCGGTGATCGCTGCGGGCAGCCGCACCCTGCGCGCGCACGCCGGTCCACCCCAGGGCGACCCGGTGCCCGACGTGCCCGCCGACCCCCAGGTGAGCGAAGCGCTGCGGGAGGTGGAGCAGGAGCTGGCCGGGCGGTGGGGCGAGACGAAACTGGAGCCCTCCGTCACGCGGATCGCCGCGCTGATGGACGTCCTCGGCGAGCCGCAGCGCGCGTACCCCTCCATCCACATCACCGGCACCAACGGCAAGACGAGCACCGCCCGCATGATCGAGGTGCTGATGAACGCCTTCGAGCTGCGCACCGGCCGCTACACGAGCCCGCACGTGCAGTCGGTCACGGAGCGGATCAGCCTGGACGGGGCGCCGATCTCCGCCGAGCGGTTCGTCGAGACCTACCACGACATCAAGCCGTACGTGGAGATGGTGGACGCGGCCGAGGAGTTCCGGCTGTCGTTCTTCGAGGTCCTCACCGGCATGGCGTACGCGGCGTTCGCGGACGCGCCGGTGGACGCGGCCGTGGTCGAGGTCGGCATGGGCGGCACCTGGGACGCGACCAACGTGATCGACGCCGCGGTCGCCGTGGTCACCCCGATCAGCCTGGACCACACGGACCGGCTCGGCTCCACGCCCGGCGAGATCGCGGTGGAGAAGAGCGGGGTCATCAAGCAGGGCGCCACCGTGATCCTGGCGCAGCAGCCGGTGGACGCGGCGCAGGTGCTGCTGAAGAAGGCCGTCGAGGTCGACGCGACGGTGGCCCGCGAGGGCATGGAGTTCGGCGTCGTCACCCGTGAGGTCGCGGTCGGCGGCCAGCAGCTGACGCTGCGCGGGCTGGGCGGCGAGTACGACGGGATCTTCCTGCCGCTGTACGGCGCCCACATGGCGCACAACGCGGCCGTGGCGCTGGCCGCGGTCGAGGCCTTCTTCGGGATCGGCGCGGACCACGCGCGGGTGCTGGACGCGGACACCGTCCGCAAGGCCTTCGCCTCGGTGACCTCGCCGGGCCGCATGGAGGTCGTGCGGCGCAGCCCGACGGTGGTCCTGGACGCGGCGCACAACCCGGCCGGGGCGCAGGTCACGGCCGAGGCGGTCACCGAGGCCTTCGGCTTCAGCCGGCTCATCGGGGTCGTGGCCGCGAGCGAGGGCAAGGACGTGCGCGGGCTCCTGGAGGCCTTCGAGCCGATCTTCGCCGAGGTCGTGGTCACGGAGAACACCAGCCACCGGGCGATGTCCGCCGACGAACTGGCGGCCATCGCGGTCGAGGTCTTCGGACCGGACCGGGTGCAGGTGGAGCCGCGGCTGGACGACGCCCTGGAGGCGGCGATCACCCTGGCGGAGGAAGAGGCGGAGTACGGAGGGGCCGGGGTCCTGGTGACCGGGTCCGTGATCACGGTGGGCGAGGCCCGCCTGCTGCTGAAGAGGGGCTGAGGGATGCGCACGCTGTGTGCTTCGACGCTGATCGGCGAGTTCTTCGTGATCGGTTTCGCGGGGCTGGTCGCCATGAAGGGCGACCTGAGCCAGGCCGTGGTCTGGACGGTCTGCGGGCTCGGGATGCTGCTGTCGGTGCTGCTGTGCGGGATGCTGTCCCGCCCGGGGGCCGTGCAGATCGGCTGGGCCCTGCAGATCGGGCTGATCCTGAGCGGCCTCGTGGTCCCGATGATGTTCATCCTGGGCGTGGTGTTCGCGGGCCTGTGGTGGTGCTCGGTCCACTACGGGCGCCGGATCGACGTCATCAAGGCCCGCTGGGCGGCCGCGCAGGCCGAGACGCCCGCCGCCGCGGAGGCGTAGGCGCCGACGGGGCCGGGCCGGGCGACGCCTGCCCGCCCTGCCCCGATCGGCCTAGCCCCGCCGGGCCTTGACCCGATCGGCCCAGGGCGCCGCCGCCGAAGTGGCGCCCGGCCGCCGAAGTGGCGCCCGGCCCGGGGAAGGCCCCGTACGGCGGGGCTCCGGGCCCCTGTAGCCTCGTCGGACCGCACCCGTATGCCGCAAGGAGTTACCCACATGACCCAGCGCACGCTCGTCCTGCTCAAGCCCGACGCCGTCCGTCGGGGCCTGATCGGCGAGATCGTCGGCCGCATCGAGCGGAAGGCCGGCTGGACCATTCCCGCGCTGGAGCTGCGCACGCTGGACCAGGAGACCCTGGAAGCGCACTACGGCGAGCACAAGGGCAAGGTCTTCTACGAGCCGCTCATGGGCTTCATGGCCAGTGGCCCGGTCGTGGCCCTGGTCGTCGAAGGGGAACGCGTGATCGAGGGTGTCCGCCAGCTGGCCGGACCCACTGACCCGATCGCCGCGGCGCCCGGTTCCATCCGGGGTGATTTCGGTACCGTCACCCGGGAGAACCTCATCCACGCCTCGGACTCCGAGGAGTCCGCCGAGCGCGAGCTGAAGCTTTTCTTCCCGTCGCTCTGATCACTCTTTCCTGACGGAACATCAGCCGAATAGCGCTAGTGACCTGGGGCGACCGAAGTAATTTCGGTCGCCCTTTGGTATTACCGGTAATTTCGGGGAACGCATGGACAGGACGCAACGTCACCACTAGGGGGCGGGTATCCGTTCCGGCGGGATTGCCGGAGTCCCGTCGCGCGGTGTCCGTACTCCCGGCACTACGATGGGGCTTCCACCCACACACCCACCTCGCCGACCTGACAGCAACTGCTATCAACTGGAAGGCCAGACGCTCCTCATGGGGAACAAGGGGAACTACATGTCGTTCATCGGCCGTGACATGGCGATCGACCTCGGGACCGCCAACACGCTGGTGTACGTGAGGGGCCGGGGAATCGTCCTGAACGAGCCGTCCGTGGTCGCCATCAACACGAACACCGGCGGCATCCTGGCGGTCGGCACCGAAGCGAAGAAGATGATCGGGCGCACGCCCGGCAACATCGTCGCCGTTCGGCCCCTCAAAGACGGCGTGATCGCCGATTTCGAGATCACCGAGCGCATGCTCCGGTACTTCATCCTCAAGATCCACAAGCGCCGCTACCTGGCCCGTCCGCGCGTCGTGGTCTGCGTACCCTCCGGCATCACGGGAGTGGAGCGCCGCGCCGTGATCGAGGCGTCCACGCAGGCCGGCGCCCGCCAGGTGCACATCATCGAGGAGCCCATGGCCGCGGCCATCGGCGCCGGGCTGCCCGTCCACGAGGCCACCGGCAACATGGTCGTGGACATCGGCGGCGGCACCACCGAGGTGGCCGTCATCTCCCTCGGCGGAATCGTCACGGCGCAGTCCATCCGGGTGGCCGGTGACGAGCTGGACAACGCGATCATCCAGCACATCAAGAAGGAGTACTCGCTCCTCCTCGGCGAGCGCACGGCCGAACAGATCAAGATCACCATCGGGTCGGCCTACGACCTCGACAAGGACGAGCACACCGAGATCCGCGGCCGGGACCTGGTCTCCGGCCTGCCGAAGACGGTCGTGATCTCGGCCGCCGAGGTCCGCAAGGCGATCGAGGAGCCGGTCAACGCCATCGTCGACGCCGTCAAGACCACCCTCGACAAGTGCCCGCCCGAACTCTCCGGCGACATCATGGACCGCGGCATCGTCCTCACCGGAGGCGGCGCCCTGCTCCGCGGCCTCGACGAGCGACTGCGCCGCGAGACGGGCATGCCCATCCACATCGCCGAGGATCCGCTCGACTCCGTCGCGCTCGGATCCGGCAAGTGCGTCGAGGAGTTCGAGGCGCTCCAGCAGGTCCTGGACGCCCAGCCCCGACGCTGATCCGGCCCGCCGAGGGGCGGTGGAACGCAAATGATCCGCCGTACGGGTGCTACCGGGCCCGTGCGGCGGATCGTTGATATACAGGCAAGGTCCGGTTCGAGCCCCGGCTCCACCGGAGCGGCTTCGCCGCACGGTTCACTATGAGGAAGGCACGGCCGCCGCACGTGAGGGACACACGAGAAAGCCGGCTGCTCCTGGTGCTTCTGATCGCCATCGCGTTCGCATTGATCACGGTGGACATCAGGACGGGCGAGGACTCGCCGGTCGACGGTGCCCGGCAGGCCGCCGCAGCGGTCTTCGGGCCGGTCGAGAAGGGCGTGGCCAAAGGGGTCGACCCGGTCGCCAACGCCATAGGGGCGGTACGGGACTCCGGGGAGCGGCACAACCGCATCGCCGGGCTGGAGCGCGAGAACGCGGCGCTCAAGGCCAAGCTGGGCAGTGACGACCAGACCCGCAGCCGGATCCGCGAACTGGACGAGATGCTCAAGCGGGCGGGCGCCGGACAGTACGGCATCAAGGGCGCCGAGGTCATCGCCATAGGAGCGGCCCAGGGTTTCTCCTGGACCGTGACCATCGACGCCGGCAGCAAGGACGGCATCGAACGCGACATGACCGTCCTCAACGGGGACGGACTCGTCGGCCGCGTCGCGACCGTCGGCCCCGACACCGCCACCGTGGTCCTCGCCAACGACCCCGACTTCACGGTCGGCACCCGTCTGGAGAAGACCGGCGAACTCGGTTTCGCCACCGGCCAGGGCGACCGCGCGCTGTCCGTGCAGATGCTCAACGGCAAGGCCAAGATCAACCCCGGCGACCGCCTCGTCACCTTCGGCTCGCGCGGCAACAAGCCCTTCGTCCCCGGTGTCCCGATCGGTGAGGTGGTCAAGGTCGACCCCTCGCGCGGCGACCTGACCCGGACCGTCTGGGTCCGCCCGTTCGTCGGCTTCTCGCGCCTGGACATCGTCGGCGTCGTGGTGATGCCCCCGCGCGAGGACCCGCGCGACGCCGTCCTGCCGCCCAAGCCGGAGGCGCCCAAGCCCATCCCGACGGTCACCGTCACGGTCACCCCGTCGGCCAGCGCGCCCGGCAAGCCGGCCGACGAGTAGGAGCCGATCACCATGCGCTTCAACCGGATCCTGCTCGCTGCCACGCTCGTCGTGGTCGCCCTCGTCGTCCAGGTCTCCGTCCTGGGCCGCCTCCAACTGCCCGGAGCCGTCCCCGACCTGGTCCTCCTCACCGTCGTCGCCCTCGCACTCGTGTACGGCAGCGTCAGCGGCGCCCTCATCGGCTTCGCCGCCGGCCTCCTCACCGACCTGGCCCCGCCCGCCGACCACGCCGCCGGCCGCTACGCGCTCGTGCTGTGCGTCATCGGCTACGTCGCCGGCCTGGTCCGCCCCGACACGGGGCGGTTCCGCTCCGCCTGGGGCCCGATGCTCACCGTCGTCGGCGCCGCCTTCGCCTCCACCCTGCTCTCCGCGGGCGTCGGCGCACTGGTCGGCGACACCGCCGCCCGCCACGTCGGCCTGACCGGGCTGCTGTTCACCGCGGTCCTCTACGACCTGCTGCTCGCGCCCTTCACCGTGCCGTTCATCATGGCCCTGGCCCGCCGCGCCGAGAACGACCCGATGGCCGTCGACGCCAACGGCGGACCCCCGGCGGGCAAGGACTTCGCCTCCGGCTGGCTGGCCGGCGGCACCGGGCTGCGGATCGGCAGCCAGCGCGGCGGCCTGCGGATGAAGACCGCCCGAAGCCGCGCCAACCGGGCCGGCCGCATAAAGGGCGTCAAGGGAATCAAGGGTGTGAAGAGCGTCAAGAAGCTGTGAGGGAGGAGTCCCCGTGACCAACATTCCGGACACCGGCCGTACCTCCCGGGTGCGGATCCGGCTCGTGATCATCCAGGTCCTCGTCTTCTCCCTGCTGCTCACCCTCGGCGGACGCCTCTGGTACCTCCAGATCCGCAACGGCGACGAGTACTCCGACGAGGCGAAGAACAACCACGTCCAGCAGGTGGTCCAGCCGGCCGTGCGCGGCTCGATCCTCGACGCCCGCGGGGTCGCGCTCGCCGACAACGAGACCCGCCTCGTCGTCTCGGCCAGCCGCACCGAGCTGATGAAGATGAAGGACCGGGGCAAGGCGGTGCTCGCCCGGCTCGCCGGGGTACTCGACATGAAGCCGCGGGACGTCGCCGACAAGGTCCGGCTCTGCGACAACCAGACCCCGCAGCCCTGTTGGAACGGCTCCCCGTACCAGCCGATCCCGGTCACCAACAAGGCCACCACCCAGCAGGCCCTCCAGATCCGCGAGCGCCCCGAGGACTTCCCCGGGATCACCGCCGAGCCCACGGCCGTACGCCGCTACCCGGCCCCGGGCGGCGCCAACACCGGACAGGTCCTCGGCTACCTCTCCCCGGTCACCGACGGCGAGATCGTCAAGGCGAAGGACACCAACTCGCCGTTCCTGCGCTCCGACCAGGTCGGCCGCTTCGGCATCGAGCGCACGTACGACAAGGAGCTGCGCGGGAAGTCGGGCGTCACCCGCTACGAGGTGGACAACCTCGGCCGGGTCATCGGCCAGGCCAGGAACGACCCGGCCGTTCCCGGCGCGCACCTCGTCACCAGCATCGACGCCCGTGTCCAAGGGGTCGCCGAGTTCGAGCTCAACGCGGCCATGGTGGAGGCGCGCAAGCAGATCGACCGCAACACCGGCGTCCCCTACAAGGCCGACGCGGGCGCCATCGTCGTCCTGGAGTCCAAGACCGGCCGGGTCGTGGCGATGGCCTCCAACCCGAGCTACGACCCGAACGTCTGGGTCGGCGGCATCTCCGGCAAGGACTACGCCAAGCTCACCGCCAAGGAGTCCAACGTCCCGCTGATGAACCGGGCGATCCAGGGGCAGGCCGCCCCGGGCTCCATCTTCAAGGTCATCCCGACCGCGGCCGCGGTCAACGCCGGATACAAGTTCGACGGCGAGTACCCCTGCCCGAGCTCGTACTCCATCGGCGGCCAGGTCTTCAAGAACTTCGAGTCCCAGGGCCACGGCTCGATCACCCTCGGCCGGGCCCTCGAGGTCTCCTGCGACACCGTCTTCTACGCCCTCGGCCACCAGCAGTGGATCAAGGACGGCGGACTCCATCCCAAGAAGAGCCCGGCCGAGGTCTTCTACAAGACCGCCCACCAGTTCGGCCTCGGCGCCGAGACCCACGTGGACCTGCCGGGCGAGGAGAAGGGCCGTGTCCCCGACCGCGCCTGGAAGCAGCGGTTCTGGCAGGCCAACAAGGACGTGTGGTGCAAGACCGGCAAGAAGGGCGGCACCTACGTCGAGCTGCTGTCCTACGAGAACTGCCTCGAGGGCAACCTCATGCGCGCCGGTGACGCCGTCAACTACTCCATCGGCCAGGGCGACACCCTCGTCACCCCGATCCAGATGGCGACCATCTACGCGGCCATCTCCAACGGCGGCACCCTGTGGAACCCGACCATCGGCAAGGCCATCGTCTCCGCCGACGGCAAGAGGATCGAAGAGATCAAGCCGCAGGCCCACGGCAGGCTGCCGATGACCGAGGTCACCCGGCAGAAGATGGCCGCCGCGCTGGAGGGCGTCGCCACCCGCGGCACCGCCGCCTGGCGCTTCGGCGGCTGGCCGCAGAAGGAGATCCCCATGCACGCCAAGACCGGTACCGCGGAGGTCTACGGCAAGCAGACCACCTCCTGGTTCGCCACGTACACCGACGACTACACGATCGTGATGACGATCTCCCAGGGCGGCACCGGCTCCGGCGCCTCCGGTCCCGCGGTGCGCAACGTCTACAACGCCATCTACGGGCTCACCATGTCCGGGGTCCAGGACCCGAAGAAGGCCCTGCTGCTCAAGCCGGAGGCGAAACTGCCCAGGATCCTGCCCGACGGCTCCATCGAGGCCCCGGACATCACCCCGTACGTGCCGCCGTCCCCCGAGGAACTGGCACCGCCCGCGCTCGCCGGGCCCCCCGCCCCACCCGCCGCGCGCCAGGACTGAGGACCGAGACCCGACATGCAGACCGCGAACAAGTTCTCCGTATCCCGGTACGCGCCGGAACGCGGGGCGATGGCCAAGCTCACCGCGCGCGACTCCGTGGTGCGCCGGCTCGACTGGCCGATACTCCTCTCCGCGCTCGCCCTCTCCCTCCTCGGCTCCCTGCTGGTGTGGTCGGCCACGCGCAACCGCACCTCGCTGAACAACGGGGACCCGTACTACTTCCTCTTCCGGCACGCCATGAACACCGGCATCGGCCTCGTGCTGATGATCGGCACCGTCTGGCTCGGCCACCGGACCCTGCGCGGCGCCGTGCCGATCCTCTACGGCCTCTCCTTGGTGCTGATCCTCGCCGTGCTCACCCCGCTCGGCGCCACCATCAACGGCGCCCACGCCTGGATCGTGATCGGCGGCGGCTTCTCGCTCCAGCCCTCCGAGTTCGTGAAGATCACGATCATCCTGGGCATGGCGATGCTGCTCGCGGCCCGGGTCGACGCGGGCGACCTCGCCCACCCCGACCACCGCACCGTCGTCAAGGCGCTGTGCCTCGCGGCCGCCCCCATGGGCATCACCATGCTGATGCCCGACCTCGGCTCCGTCATGGTCATGGTCGTCATCGTGCTCGGCGTGCTGCTCGCCTCCGGCGCCTCCAACCGCTGGGTGCTCGGCCTCCTCGGCTCGGGCGCGGCCGGCGCCATCCTCATCTGGCAGCTCGGGATCCTCGACGAGTACCAGATCAACCGCTTCGCGGCCTTCGCCAACCCGGAGCTCGACCCCGCGGGCGTCGGCTACAACACCAACCAGGCGCGGATCGCGATCGGCTCCGGCGGACTCACCGGATCCGGGCTCTTCCACGGCTCGCAGACCACCGGCCAGTTCGTGCCGGAGCAGCAGACCGACTTCGTCTTCACGGTGGCGGGGGAGGAGCTCGGTTTCGTCGGAGCCGGTCTGATCCTCGTCCTCCTGGGCGTCATCCTGTGGCGGGCCTGCGTGATCGCCCGCGAGACGACCGAGCTGTACGGGACGATCGTGTGCGCCGGGATCATCGCCTGGTTCGCCTTCCAGGCCTTCGAGAACATCGGGATGACGCTGGGGATCATGCCGGTGGCGGGGCTCCCGCTGCCGTTCGTGTCGTACGGAGGATCGTCGATGTTCGCCGTCTGGGTGGCCATCGGACTGCTCCAGTCGATCAGGGTGCAGCGGCCGATGTCGGCCTGACCCGCCGCCAGGGGGGCCGCTTTCGGCCGCTTTGCCCGTTCGCCTTCACGTTGCCGCCCGTTCAGGACTAAATTCGGTTCATGGCGGACACGAAGCGTGAGATCGAGCGGAAGTTCGAGTTCTCCACGGCCAAGCGGGCCCGGCGCGGGGTACCGGACCTGACCGGCACGGCCGCCGTCGCGGCCGTCACCGACCAGGGCACCGTGGACCTCGACGCCGTCTACTACGACACCCACGACCAGCGGCTCGCCGCCGACGGGCTCACCCTGCGGCGGCGCACCGGCGGCAAGGACGCGGGGTGGCACCTGAAACTTCCGGTGTCCCCCGGGGTGCGCGACGAGATCACGGCCGCCCTCAGCGACACCGTCCCCCGTTCGCTCGCCGTCCTGCTCCGCTCCCGGATCCGCGACAGGCCCCTGGAACCGCAGGTCAGGCTGCTGTCCTCGCGCCGGATCAGCCACCTCCTGGACGCCGACGGCGCCCTCCTCGCGGAGCTGTCCACCGACGCGGTCCGGGCCGAGCGCGCGGACGCCACCGCCGCCTGGACCGAGGTCGAGGTGGAACTCGCCGACGGCGTCGACCCGGCACTGCTGGACGCCGTCGAGAAGACGTTCCGCAAGGCCGGCCTGCGGGTTTCCGCCGCCCCCTCCAAGCTGGCCCGCGCGCTCACCGAGACCTCCGCCGAGCCTCCGGTCCGGGCCGAGACCGACGCCCCCGAGGGCACGGCGGGCGCCTGCGTCCTGGGATACCTGCGCGAACAGCGCGACACCCTGATCGCCCAGGACCCCGCCGTACGCCGGGGCCTGCCCGACTCCGTCCACCAGATGCGCGTCGCCACCCGGCGGCTGCGCAGCGCCTTCAAGACCTACCGCCGGCTCCTGGATCCCGCCGTCACCGGCCCGGTCGGCGAGGAGCTGCGCTGGCTCGCCGCCGAGCTCGGGGTCGACCGCGACCAGGAGGTGCTGCTGGCGCGGATCCAGACCCGGCTGGGCGAACTCCCGGTGACCCTGCAGCTGGGCCCGGTCCGCGGCCGCCTCAAGATCTGGAACACCGCCCGCCGCACCGGTTCGCGCCGCACGGTGCTCGCCGCCCTCGACAGCAGGCGCTACGTGGCCCTGCTGAACGCCCTCGACGCCCTGCTGGCCGACCCGCCGCTGCTGAAGGCCGCCGGCCGGCCCGCCGGGACGGCGCTGCCCGCGGCGGTCATCGGCGACTACGAACGCCTCGCCGGCCGGATCGAGGGCGCGCTGGCCATCGATCCGGGCCAGGCCCGCGACCTGGCCCTGCACGAGGCCCGCAAGGCCGCGAAGCGGGCCCGGTACGCGGCGGAGGCGGCGGCCCCGGCCCTGGGCAAGCCCGCCCGGCGCCTGGCCAAGGGGGTGAAAGCGGTCCAGAGCCTGCTCGGCGACCACCAGGACAGCGTCGTCGCGCGCGCGGCCCTGCGCGGGCTCGCGGTCCAGGCGGCCGGGGCGGGGGAGTCCTCCTTCACCTGGGGCGTGCTCTTCGCCCGCGAGGAGGCGCTGTCCGACCGCCGCGAGCGGGAACTGCCCGAGATGTGGGCGGGAACCGCTGCTCGGGCGGCCGCACTGCGCGGCTGATCTTCGGGCGGGAGGCCGCCGGGCCTCGGGGTACGCTTGAGAGTCGCCCCCTGCCCGCTCCAGAAAGTCGCGTGATGACCGAATCGGTCTTCCCTCAGCTCGAGGCTTTGCTTCCGCACGTCCAGAAGCCGATCCAGTACGTCGGCGGTGAGCTCAACTCGACCGTCAAGCCCTGGGACAGCGCCGACGTGCGCTGGGCGCTCATGTACCCGGACGCGTACGAGGTCGGCCTGCCCAACCAGGGCGTCATGATCCTGTACGAGGTGCTCAACGAGCGCGAGGGCGTGCTCGCGGAGCGCACGTACAGCGTGTGGCCGGACCTCGAAGAGCTGATGCGCGAGCACAAGGTGCCCCAGTTCACCGTCGACTCGCACCGTCCGGTCGGGGACTTCGACGTCTTCGGGCTCTCCTTCTCCACCGAGCTCGGCTACACCAACATGCTGACGGCCCTGGACCTGGCGGGCATCCCGCTGGAGGCCAAGAACCGGACGCTCGACCACCCCATCGTGCTCGCGGGCGGCCACGCGGCCTTCAACCCCGAGCCGATCGCGGAGTTCATCGACTGCGCGGTCATCGGCGACGGCGAGCAGGCCGTCCTCGACATGACCGAGATCATCCGCGCGTGGAAGGCCGAGGGCCGGCCGGGCGGCCGCGAAGAGGTCCTCCTGCGGCTCGCGAAGACCGGCGGCGTCTACGTGCCGGGCTTCTACGACGTCGAGTACCTGCCGGACGGCCGCATCGGCCGCGTCGTCCCGAACCGCTCCGGCGTGCCGTGGCGCGTGTCCAAGCACACCGTCATGGACCTCGATGAATGGCCCTACCCCAAGCAGCCCCTGGTCCCGCTCGCCGAGACCGTCCACGAGCGCATGTCCGTGGAGATCTTCCGCGGCTGCACCCGCGGCTGCCGTTTCTGCCAGGCCGGCATGATCACGCGTCCCGTACGGGAGCGAAGCATCACCGGCATCGGCGAAATGGTGGAGCGCGGCCTCAAGGCGACGGGCTTCGAAGAGGTCGGCCTGCTGTCGCTGTCCTCGGCGGACCACACCGAGATCGCCGACATCGCCAAGGGCCTGGCCGACCGCTACACGGAAGACAAGGTGGGCCTGTCCCTCCCGTCGACCCGCGTGGACGCCTTCAACGTCGACCTGGCCAACGAGCTGACCCGCAACGGCCGCCGCTCCGGCCTGACCTTCGCCCCCGAGGGCGGCTCCGAGCGCATGCGCAAGGTCATCAACAAGATGGTCTCGGAAGAGGACCTGATCCGGACCGTCGCCACGGCGTACGGCAACGGCTGGCGCCAGGTGAAGCTGTACTTCATGGTCGGCCTGCCGACCGAGACCGACGAGGACGTGCTCCAGATCGGCGACATGGCGGTCAACGTCATCGCCAAGGGCCGCGAGGTCTCCGGTCAGAACGACATCCGCTGCACGGTGTCCATCGGCGGGTTCGTGCCCAAGCCGCACACCCCGTTCCAGTGGGCGCCGCAGCTGTCGGCGGAGGAGACGGACGCCCGTCTGGGCAAGCTCCGCGACAAGCTCCGCGCGGACAAGAAGTACGGCCGTTCCATCGGCTTCCGCTACCACGACGGCAAGCCGGGCGTCGTCGAGGGCCTGCTCTCGCGCGGCGACCGCCGCGTCGGCGACGTCATCCGCGCCGTGTACGAGTCGGGCGGCCGCTTCGACGGCTGGCGCGAGCACTTCAGCTACGACCGCTGGATGCGCGCGGCCGAGCAGACCCTGCCCGCGTACGGCGTGGACGTGGCCTGGTACACGACCCGCGAGCGCACCTACGAGGAGGTCCTGCCCTGGGACCACCTGGACTCCGGTCTCGACAAGGACTGGCTCTGGGAGGACTGGCAGGACGCCCTCGACGAGACCGAGGTCGAGGACTGCCGCTGGACCCCGTGCTTCGACTGCGGCGTGTGCCCGCAGCTCGACCTCGACATCCAGATCGGCCCCACGGGCAAGAAGCTGCTGCCCCTCACGGTCGTGAAGTGACCCCGGGCTGAGTCCCGCCCCGACGATGCCCCCACCGGAAACGGCGGGGGCATCGTCATGCGCGCCCGGCGAGGCCGGGACGCGCGCCAAACAGCCGGAGCCGCCCACCCGTTGGCCCGCGGCCCCGGGATCCGCCGACCGAGGGCGCCCGTGGTGCAACGGCGCGGGGCCGTGGCGTGTCCTTACCGTCATGGAACTCGATGAGTCGCGGCCCGCGCAGGGCGACGGCGACGGCTGCCTGGCCGGGATGGTCCGGATTCCCGTGAAGATCGTGGCGGTGCTGCTCGTGCTGCCCGTGCGGGTGGTGTGGGACCTGCTCGTCGCCGCCGCGCGGACGCTCAACCGGACGGTCCTCGGGCCGCTCTGGCGACGGGTGCTGCTGCCCGTGCTGCGCGGGCTCGGGCTGGTGACGGAGATCCTGGTGAAGGCGGTCTTCTACTGGCCCTGGGCCGGCCTCTGGCGGTTCGTCGCCGTTCCGGCCGGGCAGGGGCTGGCCTGGCTCGGACGGGGTGTGTACGCGTACGTGCTCCGGCCCGTCGGGCAGGGGATCGCCCGGCTCGGACGGGGTGTGTACGCGTACGTGCTCCGGCCCGTCGGGCAGGGCGCCGCCCGGCTCGTACGCGCCGTGTACGCCCACGCGCTCCGGCCGGTCGGCGTGGGCCTCAAGTGGGCCGGCTGGGCACTGGGGATGGCGCTCTTCGTCTGGCCGTGGACCGGGCTCTGGCGGTTCGTCATGGTCCCGGCCGGGCGGTACGTTCTGGTGCCCCTCGGCCAGGGCCTCGCCTGGCTGGTCACCCGCCTGGTGCGGTACCTGCTGGTGGCGCCCGTCCGGGCGCTGTACCGGTACGTGGCCGCGCCGGTCGGCCGGGGCCTCTACGCCTGGCTGCTCCTGCCCCTGGGACGACTCCTCGTCAGTGCCTGGCACCTCGCCGGGAGGCTGAGCCGGGCGCTCGGACGCGGGCTCGTCCTGCTGTGGCGCGGGCTCGTCGCGCGGCCCGCCGCCTGGGCGTACCGGTGGATCGCCACACCCGTCGGGCACGCCGTCCGCGCGGTGTGGACCTCCGCCCGCCGCGCGGTCCGCGCGGTGCACCGGCAGGCGATCGCTCCCGTCGGCCGCGCCACCGGCGAGATCTGGCGCGCCTCCCGCCTCGCGGTGCGCGAGGCACGGGACGATGTGCGCCGCGCGCTGTTCGGCGGCCCGTCCCGGGAACCGGGGAGGTCACGGGCGCGTACTCTGGGTAGTAACACAGCCGCAGGCGACACGCCCGCCCCCGAGATCTCCTTGTCCAAGCAAGGGTGAGCCGGAGGGCACGGCGAGCCGGCAGGCTCCACAGACCTCAGGGCGACGCGCGAGCCGCGGAGCCCCGCACAAGGAGAAGAACCACTGGGCAAGCGCCAGCCCGAAGGCCCGCCTCCCGCACCGGTGGTGCAGCGCATTCGTCTGCGCTACACCAAGCGCGGCCGCCTCCGGTTCACCAGTCACCGGGACTTCCAGCGTGCCTTCGAGCGGGCCCTGCGCCGCTCCGAGGTACCCATGGCCTACTCGGCGGGCTTCACCCCGCACCCCCGCGTCTCGTACGCGAACGCCGCTCCGACCGGGACCGGCAGTGAGGCCGAGTACCTGGAGATCGCCCTCGCGGAGCCCCGCGACCCCGCGGTCCTGCGCAAGCTGCTCGACGACTCGATGCCCGTCGGCCTCGACATCATCGACGCCGTCGAAGCCCGCACCTCGGGCCTCGCCGAGCGGCTGGCCGCCTCCGTGTGGGAGCTGCGCCTGGACGGTGTCGAGCCCGCGGAAGCCGCGAACGCCGTCGAGGCCTTCCTCGCCGCCGAGGCCGTCGAGGTCCAGCGCCGCACCAAGAACGGCATGCGGACCTTCGACACGCGTGGGGCCGTGGTGGCCCTGGAAACGGTTCCGGCAACGGCTGATAGGCCCCTGGACAATGCTTGTGCGATACTGCGCCTGGTTGTTCGGCATCTGACACCTGCCGTGCGACCCGACGACGTCCTGTCCGGTCTCCGAGCTGTGGCCGACCTAACGCCGCCGGTCCCCGCTGCGGTGACCAGGCTGGCGCAGGGGCTCTTCGACGAGGAGTCCGGCACGGTGACCGACCCGCTCGCGCCCGACCGCGAAGCTGTCGCGACCGCCCCATCCACGGCGGCCGTGACCGCCGACGCGAAGGCGCCGGAAGGTCCCGCCGCGTAAGGATCGTCGTCGTCGCGCAGCCCTGGTACTCGGGAGCCACCTGGGTCGGGCCGCGCACAGACCTGAAGACTTCCGCCAGGCCGTACGGACTACCACGTACGGAACCGGCGGCCATTGAACTGAGCTCCCGTGTGGCGAACGCGCCCCGGAGGCCGGCTCCGCGCTCATTACGCGTGGCCGTGCCGGACCGGAAGTCAGCCGCGGCGCCCGGGAGCGTGACGGGAGACCCCCGCATGCTCAACAACGAAAACGACAACACCACCGCCGCCGACAGTGGCAGCCCCAGCGACAACCTGCCTCCGCGCAGGCGCCGGCGGGCCGCTTCCCGGCCGGCCGGTCCCCCCGGTGGCCCCGTAGCCGCCGCCGAGGCGGCCCCCGCACCCGTGGTGGCAGCCGCTCCCGCCGAGGAGGCCGCTCCGGCCGCCGCCCCGGCCCGTACCCGTCGCCGCGCCACCCGTGCCGTGACCGCTCCCGAGGCGCCCGTGGCCGAGGCCGCGCCGGTCGTCGAGGAGGCTCCGGCCGCGCCCGTCGCCGCCGCTGCCGAGGAGACCGCCGCCCCGGCTCCGCGTGCCCGTCGCCGCGCCACCCGCGCCGTGACCGCCCCGGAGGCTCCCGCCGCCGAGGCCGCGCCCGCCGCTCCGGCCGCTCCCGCCGAGGAGGCCGCTCCGGCCGCCGCCCCGGCCCGTACCCGTCGCCGCGCCACCCGTGCCGTGACCGCTCCCGAGGCGCCCGTGGC
>NZ_JBSGWY010000031.1:95891-100613 GCF_053609145.1 Streptomyces sp. NPDC054961 | reverse complement strand
CGCAGAATCCAGCTCCGACCCCACCTCATCGACGGCTGCCTCACCGCCACCGGCCTGGCTATCAACCCACCGACCCCACCCTGAAATCCTCAGTAACGGCCCACGAGGCCAGGGACTCCGGGCGGTAGCCGGCTGGACACCGGCGTACTCGAGGGGGCGGCGGGCACGTTCCGGCCGCAGAAGCGGCGCGCCAGGACCACAGAAGCCGGCGGCACGCTGCGCGCGGCGAGGGTGGAGGGCGGGACGGTGCACACCTCACCCGTGCGGGCGGTCGGCCCGGGGCGTCTCGCGTGCGGCCACCTCGGAGCGTGGTCAGTAGTGCTCGTGGTCAGCTGTGCCGGCGGAAGTCCAGCATGCAGAAGACCTTGTCGTAGCGGTGTTCGCCGACGGCGACGAAGTCGGGCAGACGGCCGTATTCGGTGAAGCCCAGCGACCGGTAGAGGTGCAGGGCGCTGGTGTTGTCGCCACGGGCGTCCAGGGTGAGGACCTCGATACCCGCCTCCCGGGCGTCGGCGATCAAGGCAGCGGTCAGCGCCCGACCGACACCACGGCCATGGGCGGCGGCATCCACCGCGATCTTCTCCAGATCGGCGTGTGGCCGATGCGTCGGCCGGGCGTAGCGCAGCCAGTACCCCAACCCGACGAGCCGACGGTCGAGGTAAGCGGCCCGCAAGGCCGCATCCCCGGACTGCGCTGCGGAGACGACGTGGTCGAGGAGTTCCGCCACCTCATCCCGCGAGGGTGGTTCGACCCAGCCCAGCGCGGCACCCCCGCTGACCAGGTCTGCCAGGATCTGGTGGGCCGACTCCGCGAACCGAGCCCCCAGCTCCGGATCGGACGTCAGCTCCATGGCGTCAAGGAATGCGGGCTCAGTGGTCGCACCGCTGGTCATCGCCGTATTCATGATCCGAAGCCTAGGCCAGCCCAAGGCCCAGCCGAGATCCCGCACTCCAGCCTCGGGGGAAGTCAGGTCGCTACTGACGCACGCTCCTAGCCGCCGAGTTGTACGAGCTGTACGAACTGTGCGAGTTGTACGAGCTGTGCGGCGTTCCGCGTCGGCGTCCCGGCGGCGGGGGCAGCGGCGGGATGGCGGGGCGACGGGGCGACGGGGCGACGGGATGGCGGGATGGCGGGCTGGCGGGCGATCAGAACATGCGTCAGCGCCTCACCTCCACCAGCCGTGTCCGGATCGTCCTCGAGTGAACGAGGCACGCGCGGGTGGACGCGACCGGGCCCGTGCTCGGGAGGGCGCCGGTGGGCAGCCGGTGAGGAGGCGGCCTCCCGAGGGCGGTTCCTCCGGACGCGCCGGCCAAGAGACGGCGTCACGCCGTCGCGCGGGGTCGGCGCTGCTCCGCCGGGCAGCGCCGACGGATGCGGGCCATCGCACGAGCGGGCTCCTGCGGCAAGAGCGCACCGTGACGGCGCACCAGCCATGGAAGCGCTTCCACCGCTGGGGTCAGACCGTAGTGACAACTCCCGCCAAGCAAAAGAGGAGTGGGGCACATTCCTCACGGAGTGCTTTCGACTCCTCGCGTGTCTTGACGTAGTCGCGTCACGTCCGCACAGTGGGAGCGCTCCCACTCGTTCAGAGCTTGTGCGCACGTGTTCTTCCCATCCCCGTCTCCCCGAGCCGCGAGGAGAACCATCCGCATGCCAGCACACCCCCCTCCCCGAACACGCGTCCGCCGCGGGCTGCTGACCGCCTCGGCCGCGGCCCTCTCTCTTTGCCTCCCCCTCGGCCTCACGGCCGTCGCCACCACCGCCGCCGCCACCACCGCGGCGGTGCAGTGCAGCGTCGACCACAAGACCAACGACTGGGGCTCGGGCTTCACCGCCGAGCTCACCCTCACCAACCGGTCGGCCACCGCGCTCGACGGATGGACCCTGACCTACGACTACGCGGGCAACCAGCAGCTCACCAACGGCTGGAACGGCGTCTGGTCCCAGTCCGGCAAGACCGTCAGCGTCGCCGCCCCGGCCTGGAACAGGACCGTGGCCGCGGGCGCGGCCGTCACGGCCGGCGCCCAGTTCGCCTACAGCGGGACCAATGCCGCGCCCACGTCCTTCGCTGTCAACGGCACCTCGTGCACGGGAGCCCACCAGCCCCCGGTCGCCGTCCTGAGCAGCCCCACCGCGGGCGCCCTCTACACGGCGGGTACCCCCGTGCCGCTCGCCGCCACCGCCGCGGCGGCTGACGGCGCCACCGTCGGCAAGGTCGAGTTCTACAGCGGCACCACGCTCCTGGGCGTGGACACCACGGCGCCCTTCGCCCTCTCCGCGACCGGCCTCGCCGTCGGTTCCCACTCCCTCTACGCGAAGGCCTACGACAGCCTCGGGGCCTCCGCCGAATCGGCCCCCGTCGGCATCACCGTCGCCGCGGGCCCCGCGCTCGTCGCCACCCCCGCGCAGCTCTCCGTACGCCGGGGGGAGACGGGGACCTTCGACCTGAAGCTCTCCCAGCAGCCGGCCGCCGACGTCACGGTGGGTGTTGCCCGCACCTCGGGCAACACCGACCTCGCCGCGACGCCCGCCGCGCTCACCTTCACCCCGGCGAACTGGAACACCGCCCAGAAGGTGACGGTCACCGCCGGGGCCACCGGCAGCGGTTCCGCCGTCTTCACCGCGACGGCACCCGGGCACGCCAAGGCCGAGGTGACGGTCGCCCAGCTGGCCGCCGGCTCCACGTACGACGCACGCTTCCTCGACCTGTACGGGAAGATCACCAACCCGGCCAACGGCTACTTCTCGCCCGAGGGCATCCCGTACCACTCCGTCGAGACGCTGATCGTGGAGGCCCCGGACCACGGGCACGAGACGACCTCGGAGGCGTACAGCTACCTGATCTGGCTGCAGGCGATGTACGGGAAGATCACCGGGGACTGGACCAAGTTCAACGGCGCCTGGGACATCATGGAGAAGTTCATGATCCCCACCCACGCCGACCAGCCCACGACCGGTACCTACAACGCCTCCAAGCCCGCCACCTACGCTCCCGAGCACGACCTTCCCTCGCAGTACCCGGCCAAGCTCGACGGGGGAGTCGCCGCCGGCGCCGATCCGATCGCGGGCGAGCTGAAGAGCGCGTACGGCACGGACGACATCTACGGCATGCACTGGCTCCAGGACGTCGACAACGTCTACGGCTTCGGCAACGAGCCCGGAAAGTGCTCCGCCGGACCGTCCGCGACCGGGCCCTCGTACATCAACACCTTCCAGCGCGGCCCCCAGGAATCGGTCTGGGAAACCGTTCCGCACCCCACCTGCGACAACTTCACCTTCGGTGGCAAGAACGGCTACCTCGACCTCTTCACCGGCGACTCCTCCTACGCCAAGCAGTGGAAGTTCACCGATGCCCCGGACGCCGACGCGCGTGCCGTCCAGGCCGCGTACTGGGCCGACATCTGGGCCAAGGAGCAGGGCAGGGGAACCCAGGTCGGCGCGACCGTCTCCAAGGCGGCGAAGATGGGCGACTACCTGCGGTACTCCCTGTTCGACAAGTACTTCAAGAAGGCGGGCGGGTGCGTCGGCCCGGCCGTCTGCCCCGGCGGCACGGGCAAGGGCAGCGCGCACTACCTGATGTCCTGGTACTACGCCTGGGGCGGCGCCACCGACACCTCGGCCGGCTGGTCCTGGCGGATCGGCTCCAGTCATGCGCACAGCGGTTACCAGAACCCGCTCGCGGCGTACGCGCTCAGCGAATACGCCCCGCTGAAGCCCAAGTCGACGACCGGCGCCACGGACTGGGCGACCAGCCTCGACCGGCAGCTGGAGTTCTACCGCTGGCTCCAGTCCGACGAGGGCGCGATCGCGGGCGGCGCCACTAACAGCTGGCAGGGGCGGTACGCACAGCCCCCGGCCGGGACTCCGACCTTCCACGGCCTCTTCTACGACGAGAAGCCCGTCTACCAGGACCCGGCGTCCAACCAGTGGTTCGGATTCCAGGCCTGGTCCATGGAGCGGGTCGCCGAGCTCTACCGGCAGACGGGTGACGCCGCCGCCAAGACCGTGCTCGACAAGTGGGTCGGCTGGGCCCTGTCGAAGACCACGATCAACCCCGACGGCACCTACCGGATCCCCTCCACCCTCCAGTGGTCGGGCGCCCCCGACACCTGGAACGCGTCGGCTCCCGGCGCCAACACGGGCCTGCACGTCACGGTCGCCGACTACACCGACGACGTGGGTGTGGCCGCCGCCTACGCCAAGACCCTGACCTACTACGCCGCGAAGTCCGGGAACACCGAGGCCAAGCGGGTCGCCAAGGCCCTCCTCGACGGCATGTGGGCCCACCACCAGGACCCGCTGGGCGTCGCCGTCCAGGAGACCCGGACCGACTACGACCGCTTCGCCAACCCGGTGTACGTGCCCGGCGGGTGGACCGGCACGATGCCGAACGGCGACACGGTGAACTCCTCGTCCACCTTCGCCTCGATCCGCACGTTCTACCGGGACGACCCGGCCTGGCCGAAGGTCGAGGCCTACCTCGCGGGCGGCGCCGCGCCCGTCTTCACCTACCACCGGTTCTGGGCCCAGGCGGACATCGCCCTGGCCATGGGCTCGTACGCGGAGCTGCTCGAATAACGGCCCACCCCGCCTGGCGGCGGCGACGCGTACGACCGTGGCGGGGGGGGGGCGGCGGGGGGGGGGGGGCCCCGCGCGCCCCGCAATCAGAACCCCCCCCCCCCCCGCGGCGGGGGGGGGGCGGGGGGGGTGGCGCGCTCGGGG
>NZ_JBSGWY010000031.1:54544-95881 GCF_053609145.1 Streptomyces sp. NPDC054961 | reverse complement strand
CGGGTTTTTTTTTATACGACACCGCGGGGGTGGTGATATAATACGGCCCCCCCCGGCGGGGGGGGGGGCACGGTTCCGGCGCGGGGGGGCCCCCGGGGGGGGGCGCCCCGGCCTCGACGCGTCCAGAATTTCCCCCCACCCGGGCCGGCGGGTGGCGGGCGGGGTCAAGTGGATCCGGTAGGCCCGGTAGGCCCGGTGGATCAGGGATCAGGTGGATCAGGTGTGGAGGCGGCCGTTGGTGCCGTCGTGACTGTCCGCCTGCTCGTCGTCGAACCAGTGGTCGTCCGCGGCGAGGTAGCGGAAGGAGTGCGCGCCGTGCCGGGGGAGGGTGACGGTCGCGGTGCGGGTGCCGTCGCCGCGCGACTGAAGGGGGTGGGCGGCGGGATTCCAGTGGTTGAAGTCTCCCACCACGCTGACCGGGCCGTCGGGGGTGTCCTCGGGGAGGACGAAGGTGACCTGGGCCCGGTTCTTCAGTTGCTTGCGTTCGAGCACGGGAGGACTCCAGCCGCGAAAGGAAAGGGAACGAGCCCGTGCATCCTCGCCGCTGCGGGAGCCCGGTGCGGTGGCACGCGGCCGCAGGCGGGCGGATCTCACCCGGCCGGTCTCCGGATCCGGATCAGGCGTTGCGCTGGTCGTGGGTGTCCCGGCGGAGCTGGTCCGTGTGCCGGGTCAGCGTGTCGATGCGTTCGGCGAGCTCGGAGTCCTCGGGCCGCAGGTGGGCGCGGGTGTCGGTCAGAGGGCGGACGAGGCGGGCGGCGTCGCTGTCGGCGAGGGCCAGGTTCAGGTCGCCGACGGCGCCCTCGGCGTCGGCGGAGAGGCCGGTGAGGGAGGTGACCTGACCGGCGAGCCGACGTAGATCGGCGGCGTTGTCGCGGGCCCAGGCGGTCACGGAGCGGTCGGCCGCGCGGGTGTCGCGCATGGCCTGGACGCGCTGCTCGCCGGTGCTTCCGTCGGCACCGGGACGCAGCCGGAGGTAGCGCCGTTCGGCGGCCTGGCGGCTGGCGACCCCGAGGGGGCCGGCGAGGTCGGCCCAGCTCGCGCCCCGCCCGCGGGCGGTCTCGATCAGCCCGCTCTCCCACCCGGCGAGCTGCTCGCGGACCTCGCGCAGCAGCAGCAACGCGGCCAGAGCCGCGTCCGGGCCCGCGTCCCGCGCGGGCTCCGCGGCCGCCGACGCCGCTGTCGGCGGAGCGGCCTCCGGCGATTCCGCCGCTGTTCGGCGGGCGGCCCTGACGGCCTGATCGATGGCCTCCAGCGCCGCGGCCGCCGCGAGGAAGGAGACCTGCGGTGCCGTCGGGGCGGACTCGTTCATGGGGTACTCCCTGCCTCTGTCACCCTCCAGGTGACATCCTGCTTGTCATCGCTTCGATGACATGTTACAACGGAAGCACGTTGAAGCGCATTGGCAGTTTCTGCCTGAACCAAGTGGAGGTGTTTCGCGATGTTGATGCGCACTGACCCGTTCCGCGAGATGGACCGGATCGTCCAGCAGCTCTCGGGTACGTCGGGTACGTGGTCGAAGCCGTCCGTGATGCCGATGGACGCCTACCGCCAGGATGACGTGTACGTGATCGCCTTCGACCTCCCCGGAGTGAGCACCGAGGCGATCGACATCGACGTCGAGCGGAACATGCTGACGGTCAAGGCCGAGCGCCGGCCCACGGGGCAGTCCGAGGGTGTGCAGAGGGAACTCTCCGAGCGGCCCCTCGGTGTCTTCTCCCGCCAGGTCATGCTGGCCGACACCCTCGACACCGAGCGCATCGAGGCCGACTACGAAGCGGGCGTCCTGACCCTGCGCATCCCGATCGCGGAGCGCGCCAAGCCCCGCAAGATCAGCATCGGCGGCGAGTCCGGCCGCAAGCAGCTCACGGACTGAGCGTTTCCTGCCGGCGGCGGAGGCCCGGGGTGCCGGCCCCCTGCGGACCCGGCCCCCGGGTCTCCGCCGCTCATCCCGCTCCCCTTCCCGCTCCCCTTCCCGCTCCTTTTCCCGCTCCTCTTCCCGTTCCCCTTCTCCGGAGGTGACGTGATGTCGATGCGCCGGGAGTCGTTTCTGGCCCACGTACGGGAACGCGGCGAGTACGCGAGTCCAGCGGAAGCCGAACGGGCGGCCCGTGTCGTCCTGGCCCTGCTGGGTGCCCACCTCGTCGGGACCGTCCGTGCCGAGCTCGCGGCCCGACTGCCCGAAACCTACGCCCTGATCCTCCTCAACCCCCTCCAGGCCGCGGAGCCGCTCTCGGCCGAGCGTTTCGTCCGCGCGACCGCGGCCTGGATCGACGGCGCCACCGAGAAGACGGCGCTGTGGGACATCGGAGCCGTCCTGTCCACGGTGGCCGCCGCCGCGGGCGACATCCTCATCCGCGAGGTCCTGCTCCAGCTCCCTCCGGGCTACGACCTCCTCTTCGGTCACCCCCAGCCCACCTGACCCCGCACATCGGCCGAGCCCCCCGGCACTCCCTCCAGAAAGGACGACGCCGTCATGTACGACCAGAGCGGCCCGGAACGCTCCCTCGTGGCCATGACGTACCACCAGATGCTCGAACGCGTCCGCTACGAGGGCGCGTACCCCACCCGGGAGCGCGCCGAGGCCGCCGTCCGCGCGGTCCTCGCCGCGCTGGGCCGGCAGCTGACCGGCGACGAACGCGTCGACCTCGCCCGCTGCCTGCCCGTCGAGGCGGCCCTCGCCCTGACCGCGTCGGTCCCCGCCGCCGGACACCTCGCCGGCCACCTCGACGGATGGGAGTTCGTGAAGGACCTCGCGGCCCGCACGGGCGGCACGCCAGCCACCGCCCGCTGGGACACCGGAGCCGTCCTCGCGCCGGTCTCCGTCCTCGCGGGGCCCGACCTCCTCTCCCGCATCCTGCGGCAGCTCCCCGAGGGCTATGCCCTCCTCTTCGGGCAGGCGCAGTTGCTCCGGCCCCAGCCCATGGCCGCCTGACGGCCCCGCGCCGTGGGCCGGGCTGCTGTCGCCGCCGTCGGGCGATGGCGGCGAGGGGGCGAGGGCGAGGGGGCGGTACGGCGTGTCCGCCGCGGAGTGGCCCCGGGTCTGCTTCCGTGGACGGACCTCGGATCCATGGCGACGGGAAGACCCTGCGATGACGGTGACGTCGGGTGGCGCCGGATCGTTTCAGCTGCTGTGAACGACAGATTCCGCTTCTCGGGGCCCCGCCCCCACCACACTCCACCCGGCGCCCCGCCCCACGGGCCCCCGGCGCGAGCAGTTCGCCGGGCCGTCCTGATTCCCTGCGGGGAGGCGGCGTGAGGCCGGGGTCCTTCTACTGGTGCCGCTCCTGCCGGCAGCCCCTTTACGCCACCAGTTCGGCTTCCAGCCCGGCGGGCCGGGACTGGGAGATCGACCATCAGAGGCCCGGCGAATGCGCCAACGGGCACTTGATGCCCCTGACCGGAACGGCGACGGCCCCCGAGGACCTGCCGAACGCCCCCCGCGTCCTGCGTCTCTTCGGGTCCTGAGCCCACGCACGCCCGCCCGCCGGCCGCCGCCGGCCGGTGATCCGACCTGCGCTGTTCGAGATCGATTACCTCACCGTCGAACACGCGAAAATCTATCGCGGCTGAAGTAGACATTGCCTTGTGACGTGGTTATGGTTTCTCTCGTAGCCCAGAGAGACCGAAGGGCCCGGCAGGGACGAACTGCCGGGCAGCAGTACCCGTAGTCGCAGGAGGCAGTACGCAGAACGGTGCGGTGGTGGAGTGTCGAAGCCGAAGCGGTTGCAGGGTGGCGACGGGACTGACCACCGGACCGGGTGGCCCGCAGTGATCAGGGGCCGCCGTGAGCGGTGCCGCGGTGTGCCGCTCGTCAAGTAGGTGATCACCGAGGGAAGAACGGAGGAGTTGACCGCCATCAGGATCGCCCGGGTCGAAGGCTGAGCCCGGGTACCGCAGGACATCGACAGTGAGGTGGTCTCCGGTCAAGCAACCGCGATCCCCGCAGCCCCGGCAGAGTTCAGGTCGGGTGGGCGGAAACAGAGAGCCGGCGCAGGACGAAGGCCGGCAGATGGTGTAGCAGTTCCTTCGGGGCCCTGGTGCCACAGGCATCAGGGCCCCTCCGTGCGTTCGGGGACGCGACGTGACGCGACGAGCACCACACCGCGCCCTGTTGGGCCTGCCCCGGCCGTCGCGAAGACGCCCGCTGTGATCCCCTGCCCGTCGACGTGCTGGTGCCGCGGATCTGGAGCACCGTGGAGGGAGTCGTACGACAGAGGTGAAGCGATGGCGATGCCGTCCGGTCAACAGCCTTCTTCCCCCGGCGGTGGCTGGGGAGCCCGGCCACCACAGCCACCGCGGCAGTCGCGGACGTGTCTGGTCGTCGCGTTGGTCGTAGGGGCGCTCGTCCTGCTCGGGGTGATCGCCCTCATCGCCTTCCTCGCGCTCGTGGCCACGGTGGAGGACCCGAAGCGCGACGATCCCGGCGGGCCGGCGGGGGACGTGAAGCTCGCGGGCTGCACCGTGGACGCCGACACGAAGTGGCCCCATGCCGATCTCGACGTCACGAACCGCAGCAGCAAGCCGAGCGACTACACCGTCAGCGTGGAGTTCGTGGGGCCGTCGGGAGAGCGCCTCACCGAAGCCCACGCCGCCCTCACCCACCTGGCCCCGGGCCAAGTCGCCCACGACCGGGCCCAGAGCCTCGCGCAGGTCGACGCCCCGGTCACGTGCCGGATCACCGGCGTGACCCGCTTCGCCTCCTCCTGAGATCCCTCCGGCGTGTCCCGGTGGTACGGGTACGCGTCCCGCTCACGGTGGGGTTCTGACGGTGAGCGTCGGACGAGGGAACGGGCGGGGCGGAGGCGGGCTCGGTCGCCCAGGAGACGGGCGGGGCGGAGGCGGCTCAGTCGTCCAGGACGTGGTTGCCGAGCCGGCTGACCATGACGGGGTCGCGGTGGTCGAAGAACAGCGACGCCCCGGTGTCCAGGGCGGCGACGGACGCCATCTGCTCGGCGGTGAGCTCGAAGTCGAAGACGTCGAGGTTCTCCGCCATGCGCTCGGGCCGCACCGACTTGGGGATGACCACGACGCCGCGCTGGACGAGCCAGCGCAGCACGACCTGCGCCACCGTCTTGCCGTGCGCGGCCGCGGTCTTCGCGAGCACCGGGTGGGTGAAGAGGTTGTTGCGGCCTTCCGCGAAGGGCCCCCAGGACTCGATCTGCACGCCGCGCTCGCGCATGAGCTCCTGGTCGGCGGCGCGCTGGTGGAAGGGGTGGGTCTCGACCTGGTTGACCGCCGGGGTGATCTCGTTGTGGTCGATCAGGTCCACGAGCCGGTCGCCGTGGAAGTTCGAGACGCCGATCGCCCTGACCAGGCCCTCCCGCTGCAGTCTCTCCATGGCGCGCCAGGACCCGTAAACGTCGCCGTAGGGCTGGTGGATCAGATACAGGTCGAGCTGCTCGAGGCCGAGCTTGCGCAGCGAGGTCTCGAAGGCGCGCGCGGCCTTGTCCTCGCCGGCGTCGGAGACCCACAGCTTGGTGGTGACGAACAGATCCCGGCGCGCGATCCCGCTGGACCGGATCGCACGGCCTACGGCCTCCTCGTTGCCGTAGGCGGCGGCGGTGTCCAGGGAGCGGTAGCCGGCGGCGAGGGCGTCGCCGACGGCCCGCTCGGTCTCCTCGGCGGGGATCTGGTAGACGCCGAAACCGAGGACGGGCATCTCGACGCCGTTGTTCAGGGTGACGCGGTGCATACGGGTTCCTCACGTAGCTCGGTGCGGGTGGGCGGGTGGGCGGGTCGGCGGGTGGGTGGTGGGGGAGGGGCGCCCGTCCGGCTGCCGGGCGTTCGGAGCGGAGCGCGGACCGGCGCGGACGGTCGCATCCGGGGCTCGTTCAGCGGTACCCGCCACGAGGCGGTTCCTCACGGGCGGTGCTCCATGTGGACCCGCCGCGGCGATGTCCGGCACCGTCCCGCCCTCCCCGCACCGACCGGAGGGCCCGGCCGCGATTGGTGTGCGGCCATCCGGACACAAGCAGGGCGTGCTGAAGATACTTCTCGTGGTCCTGCTCGGTGCGACGGCGGTCCTCGCCTCGGGCACTGCCTTCCTCTCCTCACCCTGGTGGTGGGCCGCGGCCGCACCCCTGCTGCTGCTCGTGGTGACCGCCGTGCACGACCTCCTGCAACGGCGGCACTCCCTCCTGCGCAACTACCCCCTCCTCGGACACCTGCGGTTCGCCATGGAGGCTCTTCGGCCGGAGATCCAGCAGTACTTCATCGAGCGCAACGTCGAGGGCCGCCCCTTCGACCGCGACACCCGCAGCATCGTCTACGAGCGGGCCAAGGGCACCGACGCCGAGGAGCCGTTCGGCACCGAACTCGACCTCTACCGGCCCGGCAGCGAATACCTCATCCCGTCCATGGCCCCCCTTCCGGTACCGGCCGACGCGCCCCGGGTCCGGATCGGCGGGCCCGACTGCACCCAGCCGTACGACATGGCCCTGCTCAACGTCTCGGCGATGAGCTTCGGCTCCCTGTCGGCCCCGGCGATCCTCGCCCTCAACACCGGTGCACAGCTGGGGGGTTTCGCCCACGACACCGGCGAGGGCGGCCTGTCCGAGTACCACCTGGGGCCCGGCGGGGACCTCGTGTGGGAGATCGGCACGGGATACTTCGGATGCCGCACCGAGGACGGGGAGTTCGACGCGCGCGAGTTCGCCGAGAAGGCCGCGCACCCGCAGGTCAAGTGCGTGTCCCTGAAGATCAGTCAGGGCGCCAAGCCCGGCATCGGGGGCGTCCTGCCGGGGGCCAAGGTCACCGCGGAGATCGCGAAGGTGCGCGGGGTGCCGCAGGGGGAGACCGTGATCTCACCGCCGTACCACCGCGCGTACTCCACCCCGCGCGAGCTGGTGCGCTTCCTGGCCCGCATGCGTGAACTCGCCGGCGGCAAACCGGTCGGCTTCAAGCTGTGCGTCGGTTCGCGCCGCGAGTTCCTTGCGGTGTGCAAGGCCATGCTGGAGGAGGGCACCGCGCCCGACTTCATCGTCGTCGACGGGGCGGAGGGCGGGACGGGCGCCGCGCCCCTGGAGTTCGCCGACCACGTCGGCCAGCCGCTCGGCGAAGGGCTGATGACCGTGCACAACGCCCTCGTGGGCACCGGACTGCGCGACCGCGTCAGGATCGGCGCCTCGGGCAAGGTCGCCACCGGGAGCGACCTCGTCAAACGGCTCCTCCAGGGCGCGGACTACACCAACGCGGCCCGCGCCATGATGTTCGCGATCGGCTGCATCCAGGCGCAGCGCTGTCACACCAACACCTGCCCCGTCGGTGTCGCGACCCAGGACGGGAGGCGCGCCCGCGCCGTGGACGTCGGGGACAAGTCGCAGCGCGTACGGCGCTACCAGGAGGCGACCGTCAAGAGCGCCCTCCAGATCATGGCGTCGATGGGCGCGGAGGACGCCCGCGGACTGCGGCCCCACATGCTGCTGCACCGCGTGGACCCCCACACCGTCCGCTCCTACGCCGAACTCCACACCTGGCTCACCCCGGGACAACTGCTCGCATCTCCGCCCGTGAGCTGGGCAGGCGACTGGGAGGCGGCCGATCCCGACCGCTTCACGAGCTGACCTCCGGCTGACCCGGCCCTCGCACCGGGCGGCCGCACACCGAACCGAAGGGCACTCCTGTGGCACGCACCGTCGCCCACGTGATCGTCAACGCACTGAAGGAGCTGGGCGTCCAGCACGTCTTCGGAGTCGTCGGAGACGCCTTGAACCCGCTGACCGACGCCATCCGCACCACCGACGGCCTGGAGTGGGTCGGCTGTCGGCACGAAGAGGCCGCGGCCTTCGCCGCCGGGGCGCAGTCCCAGCTCTCCGGCACCCTCGGGGTGTGCATGGGCACCGTGGGACCCGGTTCCGTACACCTCCTGAACGGTCTCTACGACGCCGCCAAGAGCCACGCCCCCGTCCTCGCGATCTGCGGGCAGGTGCCCCTCGCCGAGATCGGCAGCGACTACTTCCAGGAAGTCGACAACGACCTGCTCTTCCGGGACGTGGCCGTCTACCGGGCCACCGTCACCTCCCCGGACCAGATGCCCCGCCTGCTCGAGTCCGCGGTACGCGCCGCCGTGACGCGCGGCGGCGTGGCCGTCCTGACCGTTCCCGGCGACCTCGGCGACCAGGAGCTGACCGACGACCGGCCCACGCGCTTCGCCCTCGACCGCGCCGTCACCCGCCCCGACGACCCGGCGCTCGTGCGCGCCGCCGCACTGCTGAACGAGGCTTCGCGCGTGACCCTGCTCGTCGGCCAGGGCGCCCGCGAGGCCCGCGCCGAGGTCCTGGAGGCCGCCGAGCTGCTCGCGGCGCCCATGGTCCTCACCCTGAAGGCGAAGGAGGGCTTCGAGGACGACAACCCCTTCCAGGTGGGCCAGACCGGCCTCATCGGCAACCCCGCCGCCGCCCACGCCCTCGACAGCGGGGAGGCGCTCCTGATGCTGGGCACCGACTTCCCGTACCGGGAGTGGTATCCGTCGGATGCCAAGGTGGTCCAGGTCGACGCGCGCGAGGACCATCTGGGGCGCCGTACCCCCGTGGACGTGGGCCTGGCCGGCGACGTGGGCGCCACGCTGCGGGCCCTGCTGCCGTTGCTGAAGTCCGTCCCCGACCGCGCGCACCTGGACGACGCGCGGGCCCGGTTCGTCCGGTGGCAGGAAGAGCAGCAGGGGCTGGCCGACCCCGCGCACGAGCGCCGCTGGACCGGGAAGCTGCGGGCGGCACTGGACAACCGTGACCACGAGATCCGTCCCGAGGCCCTCGCCGCGGCGGTGGACGCGTACGCGGCCGAGGACGCCGTCTTCACCTCCGACACCGGGATGGCCACCGTCTGGCTCTCGCGCTTCGTCACCATGCGCGGGGGCCGCCGCCTGATCGGTTCGTACAACCTCGGCTCGATGGCCAATGCCATGCCCCAGGCGATGGGGGCCCAGCTCTGGGCGCCGGAACGGCAGATCGTCGCCCTGTGCGGGGACGGCGGGCTGAGCATGCTGCTGGGTGACCTGATGACGATCAAGACGTACCGGCTGCCGGTGAAACTGGTGGTCTTCGACAACCGGAGGCTGGGCATGGTCAAGCTCGAACAGGAGCAGATGGGCCTGCCCGAGTTCGGGACGGAACTCGACAACCCCGACTTCGCCGCGGTCGCCACGGCCCTGGGCCTGACGGGGATCAGGGTCACCGATCCGGCCGGGCTGGACGACGCGGTGCGCCGGGCCTTCGCCACGCCGGGCCCGGTCCTGCTGGACGTCCTCACCAACCCCGAGGAAGTGGCGGTACCGGGCAAGCCGACGGTGTCGCAGGGCTGGGGATTCGCCAGGGCCAAGATCAAGGAAATCCTGCCGGGCCGCGAGGGCTGACGGGGCCGCACGCGTCCGGGTCGGGCGTCAGGCGGCCGGCCGTACGGGGGCCGGCGCGGTGTGCGCGCATTCCGTGTCGGCCACGTCGGCGGTGGGGATGCGCATGCGGCGCAGGAGGTCCCGGGTGGTGCGCCGTGTCAGGGTGCTGCGCCAGGTGAGGTCGGGGTGGCGGGAGCGCAGGTGGGACAGGGCGCGGGTATCGAGCCCGCTGGAGTGGAAGGGCTGGTCGATGTCGACACCGGTGATCACGCCGTGACCGCAGTCGGCGCAGGCGCGGTAGTGGACCTGCCCGACGACCTTGCGGACGTGGACGAGGAGCAGGCATTCCTCCTGGAGTCCGGTGCCGGTGGCGATGCCGGTGCCTGTGCCTGTGCCCGTGGCGGTACCGGTGCCGGGGATGTGGGAGGACAGGAACTCGATGTCACGGTAGGCGAGGATCCTGCGCCGCAGCCTTCTGGCGAACCCTCCGCGGCGGCCGTGCCTCGCGGCGTGCGAGGACACTGCGGTCTCCGGGGCGGAACGGACGAGTGCGGGACGCGCGTGGAGTCCAGACATGGCTCGCGTCTGCCCCCGGGGCAACCGCTGACACCCCCCAGGCGGCCGGTCCGGGCGGTCGGACCACTCGTACCCCGCACCTTTCGTGGCATACGTCCTTATGTGACAGGTTTACGGGTAGGCGCGGTGCGCGGCGCCGGCCAGAGGGGCCGGAGGCCGGGCACCGGTACGGCCCGGGCGCCGGTACGGCTGCCCCGGACGAGGAGGGATGCCGCCGTGGAGGAGTCGAGGCTGTACCTGCAAGAAGCCATGGACTCGGGGACCGTGGTCCGCGCCGAGATCCTGCACGAGGACGGATCGGTCTGGGCGTCGGCCGGCCGGCCGCTGACCACGGAACAGGAGGGCGGGCGGCTGGCCGGACTCTTCGACGCTCCGGCGGACGCCGTCGGCACGGGGATCACGGTGGGAGGAGTGACCTACGTGGCCGCGGAAGCGGACCGGCGCCTCCTGCACGGCAGGCACGGCGGCGCCGGGGTCGTGGCGGTGCGCAACCCCCCGTACGTCGTGGTCGGCCTGTACCGGGAAGGCCACCGGCCCGAGGACGCCGTCCTGACCCTGGGGAACCTCGCGGACGTGCTCGCGGGCCGTTCCCGGCAGGGGCCCGCGCCGGACACCGCGACGGTGCCCCCGTCGACATCCTGACCCTCCCGTCGGGGCGCCGGCTCAGCCCGGCGGTCGGGCCGGCGGGGACATCGCCCATCGGATCGTGCGCGTCAGGGCGTGCCCGGACAGGCGCACACAGGCCGCCCTCGGACCCGTCACGGGGCGCAGGCCGATCAGCGCGGGGGCCCACGGGGGGAGCAGGGCGACCGCGTTCGCGGCGAGCAGCGCGTACGGGACGCGGCCGGGCCAGGGCAGGGGAGGGTGGTGGAGGATGAAACGGGCCGCGTCGAGGGCCTCGGGCGTGGTCCGCAGTTCCGGCCGGTACGCCGCCAGCAGGGCTGTCAGCGCGGCCCGGTCGCGCGGTGGGTCCACCACGCCGAGGGCCGTCGCCACCAGCGCGGTGTCCGCGACGTAGGCGTCGCAGCCCGCCGCCGCGTCCAACGGGTGCGCGCCGAAGCGCTGGTGGGCACGCAGGAAGCTGTCCACCTCGGCCGCGTGCACCCAGCCCAGGAGGTGGGGATCGGCCGCGCGGTAGGGCTCGCCCGCCGTGGTGGTGCCCCGTATCCGTTCGTGGACCGCGCGCACCCGGTCGACGGCGTCCTGCGCGTCCTGCGCGGTGCCGTAGGTGGTTACGGCCAGGAAGGTGCTGGTGCGTTGAAGTCTGCCCCACGGATCGCCGCGGAAGCCGGAGTGCGCCGAGACGGCGGCCATGGCGAGCGGGTGCAGGGACTGGAGCAGGAGGGCGCTCAGGCCTCCGATGAACATCGAGGCGTCGCCGTGCACCGTGCGGATGGGCCGCTCGGGGCCGAACCAGCGGGGGCCGGGCGTGCCGTGGATCCGGGCGCGGTTGGCGGGGCCCGACGGTCCGGCCACCCGGGTGAACAGCATCGAGCCGAGCCGCTCCCGCAGCTTCACGCTCCCGGCCGCCGTCATGTCCATGGGGGTGTTCTACCCGATGCGGGCCCGGCTCACCGCTCGTTCCGGCCGGGGCGTCCCGGACGGTTCGCCGTGACCGCGGTGCATGCTCCGACGGGGCCGAGTCGTATGCGGCGGCCATGGGGATGGTGCCGGGAGGGACTTCGTGATGCGGCAGGGAACCGGCTCGCCTCCGATGACCGACGGCCGTCCCGGTCCCGGCACGGGGAATTCGCTTCCTTCCGGCTCCCGTTGGCCGGAGG
Organism: Streptomyces sp. NPDC054961; assembly: GCF_053609145.1. Classification (NCBI taxonomy): domain Bacteria; kingdom Bacillati; phylum Actinomycetota; class Actinomycetes; order Kitasatosporales; family Streptomycetaceae; genus Streptomyces; species Streptomyces sp. NPDC054961. The sequence continues at coordinate 84,196 of NZ_JBSGWY010000031.1, read as the reverse complement.
CGCTGTTGTGCGGCGCGGAGCACCATCGCGAGGCCGGTGGCTCCTGCGGTGGATTGCGACGTACGCGACCGGCGGTGGCTCCCACGGCGGGCCGCGCGTCTGTGACCGGCGCGGGGGAGCGTGAAACCGCCGACGCGGGGGCGCCGCCCGGCCGTTCGTCACTCGGAGTGTTTAGGGGGCGATATTCCGGTTACACCAAGTAACTACAGTTGCTCATTACTCGACGGAAGGCTGGAACATGACCCTCGCTACCGTGCTCATCCTCGTCGCGGTCCTCGCCTTCGTGGTCTTCCTGGCCCTGGCCCCCCATGCTCCTGTGCGGAGCAACCCGTTCCCGGGCCGCCGGCGCCGGGTCACCCGCCGCCGGTCCGCCACGGCCCGACGGGGCGGGATTCCCGGGCAGCGTGGAATCCAGCACCACGCCCGCTGACCGGAGCGTCCGGTCCCGGGGCCGCCCTGGTGGTCCCGGCCGCCCCGGCCGCCCCGGCCGACGCCCCTCCCCGCCCCATATGCACCAATTGACCCACTATCTCCTCCATGCGACAGGGAGTGACTCCCGTCACTTCCCGTGAGGGATACGACATAGCCTCCCCGAATCGGGGCACCCGGGCACGAGCACCACCACCGCGGGGAGGCCGCGGTGCCGCAATCGGAGGTACAGCGCGTCGTGTCCGAGCAGACGACCATCCACATCGCCGGGACCTGGCGTTCCGCGGTATCAGGAGCCACCCGAGAGGTCCTGGACCCGGCGGACGCCACGGTCCTCGCCGTCGTCGCCGAGGGCGGCACCGCGGATGCCGACGCGGCCGTCAGTGCCGCCCGCGCGGCCTTCGACGGCGGAACGTGGCCCCGGACTCCCGTCCTCGAGCGGGCCGCACTGCTGCGCCGCACCGCCGACCTGCTCCACCGCGACCGTGAACGCCTCGGGCTGCTGGAGAGCCGCGACGCGGGCAAGACCCTGGAAGAGGGCCGCGTCGACGTGGACTGCGTCGCCGACGCCTTCCGCTACTTCGCCGACCTCGTCGCCGGCGAGAGCGCGGGCCGCGTGGTCGACGCCGGCACCCCCGACGTCCACAGCGTCGTCGTCCACGAGCCCGTCGGGGTCTGCGCCCTGATCACTCCGTGGAACTACCCGCTCCTCCAGGCCTCCTGGAAGATCGCGCCTGCCCTCGCCGCGGGCAACACCTTCGTGCTCAAGCCCAGCGAGATCACCCCGCTGACCACGGTGGCCCTCATCGGCCTGCTGGCGGAGGCGGGACTGCCCGCCGGCGTGGCGAACCTGGTCACCGGCCCCGGCGACTCCGTCGGCGCACGCCTCTCCGCCCACCCGGACGTCGACCTCGTCTCCTTCACCGGTGGTCTGGCCAGCGGTACGAAGGTGATGCGCGCGGCGGCCGACTCCGTCAAGAAGGTCGCCCTCGAACTCGGCGGCAAGAACCCCAACGTCGTCTTCGCCGACGCCTGTGCCACCGAGGAAGGCTTCGACACCGCCGTCGACCAGGCCCTCAACGCCGCCTTCATGCACAGCGGCCAGGTCTGCTCCGCCGGCTCCCGGCTCATCGTCGAGGAGAACGTCGCCGAGCGGTTCGTCGCCGAACTCGCCCGCCGGGCCGACCTCGTCCGCCTCGGCCGCGGCACCGACCCGGGCGTGGAGTGCGGACCGCTGGTGTCCGCCGCCCAGCGCGAACGCACCGAGGAGTACGTGGCCTCCGCCCTCGCCGAGGGAGCCGTGCTCCGCTCCGGCGGCGAACGGCCCGACGGCCCCGGCTACTTCTACCGGCCCACCGTGCTGGACCGCTGCCACCGCGGGATGCGCGTCGTACGGGAAGAGGTCTTCGGGCCGGTCCTGACCGTCGAGACCTTCCGTACCGAGGACGAGGCCGTGGCGCTCGCCAACGACACCGAGTACGGGCTCGCCGGCGGGGTGTGGACCTCCGACCCGGGCCGCGGCCGCCGCGTGGCGGGCCGGCTGCGCCACGGCACGGTCTGGATCAACGACTTCCACCCGTACCTCCCGCAGGCGGAGTGGGGCGGCTTCGGCAAGTCCGGCATCGGGCGCGAGCTCGGCCCGTCGGGCCTGGCCGAGTACCGCGAGTCCAAGCACGTGTACCAGAACCTCGACCCGCGCCCCGTGCGCTGGTTCGCGGGCTGAAGGAGGAACAGAGCCATGACCATCCCCACGCCCACGCCCACGCCCACGCCCGCCCCCGCGCCCCGCGAGCAGCGGCAGGAGCAGGAGTACGACTACGTCGTCGTCGGCGGCGGCACCGCCGGCTCGGTGATCGCCTCCCGCCTGACCGAGGACCCGGACGTCACCGTCGCCGTCATCGAGGGCGGCCCCAGCGACGTCGACCGTCCCGAGGTGCTCACCCTGCGCCGCTGGATGGGCCTGCTCGGCGGCGAGCTCGACTACGACTACCCCACCACCGAGCAGCCCCGCGGCAACTCGCACATCCGCCACAGCCGCGCCCGCGTCCTCGGCGGCTGCTCCTCGCACAACACCCTCATCGCCTTCAAGCCGCTCCCGTCCGACTGGGACGAATGGTCGCGAGCGGGAGCCGAGGGCTGGCACGCGGCCGCCATGGACCCGTACTTCGACAAGCTCCTCAACAACATCGTCCCGGTGGCCGAGAAGGACCGCAACGCCATCGCACGCGACTTCGTCGACTCCGCGCAGACCGCCCTGGGCGTCCCGCGGGTCGAGGGCTTCAACCGGAAACCCTTCCACGAGGGTGCCGGCTTCTTCGACCTCGCCTACCACCCCGAGGACAACAAGCGCTCCTCCGCGTCCGTGGCCTACCTCCACCCCGTCATGGACGAACGCCCCAACCTCACGATCCTGCTGGAGACGTGGGCCCACCGCCTGGAATTCGACGTCACCCGCGCGCGCGGAGTCCACGTACGCGCCTCGGACGGTACGGAGTCCCTCGTCACCGCACGCCGGGAGGTACTGGTGTGCGCCGGCGCCGTGGACACCCCCCGGCTGCTGCTCCACTCGGGCATCGGACCACGCGCGGACCTCGAAGCCCTCGGCATCCCCCCGGTGCACGACCTGCCCGGGGTCGGCGAGAACCTCCTCGACCACCCCGAGTCGGTGATCGTCTGGGAGACCGACGGCCCGATACCGGAGAACTCCGCGATGGACAGCGACGCGGGGCTGTTCGTCCGGCGCGATCCCCGATCGCCGGGGCCCGACCTGATGTTCCACTTCTACCAGGTCCCCTTCACCGACAATCCCGAGCGCCTCGGCTACGAACGCCCCGCGCACGGCGTGTCGATGACCCCCAACATCCCCAAGCCCCGCAGCCGCGGCCGCCTCTACCTGACCAGTGCGGACCCCGAGGTCAAACCGGCCCTGGACTTCCGCTACTTCACGGACGAGGACGACTACGACGGCCGGACCCTGGTGGACGGCATCAAGCTCGCCCGCGAGATCGCCGCGACCGAGCCCCTCGCCGGCTGGCTGGGGCGCGAGGTGTGCCCCGGCCCGGAGATCACCGGCGACGAGGAGCTGAGCGCCTACGCCCGCGCCGTCGCGCACACCGTCTACCATCCGGCCGGCACCTGCCGGATGGGTGCCCACGACGACCCCGGGGCCGTCGTGGGCCCGGACCTGAAGATCCGCGGGCTCGAAGGCATCCGCATCGCGGACGCCTCCGTCTTCCCCACGATGCCCGCGGTCAACCCGATGATCGGAGTGCTCATGGTCGGCGAAAAGGCAGCCGAACTGCTGGTGCGCGAAGGCGGTGCCCGATGACCGCCATGGTGAACACCACCCCTGCCGCGCCCGCCGGCCCCGCCGCACCCCCCGTCTTCTCCGTGGACGGCCTGTGGAAGGTCTTCGGCCCCCAGAAGGCCGCCGCGAAGGTCCCCGGCTCCGCCGACGCCGACCTCTCCGCCACCGAACTGCGCGAACGCACCGGTTGTACCGCGGCCGTCCGCGACGTCACCTTCGACGTCCGCAAGGGCGAGGTGTTCGTCGTGATGGGTCTGTCCGGCTCCGGCAAGTCCACCCTCGTGCGCTGCCTCACCCGGCTCATCGAGCCCACCGCCGGAAGCCTCGCCATCGACGGCGAGGACGTCCTCGCCATGGACACCGCCCGGCTCCGCGGCCTGCGCCGCCACCGCGCCGCCATGGTCTTCCAGCACTTCGGACTGCTCCCGCACCGCACCGTCCTCGACAACGTGGCGTACGGGCTGGAGATCCAGGGCGTCGGACGCGGCGACCGGCGCCGCAAGGCCGGCGAGCTCGTCGCCAAGGTCGGCCTCGAAGGACTGGAGGACCGCCGTCCCGGCCAGCTCTCGGGCGGCCAGCAGCAGCGCGTCGGCCTGGCCCGCGCCCTCGCCTGCGACCCCGAAGTGCTCCTGTTCGACGAGCCGTTCAGCGCGCTCGATCCCCTCATCCGCCGCGAGATGCAGGAAGAGGTCGCCCGGCTCCACCACGAAGAGGGCCGCACCATGGTCTTCATCACCCACGACCTCGCCGAGGCCCTGCGCCTGGGCGACCGGATCGCGCTGATGCGCGACGGCCGCATCGTGCAGCTCGGCACGCCCGAGGAGATCGTCGGCTCGCCCGCCGACGACTACGTACGGGACTTCGTCCGCGACATCCCCCGCGAACAGGTGCTCACCGTCCGCACCGCGATGCGCCCCGCCACCGCCGGCGAGGCGGAACAGGGACCCGCGCTGGGCCCGGCCACCACCGTGGTCGAGGCCATCCAGGCCGTCGCCCGCAGCGGCGGCCCGGCCCGCGTCGTGGACCGCGGCCGCTGCCTGGGCGTCGTCGACGACGCCGGCCTGCTCGCCGTCGTGGCCGGTCTCCCCGGCGCCACCGGACGGGGGGTGGCGGCATGACCGGCCCCGCCCTTCCCGCGGCCCCCGTCCCCGATGCCCGGAGGTGGTGCGCATGACCCCGACCCCGACCCCGACCCCGACCCCGACCCCGACCCACACCCCGCCCGACACCCGCGCCGCCGCCCCTTCGGAAGCCCCGCAGTCTTCCGAACGGACCGCCGGCCCGCGTCCCGCCCTCACGGAGCCCGCCCCGCAGGACCGCCCCCGCAGATCCCGGCCGGGCCCTGCCGCACGCCGCCGGGTCCTCCTCCCGCTGGGCGTCGCAGCCGTCCTGCTGATCCCGCTCGCCGTGGCCTTCCCGGGCGCCGGCGGCTGGCCCGCGGCCCTGGCCGTCGACCTGTCCGGCCCGCTCGGCCGCGCCGGCGACTGGATCGTCGACCACCGCGACAGCCACCCGCTGTTCCTCTATTTCTTCGGGCACGTCAGCAACGCCGTCGTGGTGTCCGTCCGCGCCGTGTACGTGCTCCTCCTCGCCGCCGGCTGGACCGGGGTCACCGCCCTGGCCGCCCTGGTCGCCTGGCGCCTCGCCGGCGTCCGGCTCGCCCTCACCTGCGCCGCCGCCTTCGCCGCCTGCGGGCTGCTCGGCATGTGGGTGCCGACCATGCAGACCCTCGCGCTCATGGTCGTCGCCGTCGCCGCCTCCGTCGTGCTCGGCGCCCTGCTCGGCCTCGCCTCGGGGCTCTCCCGGCGCGCCGACCGCGTGCTGCGCCCCGTACTCGACACCATGCAGATCCTCCCCGCCTTCGCGTACCTGCTGCCGATGGTGCTGGTCTTCGGCATCGGCGTGCCCGCCGCCGTCCTCGCCACCGTCGTCTACGCCGCCCCGCCCATGGCCCGCCTCACCGCCCTCGGCCTGCGCGAGGCCGACGCCGGGGTCCTGGAGGCCGCCGACTCGCTCGGCGCCACCGGGCGCCAGCGACTGCTGACCGCCCGGCTCCCGCTCGCGCGCCTCCAGCTCCTGCTCGGCGTCAACCAGGCCATCATGACCGGCCTGTCCATGGCCGTCATCGCCTCCGTGATCGGCGCGGGCGGCCTCGGCGACCGCGTCTACCAGGCCCTCGCCTCCGTGGACGTCGGCGCCGCCCTGGCCGCCGGCATCCCGATCGTGCTGCTCGCGGTGGTCATGGACCGCACCGCCGACGCCGCGGGCCGCCGGATCGGCGCCGCCCCCGTACCCCTCGGCGACCGGCACCTGCTGCGCCGGGTGTTCTCCGGCTGGTACGGCCGGCTGCTCACCCTCCTCGCGGCCGTGGCCGCCGCCGTCGCCGGCCGCATCGCCGGAAGCTCCCTGTGGCCCGAGTCCTGGACCGTCTCCCTCGCCGGCCCCGTCAACTCGGCCGTCGCCTGGATGACCGACCACCTCTACTCCGGCGTCCCCCTCGTCGGCGGCACCGCCGACTGGGCCGCCCGCTTCACCGGCTGGATCCTCGACCCGCTGCGCGCCGGACTCCAGGCCGCACCCTGGTGGCTGCTCCTCCTCGTCGCCTGCGCGCTCGCCCTCCTCGCGGGCACCTGGCGCACCGCGATCACAGCGGTCCTCGCCCTGGGCGCCGTCGGCGTGCTCGGCGTGTGGGAAGCCTCGCTGGACACCCTCTCCCAGGTGCTGGCCGCCGTGGCGGTCACGCTCGTACTCGGCTTCGCGATCGCCGTGGGAGCCGCCCGCAGTGCCCGCGCCGAACGGCTGCTGCGGCCCGTCCTCGACATCTGTCAGACGCTGCCGCAGTTCGTCTACCTCATCCCCGTGGTCGCGCTGTTCGGCGTCGGCCGCGCACCGGCCGCCGCGGCCGCGGTGGTGTACGCGCTCCCCGCCGTCGTCCGGATCACCGTCCAGGGCCTGCGCGAGGTGGACCCGACCGTCGTGGAATCCGCCCGCTCGCTCGGCGCGACCCGCTCCCAGCTGCTGCGTCAGGTCCAACTGCCCCTGGCCCGGCCCGCGCTGCTGCTGGCCGTCAACCAGGCCGTGGTCCTGGTCCTCGCCGTCGTCATCATCGGCGGCCTGGTCGGTGGCGGCGCGCTCGGCTACGACGTCGTCCTCGGCCTCGCCCAGGGCGACCTGGCCACCGGCCTCGTGGCCGGAGCCGCCATCGTCTGCCTCGGCCTGCTCCTCGACCGTGTCACCCAGCCCGCGAAGGAGGCCTGACATGCGCAACGCACCCACCCGGCGCACCCAGCGCCGCCGGCGCGCCGGTGCCGTCCTCGCCGCCGCGACCGGACTCGCCGTGCTCACCGGCTGCGGAGCCGCCGACATGACCCGTCAGGCCTCCCCGTACGCCGCCGCTCAAGGCGCGAAGACCGTCACCCTCTCCGTCCAGTCGTGGGTCGGCGCCCAGGCGAACACCGCCGTCGCCTCCTACCTCCTCGAACACGAGCTGGGCTACCGCGTGGACACCGTCCAGGTCGACGAGGTCCCCGCCTGGGACGCCCTCAGCCAGGGCCGCGTCGACGCGATCCTGGAGGACTGGGGCCACCCCGAGCAGGAGAAGCGCTACGTAGAGGGCAAGAAGACCATCACCCCCGGCGGGGACCTGGGGGTGACGGGCCACATCGGCTGGTTCGTCCCCACCTCCTTCGCCGAGGCCCACCCCGATGTCACCGACTGGAAGAACCTCGACACGTACGCGGATCAACTGCGCACCCCCGAGAGCCGCGGCAAGGGCCAGCTGATGGACGGCTCCCCGTCCTACGTCACGAACGACAAGGCGCTGGTGAAGAACCTGGGCCTGGACTTCGAGGTGGTCTTCGCGGGCTCGGAGGCGGCCCAGATCACCCAGATCAAGCAGTTCGCGAAGGAAGGCAAGCCCTTCCTGACCTACTGGTACGAACCGCAGTGGCTCTTCGAACGCGTCCCGATGACCGAGGTGAAGCTCCCCGAGTACACCGAGGGCTGCGCGGACGACCCGCAGAAGGTGGCCTGCGCCTACCCGCACACACCGCTGCAGAAGTACCTCAACACGCGCTTCGCGGAGTCGGGCGGCAAGGCGGCCGCCTTCCTGAAGAAGTTCCACTGGACCAAGGAGCAGCAGAACGAGGTCTCCTTGATGATCGCCGAGGAGAAGCTGTCGCCGCAGCAGGCGGCGAAGAAGTGGGTGGAGCGCCACGAGGACGTGTGGAAGCCCTGGATGAACTGATCATCCCCGCGCCCTTCCCCTCCCTTCCCCTCCGCCGTAGGGAGGGGAAGGGCGCGGCGCCCCGGCCGGCCGGGCAGATCACGAGGTCCGGACCGGGTCGTCCGGAGCCAACCGCCCGCAGGAGCGGGGGAGCGGCTCCCCGGCAAACGGGGGGGGTGGGGGGTCGGAGGCGGCGGCCGTCGCGTTGGTCCAGTAGCGCGCGGTGGGGCCGTAGCGGTCCAGCAGGGTGCGGGCGTCCGCAAGGACGGCGTCACGGTCCGGGCGGGAGCGGACGGGGGCCGGTTCCGACTGCCACTCCTCGGCCATGACGGCGACCGCGCCGACCGCCGCCTCCGCTTCCAGGGGGTGGACGCGCTCTCGGAACGCTGACGCGGCCGGGGGAGCGAAGGGATACGCGGGTACCGCGCTACGGGCGGCGCCCGTACGGTCCCGGTCCAGGCGGAGCCAGCCGCGGGGGTCGCGGACCGACCGGTGGAGTACGGCGAGGACGTCGAGTACCCAGTCCTCGTGCGGGCGGGGACCGGTGCCGACGAAGGCGTAGACGTCGTTGAGCAGCCGCAGTGCCGCCGCGTTCCAGGGGCAACGGCGGCTGCGGAACTCCTCCAGGAGGCTGCCGGCCGCGCGGCGGCGGACGTCCGCTCCGTCCCAGAGGGCTTCCAGGCGGGCGTCGAGCAGGTCCAGGGCGGGCAGGGCGGGCAGGGCGGCGAGTGGCGACATCGTGATCACTTTCGTATCGGCCAGAGGGCGGCTCTCCGCCGAGATTTCCTTTGATTTCGGTGCATTTCGGACATTCGGCCCGGTCTCCCGAAGGGTGCGGTCGATCGCTCTCGGTGAGATTCGGGTGCCCCGGGGGTGACCCGCCCCATAGGGCCCACGTCACATACGAACCGGCCTAGTAGCCTCCGGAGGGGCGATGGCGCCCCCCTGGTACCGGCTCCCATCAGCACGTATGGGCCCGGGCCCGGCGACGGGTGGCCGGGCTCTGTCTAGGGGGGTCCGTAGTAGGAGGGTTCGTTGCCAGGCCCCCGGGGCGTCTGTAGAACTGGATGAGTCGCCGGGCGGCACGGGTGCTTCACCCGCCGCCGACGAACCTCTCTCCCCCGTGTGAGTGGCTCACGCACGTCTCGACGTGCTGCGACGGCCCTTGCCCCCTTCGAAAGGTTCATCCGTGTCCCGCTCGGTCATCCGTCGCATCGCCGCTTCCAAGAAGACCCTCGCCGGCTCCCTCGTCGCCCTGGGCGTCGCCGGCAGCATGCTCGCCACGGTCCCCGCCCAGGCGGCTCCGATGGACGCGAAGGCGATCGCCCACCGGATGATCAAGGACCCGGCCCAGTTCGCCGCCTTCGACAAGATCATCTCGCACGAGAGCGGCTGGAACCACACCGCGACGAACGCCTCCTCGGGCGCCTACGGCCTGGTCCAGGCCCTGCCGGCCTCGAAGATGGCCTCGGCGGGCTCGGACTGGAAGACCAACCCGGCCACCCAGATCAAGTGGGGCCTGGACTACATGAACTCCCGCTACGGCAGCCCCGTCGGCGCCTGGAACTTCTGGTCCGCCAACCACTGGTACTAAGCCACCAGCTGGCAGCAGACGCACGAAAACGCTCGGCCGGGACTTCCCCGCCGGGCGTCTTTGTGTGGGAGCGGAGAGGCGCGCGCTCAGAACTCGCCGTCGATACCCGTGACCGCCGGAGGGCCCAGGGGTGCGTCCTTCTCCGAGAACCCCAGCTCTTCGAGGGCTCCTGCCACCAGGCGGACGGCGTCACCCTCGGCCGTGGCCCGGTCCGGGGCCTCGACCTCGAGACGGGCGGAGAAGGTGCCGGCCTCGTGGACCGTCAGCAGCTCCACGTCTTCGGTCTCGCTCAGGTCGGTGTGGTGCGAAGCAAGCCTCCTCGCCAGCTTGGAGCGCGCTGCGTCGTCGACGTCCCTCAGGAACGTGCCGGGCACGGTGATGACGTAAGTGGTCACGGTTACCTCCTGTCGGCTGGAAAAGGATCTCGCGGGCCGCATGCGCGGTCAACCACGCGCGAGGCGATTCGAAGATCACGCACCGGACAGATCACGGCCCACGCGCGGCGGAGCCCGGCCGCGAGGCCCGGCCAGGCCCGGCGGGGCGTCGCGTACGCGCCCCCGCCCGGCGCGCAAAGCGCGGCGCCCGTCAGCCCGTCCGCCCGTCCGCCCGTCCGAGCCTGCGTCCGCCCGGCTCCGCCGTGAAGGCAGGACTCAGTAGGCGAATCGGCCGCAGAGCCAGTTGCCCGGTTCCGCCGGGTCGTCGCTCATCCAGAACTGCCGCCACAGCAGGGCGAACTCCTCGCGGCTGAGGTGCCCGTCGCCGTTCAGGTCGAGGAGCTCGAAGACGCCAGCCATGTCCACGGGCTGCCCGTTCCAGGTTTCGACGAGTCGGCGGTGTTCCTCCGGCGAGATGCGGCCGTCGCCGTTGGAGTCCACGGCGGCGAACATGGTGTCGGCGGTCGCGGTGACCTCCGCGACCATGGCGGGCAGCCTGTCGACGAGTGAGAGCAGCTCACCCATGTCCACCGCGCCGTCCCCGTTCGCGTCGCCCGCTTCGAGCAGCGCCGCCCACCAGCCCATCAGCAGCGCCTCCACCCGCACGCGCAGTTCCGTCCCGGGGCCGACCCCGGGCAGTCGGCTCCAGCGGTCGACGAGCGCGGTGAAGTCCTCCTCGCGCAAGTAGCCGTCGCCGTCCGCGTCGAACGCGGCGAACATCCCCCTGAGCTTGCGCTCCTGAAACGCACTGGCCATGACCGGCCTCCCTCGTAGCGGAACCGAATCACCGCCGCCGACCTGCCCGACGGGCGGCGGACAGTGCGTCACTCTAGGTCGCGGCGCACACCCGCGCCCACCAGCACATATGCGCGAACTCGCACCCCGGTGCGGCGGGGTCCGGCCGCCGCGCGGTCAGCCGCCGCGTTCATCCGGCGTGGTCGGCCAGGGCCGCGTCGACCGCCGCCTCGGCGTGCAGGCGGGCGGTAGGGAAGACCGGTACGGGGCTGTCCTCGGGCCCGATGAGGAGCTCGATCTCGGTGCACCCGAGGACGATGCCCTCGGCGCCGGCGGCCACGAGGTCCTCGACGACCCGGCGGTAGGCCGTGCGCGAAGCGTCCCGGACGATGCCGAGGCAGAGTTCCTCGTAGATCACGTGGTGTACGAGCGCGCGCCCCTCGGCGTCCGGGACGAGGACGTCGAGCCCGCCCGCGGCGAGGCGGCCCCGGTAGAACTCCTGCTCCATGGTGAACGCGGTGCCCAGCAGCCCCACCCGGCGCAGTCCCGTGGCGCGGACGGCGGCCGCGGTGGTGTCCGCGAGGTGCAGCAGGGGGACGGAGACCGCCGCCTCGACGGAGTCCGCGACCTTGTGCATGGTGTTCGTGCAGATGAGCAGCAGATCCGCGCCGGCCGCCTCCAGCGACCGCGCCCCGGCCGCCAGCACCTCGCCGGCCTCCGCCCAGCGGCCCTGGACCTGCAACTGTTCGATCTCCGCGAAGTCCACGGAGTAGAGGAGACAGCGAGCCGAGTGGAGCCCGCCGAGCCGCTCGCGCGTCAGCTCGTTGAGGATGCGGTAGTACTCCGCCGTCGACTCCCAGCTCATCCCACCGATCAGCCCGATCGTCTTCATGCCCGTCTCCCCGCTCCCGCTCCGGTGCCAGTGCGTCTCGTCCTCGTCCCACGCTGAGCATAAGCGAAACGCGACATGCGACGCATCTCCATAAGTAGTACTTTGATGTACTCGCGGCTATGGGCCTGCCGGAGGGATCGGGGAGGACGTGGGCGCACCCGACATGTGAGGTCGTTGGTCGTGCCCCGTGGCCGGGCGTCGGCGCCCGTAGGTCACCAGGGGATGGCGCCGTCGTCTTCGAAGAACGAACCGGTCGGGCCGCCGTCGGGAAGCGTGGCGAGCCGGATCGCGGTCGCTGCGCCCTGCTCGGGGGTGCGGGATCCGTAGAAATCGGTGAAGTCGGTCGCGACCAGGCCCGGGCAGGCGGCGTTGATCAGGATGCTCGTACCGGCGAACTGCCGGGCGTACTGCAAGGTGATGGCGTTGAGGTACGACTTCGACGGTGCGTAGGCCGCCATGATGGGGCCGATCTCGATGTTCGGGTCCGCCTGCCGGGTCAGGGAGCCGACGCCGCTGGAGACGTTGACGATGCGCGGCGACGTGGAGCGCCGCAGCAGCGGCAGCATCGCGTTGGTCACGCGGATGACGCCGAGGACGTTGGTCTCCAGGACCGTGCGGACCACGTCGAGGTCGAGCGTGGTCGGGTCCTGCACCCACCCCGGGCCGGAGTCTCCCGAGATCCCTGCGTTGTTGACCAGGACGTCCAGGCGCCCGGCCTGCCGTTCGATCAGTTCCGCGGCCCCGGTGACGCTGTGGTCGCCGGTCACGTCCAGCAGCACCCCGAACGCGTCCACTTCGGCTGCGCGCAGCTTCTCCACGGCGGTCTCGAGCCGGGCCTCGTCCCGGGCTCCCACGCCCACGCGGTATCCGAGGGCGCCCAGACCGGTCGCGATCTCGTACCCGATTCCCTTGTTCGCGCCGGTGACCAGCGCAATCTTCGTTTCGCTCATGTCATTGATGCTCACTGAACGGCGGCGAAGCGACCAACACCGATAGGGCATCCAGTGATACTCGTGGGGTATCACGGTGGAGTACGCTCCGGACATGGACACCCTGGAGACCCGCGAGTTGAGGTATTTCGTGGCCGTCGCCGAGGAACTGCACTTCGGTCGCGCCGCGGAGCGGCTCGGCATCGCCCAGCCGCCGTTGTCCCGGGCGATCCAGCAGCTCGAACGGCGCCTCGGCGTCTCGCTCATGGACCGCAACCGCCGCGGCGTCGCGCTGACCGGCGCCGGAGAGGTCCTGCTGCACGAGGGGCGCGCCGCCCTGCACGCGACCACCGCCGCCGCACGCCGCACCCGTCGCGCCGGTGGCGCCGATCATCCGGGTGGCACCCGCGAGCGCCTGGTACTGGCGGTCAAGGCAGCCGCGTCCCAAGAGCTGCTGCGGAAGCTCCTCGACGCCTACGGGGCCCAGCCCGACGCCGCCGAGGTCGACGTGCTGCCCTGCGGTATCGGCGAACAGGAAATACTGCTGCGCGACGGTCGCGCCGACGTGGCACTCATGCAGACGCCGTTCAACTCCCTCGCCGGGTTCGACAGCGAGGAACTGCTCACCGAGGGCCGGATCGCCGTCCTGCCCGCCGGGCACCCCCTCGCCGCGCACAAGACCTTGACCATGGCCGACGTCACCGACGTCCCTGATCTTCCGCTCGCCCGCTGGCCCCGCAACGGCGCCTACCCTCCCGGCCCCGGCCCCGAGATCCGCGACCAGACCCAACTGGCCCAGCTGATCGCCCTCGGACGCACCGCGGCCATCTGCCCCGACTCCTCCCACGCCTGGTTATGGGCCGAACACGCCGCAGTCCCCCTCGCCGACGCACCCCCCGTCATCACCCACATAGCCTGGCCCCCGCACAGCCGCTCCCGCGCCCTCGCCCAGCTGATCCGCACGGCCACCCAGCTGAAACCGTTGCAGCGCGACTCGGCCTGAACCTCGATCAGACCTGCTCGCTCCTCGCCCGGTTCGGACGCCGGTACCACGCCACGAACGCACCGCTCGCCGAGTGGGACGAGACCTTCGGCGACCCTCGGCCCTGCGCGGCCGTCGCCGACCGCATCACCTTCCGCCGTGCCCTCGTGCGGGCCGGAAGAGGTGTGCGCGTTCGGTGTCGACTCACATTCCGCGTTCCGGGCCGTAGGCCTCGCGGGTCCGCTGGTCCGGTGCGGTGGACAGATACTCCAGGCGGACGGGGCCGGTGTAGAGGGCCGCGCTGCCCCAGCCGGCCATCTCTTCACCGACCAGGTAGCGGTACAGCCACTCGGCGAAGTTCATGGGGTGGCCGGCCCAGTCGGCCTCCGAGCCCTGGACCACTATCCCGTCGGGGAACCCGTGGACCTCTGGGGCCAGGAAGACGGCCGCTCCCTGGTCCGTGTCGGCCAGCGGGATGAGGCCGTCGGGGGTGCCGAAGGTGATCTGCGGGCGGTTGCAGATCACACGGGGGTCGGCGTCGGGTTCCAGGTCGTCGTCCTCCCACGCCCGCCACTCGTCCCAGGTTTCCGCATCCGACCGGATCATCTCGCCCAGGTTCCGCCACGCACAGGCCGGGTGGGACGAGAGGCCGAGGTGCCCGTTGAGCCGGACGGGAGCGTACGCATCGACGATGGCCTTGTAGTCCGGGGGAAGGCTTCTGCCGATCTCCTGCTCGATGCGCAGCCAAGCAGCAGGATCGGCGTAACGATTCTCCGCCGGGCCGAGCATGTCGAAAACGGCCTGCACGTAGTCGGTCATGGCTGCCCAAGGTGCTCGTCGGCGAATGTTCAGGACAGCATCAACCACCTGACGCGGCCTCGATCGGCCGGGCCCCCGTGGTGCGCGGCCCCCGGTTCCAGGACACGCAACGCGGCCCGTAGGCGACGGTGAGGTGTCTGCCGTCGTGGGCCTCGGGCTCGGCGGACGCCGGCGGCCCGCTGTGGGAGGCCCGGGGCCGCGACGCACCCTGGACGGCCCATCCGGGGTGCGTTAGCTTCCGACGCCATGAGACTTCTGGGAGTTGGCATGTGCGCGGCGGCTCTGCTGCTGGGGGTGGTGGCCTCTCCGGCGCAGGCCGCGGGCGAGTTACGGGACCTGCGGGGCGCGGGCTGGGCGCTGAAGGAGACCGGGAAGGACGCCCGGTTCCGGGGGCTGGCGGCGGTCAGCCGGTCCACGGCCTGGGTGGCCGGCTCGAAGGGGACCGTGCTGCGCACCTCGGACGGAGGGCGGAGCTGGCAGGACGTCTCGCCACCGGGAGCCGTCGCGGAGGGGCTGGAGCTGCGGGACATCGAGGCCTTCGACGGGCGGCGCGCCGTGGCCCTGTCCATCGGCGAGGGCGAGGCCTCCCGGGTGCTGCGCACCGAGGACGGCGGCGCCACGTGGACCGAGACCTTCCGGAACCCCGACCCGCGGGCCTTCTACGACTGCCTCACCTTCTTCGACGCCCGGCACGGGCTCGCGATGAGCGACCCGGTGGACGGGAAGTTCCGCATCCTGTCCACGGACGACGGCGGCCGGAGCTGGCGGGTGCTGCCGAATGCCGGGATGCCGGACGCGCTACCGGGTGAGGCGGGCTTCGCCGCGAGTGGCCAGTGCCTGGTGGCCGCCGGGTCGCGCGATGTCTGGCTGGCCACCGGCGGGGGTGCGACGGCCCGGGTGCTCCATTCGGCGGACCGCGGCCTGACCTGGAAGGCGGCCGACTCCACCGTCCCCGCCGGCGACCCGGCGCGCGGGGTCTTCGCCCTCGCCTTCCGGGACCGTACGAGGGGCCTCGCGCTCGGCGGTGACTACCGCACCGGCCAGGCCTCCCCGCAGGCCGCGGCGGTGTCCTCGGACGCGGGCCGCAGCTGGCGCCAGGCGTCGACCCCGCCGCCGGCCTACCGCTCGGGCGCGGCCTGGTTCCCGTACGGGGCCGGCACGGCCCTGGCGGTGGGCCCGACGGGCACGGACGTGACCGGGGACGGCGGCCGCACCTGGCGGTCGCTGGATCCGGGGTCGTTCGACACGGTCGCCTGCACGGCGGACGGGGGCTGCTGGGCGGCGGGGGAGAAGGGGCGCGTGGGGCGTCTGGAGAGGGTGGGCCTGGGCTGATCGGGGGAGGGGCGGGCGGAGACACGGACTTCGCCGCCCTCCGTGGTCCGCCCGCCCGGGATCGCGTACGCGTCCTCACGGGCGGACGGTGAGGCCGTCCAGGGTGAGGTCGAGCAGGCGCTCGGCCTGCCGACGGTGCTCAGCGCCCGCAGAGGTGAGGGCGATGCCTTCGAGGGCGGCACCGATGTCGGTGGGCTTGATGTCGGTACGGATGGTCCCGGCGGCCGCGCACGCGTCCATGAGCGAGGTGATGGCGGCCTGGATCAACTCCCGGCTGTGGCCGTACGGGTTGCGGCCCGTGGCGGTGATGGTGCGCAGCGCGTCGATCATGCCGTATTTGGCGGTGACGTAGTCCAGGAAGAGGCGTGTCCACGCGCGCAGGGCTTCGGCGGGTGCCTTCTGTGCGAGCAGGGCGGGGGCCGCGTCGCAGAGTTGGGCCACCTCGTTGCGGTAGACCGCCTCGACCAGGGCCTCCCGGGTGGGGAAGTTGCGGTACAGGGTCGCGCTGCCCACCCCCGCCTCCTTGGCGATGCGCTCCATCTGCGTGTCCAGCCCCTGCGTCGTGAACACGTGCACGGCAGCGCTGAGGATCTTCTCCCTGTTGCGCCGCGCGTCAGCCCGCAGCGGTCGGTGCGCCTCGTCGGCCATCGGTGTCCGCCATCCCTTCTCCAGTGCCGTTCAGTGCCGTCGACTTGCCAAACGGATGCGCCCCCACTTAGCTTGCGGAAGTGGGGGCGTCCCCGTTTTCATTTTAGGTCAACTCCCTGACCAGCGCACACACGCACGAAAGGAAGCCGATCGTGTCGGGTATTCAGGACAAGGTCGTCGCGATCACGGGTGCCAGCAGCGGCATCGGCGAAGCGACCGCGATCCACCTAGCCGAAAGGGGCGCCCGGCTCGTACTCGGCGCCCGCAGGGAGGACCGGCTGAACGCGGTCGTCGCCGCCATCACCGCCCAGGGCGGCAGCGCGACCGGCGTCGTCGTCGACGTCACGCGCCGCGAGGACCTCCAGCGTCTGACGGACACGGCCATCGACCGGTTCGGCCGGCTCGACGTCCTCGTCTCCAATGCGGGCACGATGGCCGTCTCGCCGTTCGACGCACTGCGTCAGGACGACTGGGACGCCATGGTCGCCACCCACATCACCGGCCTGCTCAACGGCATCGGGGCGGCACTGCCCGTGTTCCGCCGCCAGCGGTCCGGCCAGTTCGTCAATGTCGGCTCCACCGCGGCCTACGTCGTCAAATCCCCGCAGGCGGTCTACGCGGCCACGAAGACGGCGGTGAAGGTGCTCACCGAAGGTCTGCGCCAGGAATCGGGCCCCGACCTGCGCGTGACCCTCGTCTCGCCCGGCTTCACGCACACCGAGGGCGTGGGCAAGGGGGCGGGCCCCGAAGTCGCGGCCGCGCTGACCCGGCAGCGCGACGAGATCGCCATGCCGCCCTCCGCCGTCGCCTCGGCCATCGCCTATGCGATCGAGCAGCCCGACGGTGTCGACGTCAGCGAGATCGTCGTCCGGCCCACCGTGCAGACCTGACCGCACCGGGTGAACGAACCCTCGCCGTTCGAGGGCGAGACGGGCGTTTCCCCCCGATGCCTCCCACGGCCTGCCAGGATGGTCCCGTCTCGTAGTCACCACCCGGGAGGACGAGTTGACCACTTCTCCGGAGGCCGCAGGGCCCAAAGTGCCGCCGTCCTACCCGCCGAAGTCGCCCCCGCCGCCCAAGAAGCCGGTGGAGCCCCCGAGGCCGCAACCGACCACGACCTCCGCGGGCCCCCTGGCCGTGCCCCGGCCTCGGATGCGGATCAGGAATCGGCAGACGGTGGCCCTGACCTTCCGCGTGGACGAGTGGGCGTCGAAGAAGGCGGCCGATCAGGCGCTGGAGACCGTGCGCACCTGGGGCTATCCGGGGCTGAGTGAGCCGGACCTCGATGCCGCCGTACGGCTTCTGGTCGACGCGGCCGTGAAGGACGGTGGCCGACGGGTCAGTGTGCACCTCGGCGACCAGGACGAGAAGATCCTCGTGATCGCGCTGAGCCATCGTGCGGGGACCGCGCCGGAGGGGAACGTCTTCGAGGGACTCCGGCGACTGGCGACCCTGGACAGCTGCGGCGACGACCTCGGCGATGACGGACGCCGCGTGTGGGCCCTGCTCGACGCGGCGCCCCGCAGGCAGTCCGGCACCGCGGCGTAGCGATCCCGCGGCGCGCAGGGATCCGGCGTCCCGCAGGGAGCCGACGGAGCGTGAGGAGCCGGTGCAGCGACAGCAGCTGACGGAGCGTGGGCGTCGCCCCCCCGCTGCGCTACCCCGCTGCGCTACCCCGCTGCGCTTCCCCGCCCGATTCCCCGCCCGATTCCCCGCCCGATTCCCCGCTCCGATTCCCGGCTCCGGCCCCGCGGCCCGACTCCGTCACCCCAGCAGGTTCACGGCCTGCTGGAACAATCCGGGGAAGCGGGCCGCGGTGGGGGTGATCAGGGGCGCCAGCCGGGGCTGGTTGCGGGCCCACAGAAGGGACTTGGTCAGCAGCCGGTAGTTGCGGGACAGCCGGCGCCACGCGCGTGCGTAGGCCTGCGGGCGGCCCTCGCGCAGGCAGCGCACCAGTTCGGCGGCGGACGTCAGGGCGAGGGCGAGTCCCTCGCCGGTCAGAGCGTCCACGTACCCGGCCGCGTCACCCACGAACAGGACCCGGCCGGCCACCTGCGTACGGGCCTGCTGGCGGAGCGGACCCGCGCCCCGGACGGGCGTCCGGTCCGCCGCCCCTTCGAGCCGGGACAGCAACAGGGGGAAGCGGGCCAGCTGGGCGTCGTACGGGAGGTGTTCGGACGTCAGGACCGCGATGCCGACCTGACGCGGGCCCAGCGGAGTGACGTACGCCTCGCAGCCGGCCGACCAGTGCACCTCGACCAGGTCGCTCCACGGCTCGACGCGGTAGTGGCGCCGCAGCCCGTACCGCGGCGGCTGCCGTCCGGCGGTCGGCCGCTCGCCCAGGCCGAGCGCCCGCCGGGTCGGCGAGTGCAGTCCGTCCGCCGCCACCAGATAACGGGCGGCCATGCCGTCCGCCGTGACGTACCCGTCGTACTGGCTCACCTGGCGGACACGGCGCGGCACGACCGGGACGCCGAGCTCGGCGGCCCGGGCGGCGAGCGCCTCGTGCAGCACGGTCCGGCGCGCGCCGAGACCGTGGCCCGCCCGGAACACCGCTTCGGCGCGCCGCTCGCCGGCGGCGTCCACATAGCGGATGCCCCGGAGGGGCCGGCCCGGCACCTCCACGCCCAGGGCGTTCAGGGCGCGCACCGCGCCGGGCATCAGACCCTCTCCGCAGGCCTTGTCGATGGGCGCGGGACGCGGTTCGACGACGGTGACGTCGAACCCGGCGAGCGCTCCGTGGATCGCGGTGGCCAGGCCCGCCGGGCCGCCGCCCACGACGAGGAGGTCGATCACGGGGCCGTGCCCCGGGCGGGGACGGGCCGTACGGGCGTCAGGGCTTCGTCCTCGCAGCGGATGCGTACGGTCAGCAGGGCGGCGTTCAGCAGCGAGAAGCCCAGGGCGGTCATCCAGGCGGTGTGCACCAGGGGAAGGGCCATGCCCTCGACGACGACCGCCAGGTAGTTGGGGTGGCGCAGGTACCGGTAGGGGCCGCGGGTGATGAGCTCCAGGCCGGGGACGATCAGCACGCGGGTGTTCCAGCGTGGTCCGAGGGAACTGATGCACCACCACCGCAGGCCCTGGGCGGCCACCACCAGGACCAGCGCCGGCCAGCCGAGCAGGGGCAGGAAGGGCCGGTCGGCCGCCCAGGGCTCCACGAGGCAGCCGAGCAGCAGGGCCGTGTGCAGGGCGACCATCGCCGGGTAGTGCCCGGCCCCGTGTTCGAGGCCGCCCCGGGCCCGGCTCCAGGCACCGTTGCGGCGCGCGACGGAGAGTTCCGCGAACCGTTCGGCGATGACCAGCAGGACCAGCGCGGTGTACGGGGTCATCACGCGCTCACCAGTTCAGCAGCACGAGTTCGGAGGAGAAGCCCGGACCGAAGGCGATCATCAGGCCGGTCGATCCCGGCGGCGGCGCCGCGGCGCGGGTGTCGCGCAGGATCTGCAGCACCGAGGCCGAGGACAGGTTTCCCGTGGCGGCCAGCGCACGGCGGGAGGGGGCCAGGGCGGAGTCCGGCAGGCCGAGTTCGTCGGCGAGCGCGTCCAGGATCTTCGGGCCGCCAGGATGGCAGATCCAGGCCGCCACGTCCCGGGGCTTGAGATCGTGGGAGGCGAGGAAGGACTCGATCTCCTCCGCCACGTGCAGCCTGACCAGGTCGGGTACCTCGCGGCCGAGCACCATGCGGAAGCCCCAGTCGCCGACGTCCCAGCCCAGCAGGTGCTCCGTCCCCGGGTAGAGGCGGCTGCGCGAGGCCGCCACCACCGGTCCGGACGGGCCGGCCCCGGGCGCCGCCGCGGACGGGTGGTCGTCACCGACCGCCAGCAGCGCGGCCGCCCCGTCTCCGAAGAGGCTTCCCGCCACCAGGTTCGCCATGGAGGTGTCCGCCGGCTGCAAGGTGAGCGAGCACAGTTCGGTGGACAGCAGGAGCGCCGTACCGTCGGGCCGACCGGTGAGGAAGTCGTGGACCCTGGCCAGCCCCGCCGCCCCGGCGGAACAGCCGAGCCCGAACATCGGCACCCGCTTGACGTCGGGCCGCAGGCCGGCCCGCGCGGCCAGCCGGGCCTCCAGGGAAGGCGCCGCGACGCCGGTCACGGTCGTCGAGACGACCAGGTCGATCTCCTCGGCCCGGATCCCCGCCTCGTCGAGTGCCCGCTCGACCGCTTCGGCACCCAGGGCGACGGCATGTTCGACGAACAGACGGTTGGTGTGGCCGAAGCCGCCGAGTTTTCGGTACTGGTCCAGGGGGAGGGCGAGGTGGCGCGTCTCCACCTGGGCCGCGCCGTGCAGCCGGCGCAGGAGCGCGCCGTCGGCCCCGGACGGCAGACAGGAGGCGAGGACGTCGGTGATCTCCTGCTGCATGTAGCGGTGTGGCGGGAACACCGTGCTCACCGCGAGGACCCGTGTCATTGCTCCAACATAGGGACAGCGGGTCGTCGGCACGCTGAACACGGCCGCCACGGGCGCGTCGGACGCATAGCGTGGTGCGGTGCCCGCCACCACCGACGAAGGAGCGACCGCGCCCGCCGCGCCCACCGGGGCGGCGACGGCCCGGCGGCCCGTCCGCGTACCCGTGCGGGGGCTCCTGCAAGCTAGTCATCCGGTGCCTGCCGCCGCCGTCACCCTCCTCGCGGCCCTGCTGGCCGCCGCCGTCGGGCTCGGACCCGCCGCCGGGATCACGGCGGCCGCCGCCGTCGCCGCGGGCCAGCTGTCGATCGGCTGGTGCAACGACCGGGTGGACGTGCGGCGGGACGCGGCGGCCGGCCGCCGCGACAAGCCGCTCGCCCGGGGGGAGGTGCGGCCCGGAGCGGTGGCGGCGGCCTCGTGCGCGGCCCTGGTCGCCTGCGTCCCGCTGTCGCTGGCCTGCGGCGCCCGGGCAGGCTGGGTCCACATCGGCTGCGTCGCGGCGGCCTGGTCCTACAACCTGTGGCTGAAGCACACTCCCGCGTCCTGGCTGCCGTACGCCGTCGCCTTCGGACTGCTTCCCGCCTTCCTCACCCTGACCTCGACGCCGGCCGGCTGGCCGCCGGTGTGGCTCACCGCCGCAGCGGCCCTGCTGGGCACCAGCGCCCACTTCGCCAACGCCCTGCCCGACATCGACGAGGACATCGCGGGCGGTGTGCTGGGACTTCCGCAGCGACTGGGACGACGGGCATCCATCGCGCTGGCCGCCGTCCTCGCGTTCGCCTCCTGCACGGTGGTGACCTTCGGCCCGGCGGGCCCGGTGACCCCCGCGGGCCGGCTCCTGCTGGGCGTGACCCTGGCGTTGTGCCTGGCGGCCCTGGCCGCACCGCCCGTCCTCGCACGCGGCCGGATGCCCTTCCTGATCATCCTGGCCCTGGCCGGAGCCGACGCCGTGCTCCTGGTCCTGGCCGGTCACGCCCTGCCCACCGGCTGAGCGCGATCCCGGGTACGGAGCCGGAGGCCGACAGGGAGTCGGGTTCGGCCGTCGGTGAACGCTGGTCCTTCGGCGCGGCCCTGTGCTTATCCTCCGGACATGGTTGATCACCGCTCGGTCGACGTGGGAGGGGTTCGGCTGGCCTATCAGGTGCGGGGTCCGCTGGACGCCGTGCCGCTCGTCCTGCTGCACGCGCTGGGCGAGAACGTCACCGACTGGGACGAGGTGGCACCCGCCCTCGCCCGCAGCCGACGGGTCTACGCCCTCGACCTGCGCGGGCACGGCCGGAGCGACCGGCCGGGGAACTACTCCCTCGAACTCATGCGGACCGATGTGCTCCGGTTCCTCGAGGCGCTGGGGCTCGACCGGGTGGACCTGATCGGGCACTCCATGGGCGGGGTCGTGGCCTGCCTGCTCGCGCAGGAGCATCCGCGGCGTGTGCGCCGGCTCGTCCTGGAGGACGTTCCGGTTCCGCGTCCCCGGGAGCCGGCCATCCCGACGAGGCCGGACGGCGACCTGGACTTCGACTGGGAGATGGTGCTGGCCATCAGGCGGCAGATCGACCTGCCCGACCCGAGGTGGCTGGAGCGGCTCAGCCGCATCACCGCCGAGACCCTGGTGCTGGCCGGCGGTCCCCGCAGCCATGTGCCCCAGGACGGCATCGCCGAGCTCGCCCGCCGCGTCCCCGGCGGACACATGATCACCATCCCGGTCGGACACCTGATCCACCACGCGGCGCCCGAGGCGTTCGGCGAGGCGGTCTCGGCGTTCCTCTTCTCGGACGAGGACGCCGGTCCCATCCGCCGGCCATGAGCCCGCAGGCTACGAGCCCGCCGGCCAGGCCTTCCGGCGGTCCACCCTCAGCGGGCCGGGTACCGAACGCGTGTCCCGGTCCGGGGCCGGCCGGGTGACCTGGCGCGGTCGCCCGGCCGTGTCCGCGTCCTCGGGCAGGCGCGGGGGCAAAAATGCACGGGCACATTCCCCCTTCTTCGTGTCCCTGAGGCTGGAGTCGCCCGTGCTCGAACGCAAGAAGCTCAAAGACGGTACGCAGGTCACCTTCGTCCTTCCCGAGGGCACCCCGGACGGGCCGGTGAGCGTGGTGGGGGACTTCAACGAGTGGGACCCCTCCGCGCACCCGCTCAAGCCCCGCGGCGACGGTACCCGCGCCGTCAGCGTCGCCTTGGCCGCCAGCAGCGCGCACTCCTTCCGCTATCTCGCCGCCGGGGACTACTGGTTCGACGACGAGCACGCGGACGGCCACGACGGCGCCAACAACCGCATCCGTACCTAGTGCCGGGCCCGATCGCGTTTCACCGCGGGCCGGCGGGACTGAGGCCGATCAGACGCGGGTCCCGGTGATGTCGGGCACGCGCATCGTCTGAGTGGAAACACCGCGCAACTCCAGTGCGCCGTCCTCCGCTTGGAAGGGGCGGGGCGGGGTGCGGCTCGCGCCGTGCGGGGCCGCATCCTGATGGCTCGTACGGTCGGCGTGCGGTCACCCGTCCGCCGCCACAGCCCAGGTCCGATCCCCGCACCGCCGGGAAGCTACGGAGAGCGATGTCCGAGTCCGCCGCCACGGAAGTCAGTGCCTCGACGCTGCTGCGCCGTCCCCGACTGTGGCTCCTGCCCACGATCCTCACAGCTCTGCTCGCCCTGCTGCTGTCCCTGCTCTACATGGGCGGCGTCGTCAACCCCAACGCCGAACTGAGCCACCTGCCGATCGCCCTCGTCAACGACGACACGGGCAAGCCGCCGGCCGGGCAGCAAGCGAACCTCGGTGCACAGATCACGGCAGCCATCGGCTCCGACAGCGCGGGCGGCAAGGCCGACTGGCGCGTGCTGACCCGCGCCCAGGCGCAGGACCAGTTGGACTCCGGCAAGGTCTACGGCGCCCTGGTGGTCCCGGCCGGCTTCACGGACTCCGTCACGGCCCTCACCACGACGGGGGCCACGCGACAGCCGACGATCACCGTGCTCACCAACCCCGGCAAGGGCAGCCTCGGTTCCTCCCTCGCCAGTCAGATCACGACCCGGGCCGCCCACAGTGCCTCGCAGTCCATCGGCAAACAGCTCACGGCGGCCGTCGGCGCCCAGGCGAGTCCCACCACGCAGCTCCTGCTCGTCGACCCGGTCAAGGTCCTCACCGAAATCGGCCACCCCATCGGCGCCCACAGCGGGCTCGGCCTGACCGCCTTCTACTACACGCTGCTGCTCGTCCTGGCCGGCTTCATGGGCGGAAACGTCATCAGCAACGGCGTCGACACGGCCCTCGGCTACGCCGACAACGAGATCGGGCCCTGGCACACCCGCCGCCCCACCGTGCCGATCAACCGCACGCAGACGCTGCTGCTGAAGATGGTGATGACGGCGGGCATCACGCTCGTCAGCAGCTCCCTGGTGCTCCTGGCGTGCGTCGGCATCCTCGGCATGGACGCGTCCCACCTGCCGCTGCTGTGGATCTACTCCTATTGCGCGGCCCTCGCCGTGGGCCTGGGCGTCCAGGCCATCAACGCGGCCTTCGGCGGCCTGGGCCAACTGGTGTCCATGTTCGTCTTCATCGTTCTCGGACTGCCGTCGTCGGGTGCCACCATCCCGCTCCAGGCGGTGCCCGGCTTCTATCGCTTCCTGTCCCACTTCGAGCCGATGCGTCAGCTCAGCGACGGGGTGCGCGCCATCCTGTACTTCGGTGCCCGCGGCGACGCCGGACTGACCCGCTCCTGGGTCATGATCGCGATCGGCACGTTCCTCGCCCTGCTCTTCGGCTTCGCCATGACCACCTACTACGACCGCAAGGGCCACAAGCGCCTCACCCCCCAACCCGCCTGAGAAGACCCGCCCCCGGGTGCGCGATCATGATCGGTATGGACGCTCGATTCCTTGGCATCACCGATCTGACCGACGTCCCCTCCGTGGCGGTCGTGGTCGACGTCATGCGTGCTTTCACCGTGGCTGCCTGGGCCTTCGCCCAGGGGGCGGAGAAGATCGTTCTCGCTGAGTCGCTGGACGAGGCCCGGGCGCTCAAGGCGCGCCACCCGGACTGGGTGGCGCTCAAAGACGGTCCACCCGCACCCGGGTTCGACACCGTCAACTCGCCCGGCCTGCTGCGGTCCATGGACCTGGGCGGACGGACCGTCGTGCAGAAGACCACGGCCGGGACGGTCGGCGCACTCGCGGTCAAGGAGGCGCCGCTGGTGCTGTGCGCCAGCTTCGTGGTGGCGGAGGCGACGGCCCGGCTCGTGCGGACGAGCGAGAGCGACAGCGTGACGTTCGTGGTCACCGGTGAGGACGGGCGGGCCGACGAAGACCTGGCGTGCGCTCACTACATCGCGCGGAGGGCCACCGGGGCGGGGACGGATGCCGCTGAGTTCCTCCGCCGCGCCGCCGAGTCGCGTGCCGCCGCCGAACTGGTGCAGGGGGTGCGTCAAGGAGTCCACCCCGATGACGTCGCGCTCTGTCTCGAGATCGACCGGTTCCCCTTCGCGATGGTGGCGGCCCCGGAAGGCTCGCTCATGGTCCTGCGTCCCCGCGCGATGCCTTCGCCGAGCGACGAGGGTCCGGCCTGACCGGCGCGGTCGGCCTCCGCCTCGTGCCCGAGGCGTGCGCACGAAGCGGTGGGAGAGCCGGCGGCGTGCCGTACGAGACCACCCGCCCACTCCACCCCGTAGTCGAAATGATGCGAAGCGTCACCACCTGTGTCAGCTTGAGAGGGCAGGAGCACCACCCCACACTCACGAATCAAGGAGTCGCCGTCATGGGCGGTACGCAGAACAAGCGCCAGGAGCCGGGCAAGGGCCGCGAAGAGCAGCAGCGCCCGCAGCGGCCCGGCCAGCCGGGCCCGGTCACCCCCGCGCCCGGTACTCCCTCCCGCGGTGGCCAGCGCCCCGAGCAGATGGAGCGGCGCCGCGAGGAAGACCTGCTCGGCGGCGGGCGTGACGCCCGAGCCGTCCGCGACGTCCGTCCCGTCCGGGACGACGACTTCTAGGCGGACCCCACACGCAGAGCCCGGCCGGGCCCGTAGTCACCCGGCCGGGCTCTGTCACGTCCGGGCGCCGGGCGCCGTGCCCGTCCGCCCGTCCGTCCGGCGCGGGGCGAGCTGCCGGGGTACGTGGCGGGGGTATGCCGTGCGCGGCCCGGGGCGTCGGGGAGGCGGCGACTACCAGGGGGTGTCGGCGTAGATGGTCTTGCCGCCGCCGGGAGTGGGCTGCGTGTGGGTGTGCGTGGTGAGGTAGTCGATCAACTGCCATCCCCAGCCGCCGGTTCCGTCAGTGTGGGGTGGGCGGGTCTGGGGCGGATAGGGGCTGGTGTCGGTGACGCGGATTTCGACGTGGTCCTCGTGCAGTTCCAGATGGAGCGTGCAGGGTCCGTCGGTGTGGCGGATCGCGTTGCTGATGAGTTCGGCGACGATCAGGAGCACGGCGTCGGTGTTCTCGGGGTGGGTGGGAGCTCTCGTCTGCGCGGCGCGGCGGAGGAAGCTCCGGGTGGCGTCACGCGCGGTTGCGGTGGGCTGACCAGTGCGTGGAACGGACTGGTCGAGGACGGGGGCGGGTGGGGCCACGGATCCTCCCTCCGACTGGTGGGCCTCTCTGGCACTTACCCCTCCTGCGTGCTCATATCCGATTTTCCCCCCGCGATCTCCGGTGGCGGTGGGCGTCCGGCCTGCCCGCCGGACGAGAGGGGACATCGGGTGGTGACGGATGGATCACGGCCCGCTACGGCGCCCCGTGCCGGGTCGTTGGGCCGGTCATGGACCAGAGAATCGTTCCGGCGCAGAGGGGCCTCGCCGACCCGTGGGCGGTCGACGGAAGGACTTCGGATTCGCCGATCTACGACGCCGTCGCACGGCAGTGGCTTCAGGAGGGCCGCGAAGTCCCCGGCGGAGCGGGTACCGCGCCGAGCGGCAGGCACCGGTCGGCAGAGGTGGACCTGTTCCGCCGCGGCTGACCGGGCACTCCAACTGCTGCCCTGCGGGCGGGGCGGCGGCCCGGGTTCCTGAGCCGCGCCCTGATCCGCGCCCTGATTCGAGCCCGGATTCGAGCCCGGGCCCGCGCCCCGGCCGGCGCCCGGGCCCGCGCTCCCGGGACGCGGCGGACCGCTCACGTGTCGCGTGAGGCCGGCTCACCCGTCCGGCGGAGGCCGGCCACGGGCGTGCGGTGGCGTGTCGGATCAGGCTACGGCGCCGAGGATCGGCGCCCAGGCGGCCCCCGTGAGCGCGGCCACGGCCTGCTGCTCGGAGAGCGGGGGAGCGGTACGGGTCGGCTTCGGCGTGTCGGAGCCGCTGCCGCCGCCGGTGCTGTTCCACTGCACCATCTGCAGCTGCGCGCCGGTCGCCTTCAGGGTCACCGTCACCGTCCAGCGCCGGGCGGTGTCGGCACGGGCCGGGCGCTCGGCCGCGTTCTGCTCCGACATCACCACGGCCCCGCCGGGCATCGCGGCACTGTCCGGCAGCTCGCTCAGCGTGCAGGTGTCCCCTGCGGCACGCGCGGGCGTCCGCTCGCAGCTCAGCCCGTCGCCGTCCCTGAGCGGCAGCTTGAGCCGCATGGCCGAGACGCCGACGAAGGCGGCGCCGTGCCCGTCGTCCACGACCAGCTCCCCGTTGGCGACGTACCCGCCGGACGGATCCGAGGGATCGTTGCTCTGCCCGGTCACTTCGCTGAACCGGCCCCCGGGGAGCGTCATCTCCAGGGCCTGGATCATCTGGGTGCCGGTGATCGCGGAACGGGGCATCGCCAACGCCACCGGCTCGATGTCGGAGCCCGCGGAGCGGATTCCGGCGAGCGCGCCGGGCACCACCAGAGCGGCTGCCGCGATCACGGCGCAGCCGCCGACCGCGGCGATGACGCCGGCGGTGCGCCGGCGCCGGCGGTTCCGCCCGCGCCGGACGGCCCCGCTCAGGAGCGCGGTGAGGTCGGGTTCGAGGGAATCGGTCGTACGGTCCAGGGCCTGTGCGAGGTCCGTTTCGAACGGCATGCTGGCGTCACCTTTTCTGTCGCTGATAGGGGCGGTGCGGCGTGCGGCGTGCGACGGTGTCGGCCGCCGTGCGCCGGTGCTCAGTGCGGAACCAGGTCGGACAAGCTGTCGCCGAGCAGCGCGCGCAGCCTGCTGAGCGCCCGGGTGCCCTGGGAGCGGACCGCGCCGCTGCTCAGCCTGAGCATCCGGGCGGTCTCCTCGATGCTGCGGTCCTCCCAGTAGCGGAGCAGCAGCACCGCCCGGTCACGGGGCGGCAGTTGGCCGAGCGCGCCCAGCAGGGTCACCCGCAGTGCGGCGTCCGGGCCGCAGGCCGCGCTGTCGGGCAGGTTCCCGATCGGGCGTTCGCCGGTGCTCCGCCGACGCCGCAGACTGAGGAAGGTGCGGACCAGAACCGTCTGGGCGTAGGCCGCCGGGCTCTGCGCGCCGGCCACCCGGCTCCAGTGCACGTACACCCGGCTGAGGGTTTCCTGGACCAGGTCCTCGGCGAGGTGCGAGTCACCGGCGGCGAGTACGTACGCCGAGCGGTACAGCGCCTTCGCCCTCCCGGACACGAACTCCAGGTACGCGTCCTCCTGTGCTGATGTCACTCGGCCCCCGCCTGTTCTCTTGTGCTGTGATCCCCGTGCATACCCCTCATGACTACGTGAGACGTCGGGATGTCTCGCGGGCGGGAGCTTTCTTTCCTCACGGGTCGGACGTCGGTCGCGGCGGACCGGGTGCGCCCGACCGGCCCGGCGAACGGCTGCGCGGCAGGGCCGTTCGGCGATCCGGCGCGCATACTGGCCGGGCGCTCGGTACCGGTCGGCCGACCGGTCCGCAGGTGCGCGTCCACCTCTCCGGTGCCGTCGCGGGTGTGTCCGTCCGGCGGCGCTCCCCTTGTCGAAGGAGGTCAGATCGATGCGCCTCTCCTTTGCCCGAGCCGCCTTCGGTGCCATGACGGTCGCGCTGGGCGCGGTGTCCCTCGTGGGTCTCGGCGTGATCGGTTCCGCCGCTGAGGGCGCCGCGGTCGCCTGCGGCAGCACGGTGACCGATGGGCCGGACATGGTCGTGGCCTACCACTGCGACCGCGACGGTCGCGGCGGCCCGGAGGACAACCTGGTCACGACGGCTTCGGGCACCTACCGATGTGAGGAGCCCGTCTACTTCTTCGTGAGTCCGTTCAGGGACCTCGAGAAGCAAGGCGTCGACACCGGGCACCAGTTCATCGGTGGAGCCTGCTCCCTGATCTGAGCGGTGCTCGCGAGGGAACCCCGACCGGGTGACCGGCGCGCCCTTCTCGCGTGGCGATCGACCGGTGGACGGCCCGTCGTCGCTTCGCCCACCGCCACGCGAACGGGTGACCTGCCGCTACGTCTGCGCTTCGCAGTCGTTCCCAGAGCGAGTTTCTCCCGGGGCAAGGTCCCCATTTCCAGTGAAGGATTGCCTGAGCATGCTGAAGAAGATGATGGTCACCGCTGCCGCCACCGCCGCCGCTATCGGCGCGGGCGCCGCCGTGGCCGCCCCGGCCATGGCCATCGGCAACGACAACGGGGTCAACACCGTCAACGGCAACGGGTCCCAGCAGATCTACGGCAACCAGAAGACGGCCGGCGCCATGAGCCCGCAGCTCAGTGCGGTCCAGGGCACGCTCAACAAGCCCTGCATCGCCCTGCCGGTCAAGGTCAACGCCCAGTCCCTGGTGGCCATCCTCGCCAACGTGGGCGTCCAGGACGTCAACGTGCTGTCCAACCCGCAGAACCAGCAGTGCGCCGAGAACTCCACCCAGGCCAAGGGTGACGAGCCCCTCTCGCACATCCTGGACAACATCCCGGTCCTGTCCGGCAACGTGTCCGCCGGAAGCTGACGCGACCCCGCCACCCCGGGCCCCTCGGGGCCTGCCGGTCAAGGTCAACGCCCAGTCCCTGGTGGCCATCCTCGCCAACGTGGGCGTCCAGGACGTCAACGTGCTGTCCAACCCGCAGAAC
>NZ_JBSGWY010000031.1:36337-54534 GCF_053609145.1 Streptomyces sp. NPDC054961 | reverse complement strand
CCCGGGGCCGGGCGGGCCGCGCCGCCGCGCGGCCCCCCCCCCCCGGGGCGGCGCCCCCCGGGGCGGGTCGACCGGCCTCCGCGTGCCGCGCCGCTCCCGCCGGTGCGGGCGGCCGTAGTCTGGGCGGCCATGCGGCAGATCATCCTGATGACGTCGATGTCCCTCGACGGCTACATCGAAGGCCCCGACCGGCAGATCGACTGGCACCTCGTCGACGACGAAGTGCACCGGCACATGAACGACGAGGCCCGCGCGATGGGCGGCTTCCTCGAAGGCCGCGTCACGTACGAGCTGATGGAATCCTTCTGGCCCACGGCCGACGCCGACCCCGACAACGCCGGGCCGATGGCCGACTTCGCGGGCATCTGGCGCGCCACTCCCAAGTACGTGTACTCGCGCACCCTCCAGCGGGCCGGCGACAACGCCACGATCGTGCGGGACGTCGTCCCGGAGGAGGTGGCCGCCCTCAAGGCCTCCCCGGGCGGTGACCTGGGCCTGGGCGGGGCCCGGCTGGCCTCCGCGTTCCTGGCCCACGACCTGGTGGACGCCTACCGGATCTACGTGCACCCGGTACGGATCGGCCGCGGTACACCGCTGTTCCCGGAGCTGGACGGCGGACCGGTCCCGCTGCGCCTGCAGGGCACGCACACCTTCGGCAACGGCGTCGTGCAGCTGCGTTACGCCCGCCCGTAAGCCCCCGGTCCCCGCCGCGCGGGGGAGGGCCCGGTCAGCCGGCGGACGCCAGTTCGCCGCTGAGGGTCTTGTGCAGGCGGGCGCTGGGGCCGTTCAGGCCGGTGATCTCCACGGTCTTGCCGCGCTGGGCGTAGCGGTGCTCGATCGCGTCGAGCGCCGCCACCGACGAGGCGTCCCAGATGTGCGCGGCGGAGAGGTCGATGACGACCCGGTCGGGGTCGCCGGCGTAGTCGAAGCGGCCGACGAGCTCGTTGGAGGAGGCGAAGAACAGCTGGCCGCTGACGGCGTAGACCACGTGGCTGCCGTCGGGGTCGGTGACGGCCGTGACGTCGGCGAGCCGGGCGACGCGCTTCGCGAAGATCACCATCGCGGTGACGGACCCGGCGACCACGCCCACGGCGAGGTTGTGGGTGGCGACCACGCAGGCGACGGTGACGGCGGTGACGGCGATCTCGCCCGCGGGCATCCGCTTCAAGGTCCGCGGCGCGATGGAGTGCCAGTCGAAGGTCGCGAAGCAGACCATGATCATGACGGCGACCAGGGCGGCCATCGGGATGTCGGAGACGAGCGGCCCGAAGACGATGCACAGCACCATCAGGAACGCCCCCGCGAGGAAGGTGGAGAGCCGGGTCCGGGCGCCGGAGACCTTCACGTTGATCATGGTCTGGCCGATCATCGCGCAGCCGCCCATGCCGCCGAAGAAGCCGGTGACGATGTTCGCGATGCCCTGCCCCACGGACTCCCGGGTCTTGGACGAACGGGTACCGGTGATCTCGTCGACCAGCTTCGCCGTCATCAGGGACTCCATCAGTCCGACGAGGGCCATGGCGAAGGCGAACGGGGCGATGGTCGTCAGCGTGTCGAGCGTGAACGGTACGTCGGGCAGACCGGGCACGGGCAGCGACGAGGGCAGCGCACCCTTGTCGCCGACCGTCGGCACCGCGATGCCCGCGGCGACGGTGACCACCGTGAGGATGACGATCGAGACCAGCGGGGCCGGGACCGCCGTGGTGATCCGCGGGAACAGCACCATGAGGGCCAGACCGGCCGCGAGCAGCGGATACACGGCCCACGGCACGTCGCGCAGCTCCGGCACCTGCGCCATGAACACCAGGATGGCGAGCGAGTTGACGAAGCCGACCATCACCGAGCGCGGAACGAACCGCAGCAGCTTGCCCACCCCCAGCGCGCCGAGCACGATCTGGAAGGCTCCGGCGAGGATGACCGCGGCCACCAGGTACCCGAATCCGTGCTCGCGGTTGAGCGGGGCGATGACCAGCGCCACCGCCCCGGTCGCGGCGGAGATCATCGCGGGCCGCCCGCCGACGAAGGCGATGGTCACGGCCATCGTGAAGGAGGCGAACAGGCCGATCGCCGGATCCACCCCGGCGATGATCGAGAAGGAGATCGCCTCGGGGATCAGCGCCAGCGCGACCACCAGGCCGCCCAGCACCTCGGTGCACAGGACCTTCGGCGTCAGGACGGACGGCCGGAGGCCGCGCAGCCGCGCGGGCAGGGAAACAGCGGAGTGAGGCAAGGAGAGCAGACCTTCTGGCTGGCACACCGCCGACGGGCGGGCGGGCGTACGGGGGCGGGAGCGACCCTCCAAGGTACCGTGCGGTCCCGCGCGGACCGCCCGCCGAACCCCGTGCGGTCCGCCCGCCGAACCCCGGGCGGTGGTGACCCTCGACCCTCTACCCGGCCAGCTCCACCCGGACGGTCTTGCCGTCGCGGAGGGGGACGACGGACACCTGACGGGCGAGGCTCTGGATGATGCGCCACCCGCGCCCGCCGGTCAGGTCGGGGGTCCGTGCGTGCGGGAGGCGGGAGCTGGTGTCCCGCACGGCGATCCCGATCCCGCCGGGAACCAGGGCGAGTTCCAGGACGAGGGGCCCGGGAGCGTGGCGGACGGCGTTGGTCACCAGTTCGGAGACGACCAGCACGACGTCGTCGTGAAGGGTCAGGGGGCCGGGCGGGGCGTGGTGGCGGAGGAAGGAGAGGGCGGCTTCCCGTGCCGCGGCGATGCAGCCGGGCGCGCCGTCCAAGTCCAGGCGGATCTCGGTGGGACGGGCGTCGTGCGCGGTGGCCGGCGGGAGTTCCATCTCCGCTCCCCTTCCGCCGCGTGTCCCACCGCCCGGGTGCCCACCGCTGCTTGTGCCCCCGTAGCGCCGCCGGGGCCTGCTCCTCGGCTTCTTCCCTGACCGCAGGGTACCCAGTCCACTCCGAAGGTTCACGGGTCCGCGTCCCCGGCCCGGGTGCGCTTTCGCGTGGTCCGCCTCCCCTTGTGATGATCCGTCCGGCGTAACGGGTGCCCATCTAGTGCAGATTCACTACGCTGATCTGGTGCTCATTACCCAGGCTGGGGGTTGTCACATGAGGGAAGACCCAACGTGAAGAGCTCGTTGTTCCAGGTCAGCACCGCGCTCGGCAGCGACGTGACCGCGCTGCGGCTCACCGGCGTGCTGGACCTGGACAGCGCCGCGCAGTTGCGCACCGCCGTCGCCGGATGCCTGGCGCGGCGGTCCCCCCGTATCGTGATCGACCTGCGGGACCTGCGCTTTTGCGACTGCGCCGGACTCGGCGTGCTGCTCGAAGCCAGAGCCGCGGCGGATAGGATCGGCACCGAACTGCGCGTGGAGGGCGCCCGCGCGCAAGTGGCCCGGCTCTTCGCGCTCACGGGCGTCGATGACCTGATCGCCGGCTGCGTGCCGCGTCTACCACCGAGGACCGTCTGATGCCTTCGACACCGCCGACCCCACCGGAAACGGTGCCGCGCACCGCCGGCGCGCGCATCACCATCCTGCTCGTCGAGGATCACGACATGGTGGCCGAGGCGATCTGGATCGCCCTGGACCGCACCGACGACCTGGAAGTGGTCGGCCGCAGCCCCTCCGTGAGGGACGCGCTGGCCGATGCCGAGCGGCTGCGCCCCGACGTCGTGGTGCTGGACCGGCGGCTGCCCGACGGTGACGGCATCGCCGCCATCGCCGCGCTCAAGACCGTCGCCCCCGGAACCCGGGTACTGGTACTGACCGGCGAGGGGAACCCGTCGGTGGCCGCCCACGTCGCCGAGGCCGGCGGCTCGGGACTCATCCTCAAGGTCGGCAACCTGCGCGAACTCCAAGACGCCGTACGCCTGGTGGCGGCGGGTGAAGTGGCCTTCAGCAACGGCCTGCTCAGCGGAGCGCTGGACCGGCTGACGGGCCGTGACGCAGGCCCGGGCGGCACGCTCACCCCGCGCGAGCGCGAGGCCCTCGGCCTGCTCGCCGACGGTCTGGGCACCGCCGAGATCGGTCAGCGGCTCGGCGTCGCCCTCAACACCGCGAGGAACCACGTCCAGCGCGTCCTGGAGAAGCTCGGCGCCCGCTCCCAACTGGAGGCCGTCGCGGTGGCCCGGCGCGAGGGCCTCCTTCCGTGACCGAGGACGCTCCCGTGGGGCAGAGGGGCGCCCTCGCGCCGACCGAGACGGCGTTCACCCTGCTGGTCACGAGCGTCATCGACTACGGCATCTTCATGCTCGACCCCGACGGTCACGTATCCACCTGGAACGCCGGCGCCGAGCGGATCAAGGGCTACAGCGCCGCGGACATCATCGGCAAGCACTTCTCGGTCTTCTACCCGCCCGAGGACATCGTCGCCCGCAAACCGCACCTCGAGCTGGAATCGGCCGTCGCCGACGGCCGGCTGGAGGACGAGGGCTGGCGCATCCGCAAGGACGGCACCCGTTTCTGGGCCAACGTGGTGATCACCCCCCTCTTCGACGAGACCGGCGAACTGCGCGGCTTCGGCAAGGTCACCCGGGACATGACCGAGCGCCGTGCCGCCGAGCAGGCACTCACCGAGCGCCGCCGCCTGTTCACCCACCTGGTGCAGGCACAGGAGCTGGAACGCCGCCGCATCGCCTGGGACGTGCACGACGACTCCATCCAGGCCATGGTCGCCGTCGGCATGCGGCTGCAACTCCTGGCCGACCGGGTCGGCGAGCCCCACGCGGGTGAACTCGCCCAGCTCGACGCGTCGGTGCGCGAGGCGGTGGGCCGCCTGCGCAACCTCACCTTCCGGCTCCAGCCGCCCGGCATCGACCGGCACGGCCTGGTCGAGTCGCTGTCCCAGCACCTCAACGAGGTGGTGGCCGGGAGCTGGGGTCTCGAGCCGCACCTGGAGTACGACCTGGCGCGGGAACCGGCCCCCGAGACGGCGATCACCATCTTCCGCATCGTGCAGGAGGCGCTGCTGAACGTGCGCAAGCACGCCCGGGCGCGCAGCGTACGGGTCAGCGTCACCACCGACAACGGGGGCCTGCTGGTCCGGGTGAGGGACGACGGTACGGGGGTCCAGGCGGGCCCCCACAGCCTGCACGAGCACTTCGGGCTGATGGAGATGCGCGAGCGGGCCGAGACCGCCGACGGCTGGTGGACGCTGCGCAGCGCGCCCGGCGTCGGCACCACCGTGGAGTTCTGGGTCCCCGACCTGCCGACCGACCCGGCGACCGACCTGCCGGCCGGCCTGCCGGAGGAACCGCTGCCCGGCGCCCCCCTCCGGAGCTTCGACTCCCGGTCCGCCTCCCCGGAGCCCTCGTGACCCGGCCCGGCCCGCCGACGGGCCCCCTGCGGGTGCTGATCTGCGACGACAACGACATGGTGCGCTCGGCGCTGGTGGAGCTCGTCGGGGCCCAGCCCGATCTCACCCTGGCGGGCAGCGCGGCCGACGCCGACGAGGCGGTCTCCCTCGCCGCCGCCGGGCGGCCGCACGTCGTCGTGCTCGACGTGCGCTTCCCGGGCGGCGGCCCCTACACCGCCCGGCAGATCATCCGTACCGTCCCCGGCGTCCGCATCCTGGTGTTCTCCGCCTACGGTGACCAGGGCCCGCGTACCGAGATGGCCGCGGCCGGCGTCGCGGACTACCTCGTCAAGGGCATCAGCAACGCCCGCCTGCTGTCCCGGATCCGGGCCTTGGGGTCCGAGGCCCTCGGATCCGCCTCCTCCGCCGACGAAGCGGGCGCCGGCGATGGGGACCGGAGGCGCGGCACCCTGTCGCCCCCGGGCCTTCAGGACTGAAGCGCTAGCCGCGACCGGCGGAAGTCCGCCGGCTCCCGCTGCCTCGCCGCCTCCCGCCGCCTCGCCCGTGGCCGAGCGCGCCGAAGCGAAGGTCGACTGCCGTCCGGGAGGCCCTCCCGCCGCACGGTTCCCTCCGGAAACCGTGAGATGCCTCACGCCGCGTGCGCGGCTACGGCGGGCTCGAAGAGATCGTCAGGGCGGCGACATTTCTGTATTTGTACCTGTTTGGCGAGGATATGCCGCACTCCGCCGGAAACGGAATCTGTGACTTCTGTTTCGCCTTCGCCAACCGTGCTGATGGGGGGCGGTCCTGGCCGTGTGTCAGTCGGGCGCAGGAGGGGGCGCGGCCCGTGCATGCACGATCTTCCGGCCGATTCAAGGCCGGCCCCGGAGTTCCCGTGCGGTGTCACGGAGGCGCCTTGCCAGGCCCTTGCCGGGCTTCTAAGAATGGCGGCTCCTCCGGCGCCCTCGCGGTCCGGCGCCGGGAGCTTCGCGATCACCGAGTGAGGTCACGCATGAGGAAGCACCGTAAGAAGACACACCGGAAAATAGCCGTCGTCGTCGGGGCGCTGGCGATCGTGGGCGTGCCCACCGCCGCCATGGCGTGCCTGGGTCCGCAGGACGCCCGCCCCGCCCGGGCCGCCGAATCCCGGCAGGACGGCCGGTACTGGCAGGGCACCCCCCTCGGCGGCCCCGGCTCGCAGCCGGCCGCGGAAACCCCGGTCGAGACCGGCGCCGCCCCCGACGCGGCTCCGGTGGAACCCGCGGAACCGCCCGCCCAGCCGGTCGTCGGGACCACGCCGCCGGCGATGCCGCAGGAGCCGCAGGAGCCGCAACCGGCGGAGCCGCCCGCCGAGCCTGCCGCGTCGACGGCGCCTGCCGCTCCGGAGGCCTCCCAGGCGCCTTCCGGAGCCCAGGCCGAGGTTCTCGCCCTCGTCAACACGGAGCGCGCCGCCGCCGGGTGCCCGGCCCTCACCGTCAACGCGAAGCTGACGAAGGCCGCCCAGGACCACAGCGCGGACATGGCCGCGCACAGCAACATGTCCCACACCGGCTCCGACGGTTCCGACCCGGGCCAGCGCATCACCCGCGCCGGGTACCAGTGGCGGACGTACGGCGAGAACGTCGCCTACGGTTACAGCACGCCCGCGAAGGTCATGGAGGGCTGGATGAACAGTCCCGGCCACAAGCGGAACATACTCGACTGCTCCTACAAGGAGATCGGCATCGGCCTGGCGCAGCCGGGCCAGTACTGGACGCAGGACTTCGGCGCGACGGGCTGACCCCGCGGCACCGGCGGAGGGCGTACGACGGGGCGGGGCGGCCGGTATCCGGCCGTCCCGCCCCGCCGTACCTCCGTACGCCGCCTCCCGGCCGGCCGGCCCGGCCCGGCCGCCCGCCTGCCCGTCGGATGGTGCCGTAGCTCCGGGCAGCCGGTCCGCGGGTCGGCCTCAGGGCGCCAGGAACCCCGTGAGCGCTGCCGCGACCGCCGCGGGATCCTCGAGCTGGGGGTAGTGGCCGACGGCCGGGGGTCCTGCGAGCTCCACGACCTGGGCCCGCGGCACCCTCTCCCGGATGCGGGGAAGGACATGGGCCCCGCTGATCGGGTCGGCCGGTCCCCACACGAACAGGGTGGGCCCGGTGAAGTCCTCCAGGGCCGCGGTCCAGCGCGCGGCGTGCCGGCGGCGCTCGTCGATGTAGCGCAGCAGGCGCGGGGCGAGGCGGTGGCCGCCGGCGCGCGACGCGGCCGCCCACAGGTCGCGCACGTCCTCGTCGTGGAGCGGCTGTCCTCCTACGGCGCGCAGGGCCGCCGCGAACCGCCGCTCCGTGGTCAGGGGTGCCAGCAGTGGCCCCAGCGGGCCGTGCAGCAGCCGCTGGATCGGCACGGGGCGGTGCAGGTCGGGGTAGAGGCCGCCGTTGAGCCAGCCCATGCGCGTGATCCGTGCCGGGTTCCGGGCCAGCAGCTCCTGCCCCACGCTCACCCCGTAGTCGTGCGCGACCAGGGCGGTGTCACCGGTTCCGTGCCGGCGCCACACCTCCTCGACCAGCGAGGCCTGTTCGAGCACCGAGTAGCGGTGTCGGCGGGGCTTGTCGCTCTCCCCGAAGCCGAGCAGGTCCAGCGTGGTGACCCGGAGGCCGGCCGCGACGAGCGCCGGCACGACGGCGGCCCAGTCGTGGGAGGAGGTCGGGAAGCCGTGGAGGAGGGTGACGGGTGCGCCGTCGGCGGGCCCGTCCCGGCGTACGAAGACCGAGTGACCGCCGATCCGCAGGGCCGTACCGCCCTCGGTCCAGCCGCGCAGCGGCGGCAGCACGCGTGCGGCGCTCATGCCCGGGCCTCCTCGGCGTGCAGGTGACCCAGCCCGTACAGGAGCGTGCGCAGGCCGAAGTCGAACTCGGCCTCGGAGTCGAGCGAGTTGAGCAGCCCGGCGTGGCGGCGGACCACCGGATGGGTGCGGGGGGAGAGGGAGGCGAACAGTTCGGCCATCGCGGCCCGCTGTCCGGCGGTCCGCGCCGCGCCACCGGAGTCGAGCACGGCGGCGCCGATCACGAAGTGGGTGACCGTCAGATAGACGTGGACGGCCGATCGCGGTGACCACCCGTGGTCGAGGAGCTGGGCGAGGGCGTGCTCGCGCGCCCGCAGGGCGTTGGGACCCAGCAACTGCCCGGTGGTGAGCAGGGGGACGACCGCGGGATGCGCCGCGAGGACCCGGCGGAACTCCCGGGCCCCACCGTCCAGGCCGGCCCGCCAGTCCCCGTCGAGCTCGGGCAGGCGGATCTCACCCAGCATGTGGTCGACGGTGGCGATCAGCAGCTCCTCCCGGCTCGCGATGTGCCGGTAGAGCGAGGTGTGGCGCACGTGGAGGTGGTCGCCGAGCCGGCGCATCGTGAGCGCGTCCAGGCCCTCGCGGTCGGCGAGTTCGAGCGCGCCCTCGGTGATCCGGTCGAGCGTCAGGCCGCCCTGGCGTGGCCTGCGCCGGTCCCGTTCGGCGTACCGGGCCTGCCACCAGGCGGGGGACCCGGGCTCGGCGGCTTCGGCTTCCGCTTCGGCCCCGGCTTCGGTGTCGGTGTCGGTGTCGGGGTCGGGTGTCATGAGTACCGCCTACTCGAAGAGGTCGGGTTCCGTGCGGACGATCTCGTCCCAGAGGGGCTGGAAGGAGAACCATCCGGCGAGGGGAAAGCCGGTCTGGTCACGGGTGTGGCGTGCGGCCTCGGGGTCGATCAGGTGCGGAGTGCCCGCCGCCTCCGCCAGGAGCTGCGCCTGGGCGCTGCGTTCCATGGAAAGGAACCACCAGGCCGCCTCGTCGACCGATTCGCCGACGGTGAAGATGCCGTGGTTCTGGTGGATGACGGCCTTGTGCGGCCCCAGCCCCGCGGCGAGCTGCCGGCCGGCCTCCTCGTCGACGACCACGGCGCCGGCGCCGTCCCGGTGGACGGTGTGCCGCTCGTACAGGGCGCACGCGTCCTGGGTGATCGGGTCCAGCAGGCGCCCCAGGCTCGAGAAGGCCTTCCCGTGGACGGCGTGGGCGTGGCAGGCGGCGACCACGTCGGGGCGGGCGGCGTGGATGGCCGAATGGATCACGAATCCGGCCCGGTTGACCGGCCGCCTGCCGTGGCGTACGTGTCCTTCGTGGTCAACGAGGATCAGGTCGGAGACCCGGACGTGCCGGAAGGACATGCCGAAGGGGTTGACCCAGAACATGTCCGGGTGCTCGGGGTCCCGCACGGTGATGTGTCCCGCGACCCCCTCGGAGAAGCCGAGTCGGCCGAAGAGGCGGCAGGCGCCGGCGAGCCGCTGCTTGCGGTGCTCGCGCTCCTGCGCGAGGTCGGTGAAGACGGGGGGCAGGGGCAGCTCGAGGTTCTCCTGCCGCGGCAGGAACGCGCTGCCGCGCAGCCCTTCGTTGCCGTTCGCGCCCCCGGAAGCGGTTCCCGTCGCCGGGCCCGTCCCCGGGTCCGTCCCCGGGCCCGGCCCGTGGTGCCCCGGTGTGCTCGTGTCCATGTCCCCGCCCCACTCCTGCTATGCGTCCGGTGGACTCATATAATGGGTCCACCGGACGCATAGGGCAAGACCCGGTCGTCAGGGCATCCGGGCCCGGGGTGCCGGATCGGGCGAGGGCGCGCAGAGTGAGTGCGAGGGCGCACGGCCGCCGTCGCCGGGGTCGCGGTGACGGCCGCGGAACCGGGGCCGTGCCGGTACAGCGCTCAGGCGCGCGGACGAGTGAGGATGCCAGATGGCCCAGCCCGCCCAGTCTCCAGAGCCACCCGCGGACCACGTCATCGTCCTGTTCGGAGCCACCGGCGACCTGGCCCGGCGCAAGCTGCTGCCCGGGCTGTTCCACCTGGCCCGGGCGGGGCTGATGCCGTCGCGCTACCGCATCGTCGGCACCGCGCCGGCCACGGAGGCCCTCAGCGACGAGCAGTTCCGGACCCACGCGCAGCAGGCCGTGGCCGAATTCGGCCGTTCGCGGCCGGAGGGCCCGGCCTGGGAGGCGTTCGCGACCGCCCTGTCCTTCGGTGCGGCCGACACCGGAGCGGCCGATCCTCTGATCGCAGCGGTGCGCGAGGCGGAGACGGCTCTCGGGGGCCGCCCGCGCCGCCTCTTCCACCTGGCCGTGCCCCCCGTCGCCTTCACCTCCGTGATCGAACTGCTCGGCGCCACGGGGCTCGCGGGGGACGGGCGGGTCATCGTCGAGAAGCCCTTCGGCACCGACCTCGCGTCCGCCCGGAAGCTCAACGCCGCCATCCACGCCGTCTTCGACGAATCACGGGTGTTCCGGATCGACCACTTCCTCGGGAAGGAATCCGTCGATAACGTCCTGGCGCTCCGCTTCGCCAACGGCTTCTTCGAACCGCTGTGGAACCGCGATCACATCAGCCACGTGCAGATCGACGTGCCCGAGCACATCGACATCCAGGGCCGTGCCCGCTTCTTCGAGGGCACCGGAACCTTCCGCGACATGGTCGTCACGCACCTGTTCCAACTGCTCGGGTTCATCGCGATGGAACCACCGGTCGCGCTGGAGGCGGGCGCGCTCCGCGACGAGCAGGTCAAGGTCTTCCACAGCATGCGGGCGCTGGACCCCGCGCACGTCGTGCGCGGCCAGTACACCGGTTACCGCGACGAGCAGGGCGTGGACCCGGCGTCGGACACGGAGACGTTCGTGGCGCTCCGCGTCGAGATCGACAACTGGCGCTGGGCGGGCGTGCCGTTCCACCTGCGGACGGGCAAGGCTCTGGCCGAGGGCCGGCACGTGGTCACGCTCGGCCTGCGCGAGCCGGTCCTGCGGATGTTCCCGCTGGACGCGCGGGCCGCCGTGGACGGTCAAAGCAACGAGCTCGTCATCGACTTCGACGACCCCGGCTCCATCACGGCCCGTTTCCTGGTCAAGGAGCCGGGACCGTCGATGCGGTTGGCCGAAGGCGACATGCTCTTCAACTACCGCATGTCGTTCGCCGCGCAGAACTTCCTGGAGGGGTACGAGCACCTCCTGCTGGAGGCCATGCGCGGCAACCAGTCCCTCTTCACGCGGTCCGACGGCGTCGAACGGCTCTGGGAGGTGGCGGCCCCGCTGCTCGACGCCCCGCCGCCGGTGCAGCCGTACGCCCCGGGCGGCTGGGGGCCGGACAGCGTCGACGCCCTCGTGGCGCCGTACCGCTGGCATCTGCCCGACCGCCGGCCGGCCCCTTCGTAGGCCAGCCGGATCGGGCACGGCGGAAGGGCCCGTTCGGTCAACGGGCCCTTCCGTCTCGCGGTGCTCCGGCTCAGTGGTCGTCGCGCTTCTTGCGGACGGATTCCGAGACGTCGGCCACGGCTTCCTTCGCCTTGCCCTTGGCCTGGTCCATCTTGCCTTCGGCCTTCATCCGGTCGTTGCCGGTCGCCTTGCCGACCGTTTCCTTCGCCTTGCCCTTGATCTTGTCCATGCCACCCTGGTCAGCCATGTCCTGCCTTCTCACGTGGGGGATTCAACGACCCTGCCAATCTAGGAGGAAGCGGTGGATTCCGCCCGTCGGGACGGGGGCGGGGTCGTCCGATCCGGTAGGTGGACGGGCCGGTCCCGGTGTCCCGCTCCGGGTCGCGTCGTGCCGCTCACCCGTTCGGGTGCGGGCCGTGCGGGAGGCGCCGACCGATCGGCCGCCGGCACTCACGCCCCCCGTGTCAGTCGGTGAGGTACGCGCGGAGGACGGTGGCCTCGGACCGGTTGCCCTCCGTGTCGACCACCGTGCCGCGCAGGGAGACGTGGCCGCCCGGCGGCGGGTTCTGGGTGGTGACCGCGCCGTCCTGGACCGGCAGGACCTTCCAGGTGGAGCCGTCGTCGTAGGAGGCGGACACCACCAGGGACTTCAGTCCCGCGCCGGCCGCCGGTCCCTGGACGGTGACGGGGACGCGGAGCGGGTGGCCCGAGACGGTCTTGCCCGTGGCGTGGAAGCCGGTGCCGTCGTGCCCGGCGCCGTCCGCGAGCAGCGGCAGCGTGCCCCACATCCGGTCACCCTTCCGGTAGAGCCCGAGCTCCGCCGCGGTGTCCACCCGCGGGCCGACGACGGCGGTGCCGAAGCGCTCCTGGTAACCGCGCCCGCCCGCGTAGGCGCGCTCACCGGCGTACGAGGTCTCCTCGACCGGGTAGCCGTTCTCGTCAGAGCCGAACGGGGTCGCGGACAGATCCCAGACGACGCCGTCGAGAGTGGACAGGTGCATCCGTACGGTGGCCGGCAGGGTCCGCGAGGACCATGCCGAGCTCGGGCGGGCACCACCCGGGAGCCGGCCGGCGGCCCGTACGGTGCCTTCCTTGCCGAGGGCCGAGGTGCCGTGTTCGACCGTGACGGTGGCCAGGTCCGCGTCCGTCAGATGCCGGGTGTAGCCGGTGGCCAGACGGCCGCCGCGGCTGCGACGGCTGCCGAGGCGACCGTCCGCGTCCGGCGATGGAGAGGTGTGCGCACGTCAATTCCGCCTGGAAGACAGACGATCGCCCGCGGGAAGAACGCGCCACCGCGGTGTCCGCCGTATCGGCCGTCGGCCGATGACCGATCCATGACCGTCCCGCAACCGGTTGGCGATGGTGCGGAAAGCCCAGGCAACTGCACAACACTGCGGTGTGGATCGGCAGTTGGACGCGAGTGGCCACGCGCTGCGGAGCCAGTGCCCCGCGCGGTCCGGGCGGCCGCGCGGGCGGACCGCCCCCGGCGGTCACCCCCGCGCGCGGACGTCACCAACCGGGCGGACCCGGGGGCCGGGCCGACGGCGGCACAGAGCCACCGACCGGGCCCGCGCCGTCGTGCCGGGGGTGGGCGCCGCCCGGGTTAGTCTGTGCGGGTGGAGGCGAGCGACCGGCAAGGAAACGACGAACCCCGTGCCGAGTGGTCCGCGGCCGCTGACGCGCGCCTCATGGAAATGGCCCGCCACCTGCGCCGGGTCAACGGCGAGATGAACGCGCTGATCCACCGCTTCGCCGGTGAGCAGGGCCTGCACGCCACCGACGTCCAGGCTCTCGGCGCCATCCTCGACGCCCAGGTCCCCCTGACCCCGGGACGGCTGGGTCAGCACCTGGGCCTCACCTCGGGGTCCGTCACCGCTTGCCTGGACCGGCTGGAGAAGGCGGGACACGTGCGCCGTGTCCGCGACTCCGCGGACCGGCGTGTCGTGCACCTCTACTACGAGCCGACCGCCCGCAAGGTCGCCTCCGAGCACTTCCGTTTCCTGGCCCGGGCCACCCAGCGCGCCCTGGAAGGGGCCGGCGAGGACGACGCGGCGGCCGCGCTGCGGTTCCTGGCCCTGCTCGGCCAGGAGTTCTCCGCCGACGGATGACCGGCGCCGCCCCGGCCGGCCCGGGGGAGTGCCGTCAGCGCGCCGTCCGCGCCGTCCGGCTCAGCCGCCCCGGCCACCAGGCCTTCGGCCCGATGTCCAGGACCAGCGCCGGCACCAGCAGGGAGCGCACCAGCAGCGTGTCCAGCAGGACGCCGAAGGCCACGATGAAGGCGATCTGCACCAGGAACGCCAGCGGAATGACGCCGAGCGCCGCGAAGGTGGCCGCGAGCACGACACCCGCCGAGGTGATGACGCCGCCGGTCGCCGTCAGGCCCCGCGTCACCCCTTCCCGGACGCCGTGGCGCAGCGACTCCTCCCGTACCCGCGACATCAGGAAGATGTTGTAGTCGACGCCCAGGGCCACCAGGAACACGAATCCGTAGAGCGGGACCGAGGAGTCCGTACCGCTGAACCCGAAGACGTACCGGAACACCAGCGCCGAAACCCCCAGCGTCGCGAAGAAGTTGAGGGCGACCGTGGCGACCAGCAGCAGGGGCATCACGAGCGAGCGCAGCAGCCCGACGAGGATGATCAGGATGATGGCCAGGACGACGGGGACGATGAGCGTGCGGTCCCGCTCGGCGGTCCGCTGCGTGTCGTAGGCCTGCGCCGTGTAGCCGCCCACCAGGGCCCCGGCGTCCGGCACCGCGTGGACCGCCGTGCGCAGCCGTGCGACGGCGGCCTTGGCCGCCGCGGTGTCGGCCGGGTCCTCCAAGGTGGCGTCGATCCGCACCCGCCCGTCCACGACCA
Source organism: Streptomyces sp. NPDC054961 (assembly GCF_053609145.1). Lineage (NCBI taxonomy): Bacteria > Bacillati > Actinomycetota > Actinomycetes > Kitasatosporales > Streptomycetaceae > Streptomyces > Streptomyces sp. NPDC054961. Next base: position 40,236 of record NZ_JBSGWY010000031.1, on the reverse strand, counting down.
GCGGGGTGCCGGGGGCCGACCCCCTCGCGGTGGCCACCGAGACCGAGGCGACGCCGTCGGTCTTCTCGGCGGCCGCGCGTACGGGCTCGAGCCGGTCCGCGTCCGCGATGACGACGGCGGGGTTGCCGGAGCCGCCGGGGAAGTGCCGGCTCAGCTCCTTCTGCCCGGCCACCGAGGGCGCCTCGTTGACGAAGATCTCGTCGAGGGGCACACCGCCCGAGTGGAGGGTGGGCGCGAAGGCCGCGCAGGCGAGCAGCGCGGCCAGTGCCACCCCCCACACCTTGCGCGGGGCCCGGTCGACGAGCGCGGCGGTCCGCGCCCAGACGCCCTGCGATACGTCCTTCGTCCGCACCTTGGCCGGCCAGTAGGCCGCCCGGCCCAGCAGGACCAGCGCGGCGGGCAGGAAGGTCAGCGCGCTGATGAGGGCGCAGACGATGCCGATCGCACCGACCGGACCCAGCGCGCGGTTGTTGGTCAGGTCGCTGAGGAAGAGGGCCAGCAGACCCAGTGCCACGGTTCCGGCGCTGGCCGTGATCGGCCCCGCCGACCGGCGCAGCGCGGCCCGCATGGCCCGGAACCGGTCCCCTCCGTGGTCCTCCCGCGCGCGTCCCAGTTCCTCGCGGTAGCGCGCGGTCAGGAGCAGCGCGTAGTCGGTCGCGGCTCCGATCACCAGGATCGAGAGGATCCCCTGCACCTGCCCGTCCACGCGGACGAGGCCGGCGTCCGCCAGCGCGTAGACGACGGCGCAGGCCGCCCCGAGGGCGAACACCGCGCCGAGGATGATCAGCAGCGGCAGCAGCACGCTCCGGTAGACGAGCAGCAGGATGACGAGCACGGTGGCCAGTGCCACCCCCACGAGCAGGCCGTCGATCCCGGCGAACGCGTCGGACAGGTCCGCCTGCGTGGCGGCCGGCCCGGTCACCTGGACCCGGGTCCCGTCGACTCCGGAGGCCGCGTCGCGGATCCGTTCCAGTACCGCCGGCAGTTCGTCCGCGAGGTCCGGCCGCAGCGGCACCACTGCCTGTAGCGCCCTGCCGTCCTCGGACCGCAGCACGGGAGAGGCGGCGCCGGCGGATTCGGGCCGTCCCTTCAGCGGGGCGAGGGACGCGGCCGCCCTTTCCTCTTGCGCCGCCGTGACCGGTGCGGATCCCGAGCCCGTCCAGACCACGATCGCGGGGAGGATCTCCTCCCCGCGGAAGGCCTTCTGCGCCTGGGCCACCTTCGTGGACTCGGCGCTCCTCGGCAGGAAGGAGGCCTGGTCGTTGGTCGCGACCTCGCCGAGCTTGCCGGCGTAGGGGCCCAGTACGCCGCCGACGCCGAGCCAGGCGACGAGCAGCAGGACCGGTACGAGCCAACGGGCAAGCCGGGGTGTGGGGGACATGGTGCTCCTGGTACTGGATATTTCGATTGCCAAGTATCTCGATGGTCAAGATATGTGAGACCGGGGCCATCCGTCACCACCGTCTTTCCCCGCCGCGCGTTTCCACCCCCTTTCCCCGCGGCGGCCCTCGCTGACTCTTCAGGGCCGGGGCGGCCCGCGGATGCACGCCGCTCCGGATCATCGGCTCCTTCCGCCGGATCCCGGCCGGATCCGGGGGACCGGGTCGGATGACGGCCGTGGCACGGGCAGACCCGGGGCGGCGCGCCCCACCAGGAGCCGGCGGACCCCGGCGTACCGTGGAACGTCCGAGCACGACCCCCGGCCCCGGCGAGGAGCGACGGCAGCCATGCGGACGACGGGCATGCGCGACGAGATCGCGGGTGGAAGCGGTCCCGGGGCGGAGGGCGGTGCGCAAGCCGACGTCGTGGTCGTCGGCGCGGGCGCCGCCGGCCTCGCCTGCGCCCAGGACCTCGTCGCCGCCGGTCTCCGGGTCCGGCTGCTGGAGTCCGATGACACCGTGGGCGGCCGGATGCGGACCGACCGGGTCGCGGGATTCACCACCGACCGAGGCTTCCAGGTGTTCAACACCTACTATCCCCAGGTCAAACGCCGTATCGACCTACGGGCGCTGCGACTGCGGGCCTTCACCCCGGGCCTGTTGGTGCACACCGACGGCAGGCTGCGCCGGATCACCGATCCCACGCGCCGCCCCGGCGCGAGCCGCGACCTGCTGCCCGGCGGGCTGTTCTCGGCCCGCGACCTCGCGGCCCTGGGCCTGCTCTCGGCCCGCGACATGTTCGGGCCGGCCGTCCGTCCCCGCACCCGGCCCGACACCACCACGCGCACCGCCCTGGCCGGCGCGGGCTTTTCGTCCCGGGCCGTGGAGACCTTCTTCCGGCCCTTCCTGTCGGGGGTCTTCCTGGAGGACGAACTCGACACCTCGGCGCGCTTCTTCCACCTGGTCTGGCGCAGCATGCTGCGCGGCACGCTGTGCCTGCCCGCGGACGGGATCGGCGCCGTCCCCGCGCAGCTCGCCACGGGCCTTCCCCGCGGCGTCCTCAGCACGGGCAGCGCCGTCGCCTCGCTGACCACCGGCGGCGTGGCGCTGACCGGCGCCGGGGAGCTGACCGCCCGCGCGGTCGTCGTGGCCACCGGGTCGGCGGCCGCGGCACGGCTCCTCCCCGGGCTCGACGCCGATCGCTCCCCGCGTACGGTCACCACCCTCTACCACGCGGTCGAGCGCTCGCCGCTCACGGAACCGACCCTCGTGATCGACGCCCGGCGCCGCTTCCTGAACACCTGCGTGCTCACCGAACTCCACCGCGGATACGCCGCGGACGGCCGCTCGCTCGTGTCGACCTCCGTGCTCGGCGCGCCCGGCCCGGCGGAGGAGGGAGCGGTCCTCGCCGCGCTCGGCGAGGTGTACGGCGCGGACACCTCGAACTGGCAGCCCGTCCACCGCGTCACCGTCCGCGACGCGCTTCCCGCCATGCTCCCGTCCCGGGCGCTGTCCCGGACCACCCGGTTCGCCCCCGGCCGCTACGTCTGCGGGGACCACCGGGCGACGGGCTCGCTGCAGGGCGCCCTCGCGTCCGGCGCCCGGGCGGCGCGCGAGGTGCTCGCCGATCTGCGGTCCCCGGCGGGCCAGGCGCCGGTGCCGGGGGCGACCCCGGCGGAACGCCGCGGCAGGGGATGACCGCTCATGGCGCATGACACCGTCTCGATCGCACCGTTGCCGGTCACCGACGAGGCCGGGCTCGACGCGTTCCGTCCGCTGTGGCAGCAGGCACGGGCCGCCGCGTCCTTCGCGCATCCGTCCAGTCTGGCACCGGGCGACGGCCCGTGCGGCCGGCGGCCGGACCGCCTCCCCATAGCGTCCCTATGCGGGATCCTCGGCGCATATGCCGTTGATCTTTAGGCTTGAAACTCGCTATCTGGAACCGAGCGTCAACCCGTAGTAATGGCTTCGGCGGCCTGACCGGCCGTATACGACCACAAGGAGCCGTCACCCATGACTCGCTTTCGCACCACGTGCATGGCCCTCGCCGGCGCCGCGGCGATGTTCGCCCTGACCGCCGCGCCCGCCCACGCCGCCCCCGGCGACGTGACCACCTCCTGCGCGAGCGTGGTCACCCCGAGCGGCTTCGTCGACGTCAGCTGGGGTTACAGCAACAGCTGCGGCACGCAGAGCTTCAGCCCGAACATCAAGCAGATAAAGCAGCTCACCGGGCTGCCCGTCGGCACCGTGGTCCAGGCCTGCGGTTCCACCTACCAGCCCTTCGGCTGGGTTCAGACCGCCTCGTACTACAGCAGCAGCTGCGTCTACACCTCCAACCCCAGCTTCAACAACAATGCCTGGACGCTCAAGCGCGTCTCCTGATCCGTCGGCCGGTCCTTCGTCCGCCCGGTCGTGGGGGGGGGGGGGGGCGGCCGGGGGGGGGCGGGGGGGGCGCGCGGGCGGGGGGGGGGGGCGCGCGCGCGCGCCCGGGGGGGGGGGGGGGGGGGGTGTGGGGGGGTC
>NZ_JBSGWY010000031.1:9107-36327 GCF_053609145.1 Streptomyces sp. NPDC054961 | reverse complement strand
CCACACACAAACACACACTCTGTCTCTCACTCTCCGCTGAGTAGGTTCCGGGGTTGGCTTTTCCGGCGCCGCCGCGGGTGCTGTGCGGCCCCGGGGGGGGGGGGCCCCCCCGCACGTCGTCGACGGGGCGTCGCTGCCGCCGCGTTGAGCGAACGGTGATACTGGGGTTCCGCGTACGGGAGGCCGCCGGGCCGCCCAAAGCGGCAGCGCTGTTCCGATGACTGCGAGGGGAGCCGTCCATGACCACGGCGAAGGACCTGTTCATCATCGCCATGGATCCGCAAGCCGCCCGTTCCGTCGGGCAGGGGGACCTGTCGCTCGCCCTGGCGGGCGCCGAGCTGATCGACCTCATCGGTACGGGAGCCGTGGCCCTGGACGGTGACCGCATCGTGCCCGGCACGCCCCCGGCGCGGGACGACCACCTCCTCGACGAGGCGGCGGCGGCGCTCACCCGGCAGTCGCCGTACGAGCGGGTGGAGGACTGGCTGTGGCGCCGGGGCCGCGACCTCTCGGCCGCCTACCAGCGCGCCCTCGAGGAGGACGGCCAGCTGACGAGCGAACGACGCGGCCGGCTGCCCTTCGGGGCCTCACGCATGGAGCTGGTCGATTCGCCCGCCCGTCGACAGGCGCTCAGCCGCCTGGAAGCGGACGAGCCCGTGATCTGCGCGCTCACCGCCGCCGTGGGCATCGACCGCGGCCGGCCCGCGGACGAACCGGACCTCGACGGCGAGCCGTCCCCGGACGACGACGAGGCGGTGACGACGGTGCTGGCCGTCGTCAACGACGCCGTGATGGAACTGGAAGCCGTACGCCAGAGGCGGTCCATCGAGAAGGCCGCGTTCGCCAACGTCTGGCGCGGGCCGTGACCCGGAGGCCTCGGCCGGACCTGCCGTGACGCCCCCGCGCCCCGTCCCGCCCCGCGCGAGTACCCCGTACCCGCCCGAAAGGGTGAATCAGCCCCGAAACAGGGCGCGGAGCGGCGCCGCACACCGCACTGTGCAGCGAGGCGGATACCGCGCAGGGGGATGCGGTAGGGGCGGGAAGCGGGGTGGGGTCGGATGGACGCGGGTCGACCTGAGGGGCGACGGCGGGCCTCGTTGCGAGAGCGGGCCGGCTACCGGTTCGACCGCACGCTGGCCCGCAGCACCGGGACCCTGATGGGCTGGCTGGTGATCACCTGCCTGGCCGTCGTCGTCCCCGTGAGCACCCTGCTCGTCTGGACGGACCCGGGATCCCCACGGTCACTGTCGGGCCGGCTGACGGCCGCCTGGCGGACCAGCGCCGAGACGCTGCGCCTGGGCGCCGTGACCGGAACGCCGCTGCGCATGGCGCTCGCCGCGTTGCTCGGGCTGGTGGCCCTGCTGTGCGTGTCCACGCTGGTCGGGGTGATCACCACGGGACTGGCCGACCGGATGGCCGAGCTGAGCCGGGGCCGGTCGACCGTCCTGGAGCAGGGGCACGTCGTGGTGCTCGGCTGGTCGGACCAGGCGGGTACCGTAGTGAGCGAGCTGGCCGCGGCCCAGGCCCCGGACCGGCCCCGGGCCATCGTGCTGCTCGCCGATCAGGACAAGACCGGGATGGAGCGGGCGCTCGCCGCGCGGATGGGTCCGGGCGCCGGTCGTGGCGGACGCGCCCGCGTCATCTGCCGGAGCGGGCCCGCGAGCGATCCCGGTGTCCTCGCCCTGGTCAGCCCGCAGACGGCGAGCACGGTACTGGTGCTGTCCTCGGGAGAACCGGACGCGGACGCGGAGGTGCTGCGGATCCTGCTGGCCCTGCGGGCGGTCCTCGGCGGGGGCGCGGACGGGCCGCCGGTGCTGGCCGCGGTGCGCGAGGACCGGTACCACGCACCGGCGCGGATCGCCGCCGGCCCGCGCGGTACGGTCCTGCGGACCGACACCGTCACGGCCCGGCTGATCGCCCAGTGCGTGGGCCGCCCCGGCCTCTCCCTCGTCCTGCGGGACCTGCTCGACTTCGCCGGGGACGAGTTCCACGTCGTCGACGCGGGCCCGTTCCACGGTGGTCCCTTCGGCGCCGCGCTGCTGGGCTACGCGGACTCCTGCGTGGTCGGGCTGCTCACCCCGGAGGGCCGTACGGTGCTGAGCCCGCCGGCCGGCACCCTCGTCGAGCCGGGGAGCCGCCTGATCGTCGTTACCCGCGACGAGGACTCGGCGCGGCCGGAGGACTGTGAGCACCTCGTCGACCCGTCGGCGGTCAGTACGGTCCCGCCGACGCCCGAGGAGGCGTCGCGGCTGCTCCTGCTCGGGTGGAACCGGCGGGCTCCCCTCGTGGTCGGGCAGTTGCGCCGGACGGCCCGGCCGGGTTCGGTGCTCGACGTGGTCACGGACCTCACCGTGCCCGGCCCCCGGGCTCCGGAGGCGCCCCCTGCGAGGGGGCGGGAGCCGGCGACGGAGCAGGAGCCGGCGCGAGCGCCGGCACGAGCGAGCGCCGGCCCGCACGAGCCGACGCGCGAGCCGGGACACGAGACGACGCGCGAGCCAGGACACGAGACGACGCGCGAGCCGGGACACGAACCGGCGGCCGGAGCCACGGCTCCGCCGCCTCTGGCCGTGCGCTTCCGGTCCGCGCCCCTGTCACGTCCCGAGACCCTGCTGGACCTCGACCTCTCCCGGTACGACGGCCTGGTCGTCCTCGGCCCCGAACCGGGCGCGGGTCCCGACCGCCCCGATGACTGGACGCTCGTCACCCTGCTGGGGCTGCGCCTGCTGGAGGAGCGCACCGCCCGGAAGCTGCGCGTGGTCACCGAACTCACCGACGACCGCAACCGGCCCCTGGCGCCCGTCGGTCCCGGCTCCGACATCATCGTCAGCGGGAACCTGACCGGACTGCTCATGGCCCAGATCGCCCAGAACCGGCACCTCGCGCCCGTGTTCGACGAGCTGTTCTCCGCCGACGGCAGCACGGTGAGGCTGTGCCCGGTGGGGACGTACGTCCGCCCGGGCAGCGAGGCGAGCTTCGCCACCGTCGTCGCCGCCGCCCGCGCCCGCGGGGAGTGCGCCATCGGGTACCGGCTGCACGAGCGGCGCGCCGTGTCACCGGACCACGGTCTGCGGCTCAACCCGCACAAGGCCGCACGCCACCTCTGGAGTCCCGAGGACGAGGTGATCGTGGTGTCGGCCGACCCCACCGGGCACGACGACCCCGCGCAGGGCCGTTCCCGACCGGTCTCGGCGGGTCGCGATGTGCCGCGGTGACGAGTCCTCCCGCCCGGTCACGAGGGCAGGGAGCCGCCCTCCGCCCGGCGAAGCTCTCCGGCGGCCAGGACGACATACGCGGCGCCCAGGAAGAGGAGCCCCGGGATCGCGAACATGCTGCGCTGGTCGCTCTCCAGCACAGCCTGGTACCGGCTCGGGGAGACCTCGACCGTGCCGCGCGCACGGGGCGTGGTGTCGAAGGCGAAGAACCGGCCCTCCTTCGTCTCCGCGGACTGCAGGTTCCCCTCGCCCGCCGTGCTGAGGACCGTCATCACCACACCCGACACGGCCAAAGCGCCAAGTACCGCCTGGGTCTTGCGAGGAAGGCACCGGAAGGCCAGCCACACCGCGTACCGGTCCGCGCGCGTCAGGAACAAGCGCACCAGAGCGGATATGAAGAGGGGGAAGAGCAGCACGACGATCGCCACCAGCGGCCACCGCGCCCCGGTCAGCGGCAAGGTTCCGGGCAGCCAGGTCAGTGCGGTCAGCACCAGCAGCGTGACGCCCAGCACGGTCGCGACACCGCCGTGCATCTTGTAGGTCCATCCCATGCTCCGCAGCCTGCCACAGGAACCGTTGAACGCCCACCGGCACGACGCCGAACACCCGTCCGCGTCCAGCCTTTTCGGCGATCGGCCGGTGCGCCGACGGAGCGCTCTGTACGGTGAATTCGGCTACGCCGCGCAGCGGTTCGAGCACCCTGAGCTCCGACCCGCCCGCCCATCCTGGTGAGTTCGTCTCCGTGCGACCGAGTTCGACCAAGGAGAAGACATGAGCACCCACACGCCTCCCGCTCCCTATCCGAGCCTCCTGCGCTGGTTCGGTGGAGACGCGCCCGATACGGACAAGATCGTCGTCGAGCTCGTGGCGATGACGAGGAACGACGACTACGCGCGTCTGCTGTCGGTCCTGGAACTCCTCGACGAACAGGCGGCCTTCGGCGCGGCCCTGCGGGTGTCCTTCCCGCAGCTCGACGTCCGCGCACCCGTGTTCGCGGCGCCCGGGCAGCCCTTGAAGAAACTGGTCCGCGAAACGCTGAGGTCGGCGGGCGCGCACTGCCTCGCCTCCCTCGCCCTCGGCGAGCCCGCGGACGCCTTCAGCCCCCTCTTCTTCTCGGAGCAGGCCGGCGAACTCCGGTACAAGAAGGCGGGCGTCCACGGGACGGTCCAGGGGCGACGCGCCCCGTTCCGCGTCGGCGCCCAGGGGCGGCTCTACGTCACCAGCGCCGACCACCCGCTGAAGTGCTGGATACAGAAGGGCGGCGCCGACGCGACGGCCCAGCACATCGTCGGTTGCGTGCCCGGCGGGCAGGCCGGCGGATACACCGCCCTGAGCGCGCAGGGCAGCAGCACCTGGGACCACACCTTCGGCGGAGACCTCGCCCGGCCCGAAGGCCTGATCGACGCGATCGCGGCCAGCGAGGCCTTCGGGGCGGTCACGTGGGACGCCTCGTACTGCACCGCGGGCTGGGTCGACTCCCTGATGCCGACCCTCAGCACGCGCGGCGCCGTCCGCGTTCCCGGAGGGGTGACGAAGATCGGCCAGAACGTCCACTCGTCAACCGTGGTGGGCAGCGCGTGGCTGCCCGGCCTCGACGACGTCGATTGCAAGCAGGACGCGTTCCCCGCCGGCTGGACGGCCGGAGTGAAGGCCTCGCTCTGCCCCAGGGCCACGGGCCACGCCGACCTCGCGACCATCGCGAGGTTCTGCGGGATCTTGAAGCTCGCCGGATTCCGGCAGGAGAAGGACGCCGACCTGGAGGCGCGGATCAGCTACCTCCTCACCCACCACCCCACCGAGAAGGAGACGCTGCGCAAGCTCCCGAACATCGCCAAGTACTACGCGCAACTCTTCTGATCCTGCGGCGGCGTACGGCGCTCAGTCGACCTGGAGTTCGCCCATCCGGCTCCAGCCGGTCGCGCCCTCGATGGTCGTGCTGACGATCTCGGGCGTACGGGTGACCAGCGGGCGCATGGTGTCCAGGGCGGCGCGGAAGTGCGCGGAGGTGACGTGCGCCTCCGCGGCGCCGTCCTGGAACGCCTCGACCAGGACGTAGGTGTCCGGCTCTTCCAGGCTGCGGGACCACTCGAACCACAGGTTGCCGGGTTCGGCCCGGGTGGCGCGGGTGAAGGCCGCGACCTTCTCGGGCCACTGGTCGACGTACTCGCGCTTGACGGGGAACTTCACCACAATGAAGATCATTCACTCATTGTAGACACGGCCGCGGACACGAGCTCCCGGTCCTCGGCGAGGACGCCGGCGATGCCCCGCGCGAGACAGGGGATCCGGTGCGCCGGGATCCCCGCGACGTTGAACCGGCCCGAGGCGGTCCCGTAGACGGCGAACCGGCTGCGCAGCCCGTGCATCTGATCCGGCGTGAGCGGCAGCATGGAGAACATGCCCTTCTGCCGGGCGAGGACGTCCGCCTGCGTGCCCCAGCCCAGGGCGCTCAGGTGCGCGCTCAGATCGGTCCGGTTGGCCGTGATCCGCTCCCTCATGACGTCCAGTTCGGCCCGCCAGGCGGCCCGCAGCCCGTCGTCCTCGAGGATGGCGGTCACCACCGCGGCGCCGTGCTCCGGCGGCATCGAGTACTGCGTCCGGGCGGCGTTCTGCAGTGCCGTCTCGGCGTGCCGCAGCGACGGGCGGGACGCGCCGATCACCACGGCGCAGCCCGTCCGGTCGCTGTAGAGGCCGAAGTTCTTCGAACAGCTGATGGCGAGGAACATCTCCGGCACCCGCTCCGCGAGCATCCGCGTGGCCGCCAGGTCCGCTTCGAGGCCGTCGCCGAGTCCGTGGTAGGCGAGGTCGACGAACGGGACCCAGCCGGCCCGGCCGGCGAGCGCCGCCAGCGCCTCCCAGGTCGTGGCGTCCGGATCGACTCCGGTGGGGTTGTGGCAGCACCCCTGGAGCAGCACGACGTCGTCGCGGCCGGCGGCTCCCAGGTCGTGCAGCATGCCCGCGGTGTCGGCCCGCCCGTCCCCGTCGATCCAGCGGTACGTGCGCACCTTCAGGCCGGCGGCCTCCAGGATGGGCTGGTGGTTGACGTAGGCGGGGTCGCTGATCCACACCGTGGTGCCCGGGCGGGTCCGGCAGATCAGATCGGCCAGCAGCCGCAGCGCGCCGCTGCCCGCGACGGTCTGGACCGCCACGGCCCGGTCCGCCGCGCCGCCGGTGCCCAGGACCATCGACAGCATGGCGCGGTTGAAGGCGGTGTTGCCGGAGAGCCCGCGGTACTCCTTGGACTCGGAGCGCTCCGCCAGGCGTATCTCCGCCTCGCGGACGGCGGCCATGACCGGGGTGCCGCCCGTGTGGTCGCGGTAGACGCCGAGGACGAGGTTCAGGCGTTCGGCCCGGCGGTCGGCTTCGAACGCCGCGGTCAGGTCCCAGAGCGGGTCCACGGGCGGCGGGAGGAGGAGCTCAAGCATGCGCGGGACCCTTGGAGTGCGGAGGGGCGTGGTGGCCGGCGTCGGGACCGGTGACGGGCCGGGGGGACCGCGGCCGGGGGCGCCGGTTGGCGAGGACGACTCCGGCGGTGATGAGGGGCACGCCGATGAGCACGCCGAGCGTCGGGGACTCGTCGAGCAGGGGGACGGCGAGCAGGACGACGGCGACGGGGCTGAGGCTCCCGATCACGGAACTGCGTTCCGCGCCGAGCCTGCGGATGGCGAACGCGTACAGCAGCCCGGCGCACAGGCCGACGCCGAGGCCCTGCACCAGCAGGAACAGCAGGATGTCGGAGCCGGCGGCGGACGCCAGGCCGGTGGGGAGCACGCCGGTCAGCACCAGGAGCGCCATCACCACGAAGGAGGGCAGGCACAGCAGGCCGATCGATCCGACGGGGTCCAGGTCCACCTCCTTCAGGCCGACGGTGTAGAGGGCCCACAGCCCGCTGGCGACGAGGAGGATGCCGGCGCCGGCCAGGACGTCCGTGTCCAGCGGGACGACGTGGTGCCAGACCAGTGCGACCACGCCCACGGCGATCAGCGCGAGCCCGGCCGCCTGCGTCCCCCGGGGCATGCCCCGGCCGCCGGCGATCATGAGCGCGCAGACGAAGAGCGGGACCATCCCGGGGATGAGCGAGCCGACGAACGCCGCCGAGGTCAGCGAGCCGCCGTACATCGCCGCGAGGAAGAACGGGACGCCCGCGCCACAGACGATCTTGGCCGCGGTGGCCGGGCGTACCGCGGCGATGCGCCGGCGGCGGCGCCACAACGCGGGCGCGAGGATCAGGACCGGGACTCCGAAGCGCAGCAGGGCGGCGTCGGCGGGCCGGAGGGAGGAGGCGCTCAAGGCCCGGGCGCTGAGCGCGAAGGCCGCCCAGATGGCCACGGTCACCAGCAGCGCCGGCATCCCCAGCGCCTGGGGGGAGAGCCGGCCGAGGCCGGCCGCCCCGGTCCGCGGGGGGCTCGCCACGGCCCCGCTCTGCGGGGGGCTCGTCGCGGGCCCGGTGTTCGTCGTGACCAAGGAGGTCCTCCAGCTCAGGGGGCCGGATCCGGCCAAAGGCAACGCTAGGGCCTTGCCCGGGGCAGGCGATTGCCAGTTCTGCCCTTCAGGCATAGCTTTGGGGCAGAATCTGCCAAGAAACGACCGTGAACACGGTCGCCGACCGTCGGGAGTGACCGTGGACGCGGTCGATCTGCACATCATCCGCGCGCTGCAGGCCGACGGAAGGCTGTCCAACCAGGACCTCGCCGACCGGGTCAGGCTCTCCCCGTCGCCCTGCCTGCGCCGCGTGAGGCGGCTGGAGGAAGCGGGTCTCATCCGCGGATACACGGCGATGGTCGACCAGGTGGGCTTCGGGCTCCCGATCACCGTCTTCGTACGGATACGCCTGGAGCGCCACACGGGGGAGGCGGTCAGGGTGTTCGAAGAGCACGTCGCGGTCATCGAGCACATCCAGGACTGCTACCTGATGGCGGGAAGCAGCGACTACCTGCTCCGCGTCGTCATCGAAAGCCTCCAGGCGTACGAAGCCCTGGTGCGCGACCGGATCCACGCCATTCCCGGGATCGCCTCGATCGAATCGAGCTTCGCGTACGGCAGCGTGAAGCAGTCCAGGATCTACCCGGCTCCCGCGTAGGTCCGCCCGTTCAGTGTTCCGCGGGGTCCGGCAGCGGCTGTTCGGACCAGATGATCTTTCCGTCGGCCGTGTAACGGGTGCCCCACCGGCGGCCGATCTGAGCCACCAGGAAGAGCCCGCGGCCTCCTTCGTCCGTGGTCGCGGCGTACCGCAGGTGTGGTGAGGTGCTGCTCCCGTCCGAGACCTCGCAGGTCAGCAGCTTGTCGTCGAACAGCAGCCGGACACGGACCGGTGCGCTGCCGTGCCGGATGGCGTTCGTGACGAGTTCGCTGAGGACGAGCTCCGTGCCGAAGGCGAGCTCGGACAGGCCCCATTCCTCCAGTTTCGCCACGGCACGGGCCCGCACCTGTCCGACGGCGCTCGGCTCGAACGGCACCTCCCAGTCGGCGATGCGGTCCGCGCCCAGCGCCCGCGTCCGCGCGACCAGGACGGCCACGTCGTCCCGGGGGTGGACCGGCAGCAGCCCTTTCAGGATCGCCCGGCAGGTCTCGTGCGGCCCCCGGTCGGCGTGGGTGAGGGCCGCACGGAGCAGCTCGAGGCCCTCGTCGATGTCCCGCCCCGGGTCCTCGATCAGGCCGTCGGTGTACAGCACCAGCTGCGAGCCCTCGCTCAGGTCCAGCTCGGCCGACTCGAAGGGGAAGCCGCCCAGGCCCAGGGGCGCACCGGGGGGCAGGTCGGGAATCTCCGTGGAGCCGTCCGGGCGCACCACGAACGGTGGCACGTGCCCCGCGCGGGCCACCGTGCACCGCTGGGTCACCGCGTCGTACACGGCGTACAGGCAGGTCGCTCCGAGCAGTCCGCCGCCGTCGGCGCCGCCCTCCCGGCTCTGGTCGATGTACTGGACGAGGTCGTCGAGGCGGGCCAGGAGCTCGTCGGGGGGCAGGTCCAGGGACGAGAAGTTGAGCACGGCCGTGCGCAGCTGGCCCATGGTGGCCGCGGCGTGCAGCCCGTGGCCGACGACGTCTCCCACGACCAGTGCGACCCGGCTGCCGGGCAGCGGAATCACGTCGAACCAGTCGCCGCCGACCCCGGCATGGGCGGGCAGGTAGTAGTGCGCCACCTCCACGGCGCTCTGCTCGGGCAGGTCGCGCGGCAGCAGGCTGTGCTGGAGCGTCACGGCCATGGCGTGCTCGCGGGTGTAGCGGCGGGCGTTGTCGATGGTGACGCCCGCCCGGGCCACGAGCTCCTCGGCGAGCGAGAGGTCCTCGTCGTTGAAGGGTTCCGGTTTCCGCGAGCGCCAGAAGTTGGCCACGCCCAGTACGACGCCGCGGGCCGTGAGGGGAGCGGTGATCAGGGAGTGGATCCCGAAGTCGATGATCTCCTGAGCCCGCGGCGGGTCCTGGGCGTGCCAGCCGGGTGCGTCGGTGAGCGCGGCGACCACCTCGGCCTTGCCGCTGCTGAGGCCGCGCGCCTGCGGGGTGGACGGCACGAAGTCGATCAGCCGGCCGCGCGGGTAGAGCGGCGCGCCGTCGCGGATTCCGCTGACCCCGGTGCGGCGCAGCTCCGCGTCCGGGGTGGGCTCGTCCCCGTGGAGCACGGGCTCGGCCAGGTCCACGGTCACGTAGTCCGCGAAGCGCGGTACGGCGACGTCGGCGAGCTCCTGGGCCGTCCGCTCCACGTCGAGGGTGGTGCCGACGCCGACGCCGGCGTCGTACAGCAGCCTCAGCCGCCTGCGGGCCGCGTCGGCCCGGGTGCTGAGGACGCGCATGTCGGTGGTGTCGCGGATGGTGACGGCAGCCCCCTCGGGGCCGCCTCCCGCCCGCGTCGGCCTCTGGTTGAACACCAGCAGCCGGTCCCCGGCCTCGTGCACCTCGTCGGTGGCCTCCCGGCCGGACATCAGGAGGTCGGCCACGTGCTGATCGAGGCCCGGCAGCTCCCGGACGAGTGACCCCTCGGCATCCGCGGGAAGCCGGAGCAAACGCTTCGCCTCGTCGTTCGCGAGCAGCAGCCGGCCCGCGCCGTCGGTGATCAGCACTCCCTCGCGGACGGCGTGCAGCACCGCGTCGTGGTGCTCGTACATCCGGGTCATCTCGAGCGGGCCCAGACCGTGGGTCTGGCGGCGCAGGCGTCTGCTGATCAGCGCCGCGCCCGCGGTGGCCAGCGCGAGCCCGGCCGCGCTGACCCCGAGGATCACGGGGAGCTGCCGGCCGGCCACACCGGCGACGTTCTTCACGGTGAGGCCCGCGGACACCAGTGCCACGACCCGGCCGTCGTCGGAGAAGACCGGCACCACGGCCTGGATCTCGTTGCCCAGCGGACCGTGCACGCTCTCCGTGTACACGTGACCGGCCAGCGAGGGCGCGATCGTGCCGACGAACCGTTTTCCGATGCGGTCGGGGAGGGGATGGGTGTAGCGGATCCCCTCGGTGTCCATGACCACGATGAAGTCCACCCCGGCGGCCTTGCGCGTCGACTCGGTGACCGGCTGGAGGATCGCGGAGGGATCGGGGGCACGGAGGGCCGCGGGGAGCCCGATGGAGTGCGCGAAGGTCTGGGCGACCGCCACGGACCGGGTACGGGCCTCGCGGTCGACGTCGTGGCGGGACTGGAGCACGAGCGCCAGCACCGCACCGGCGGCGAGCAGCACCACGATCGCCACCTGGAGGACGAATACCTGCCGGGCGACGCTTCGCGGGCGGTTCCCGCTCAGTGACCGCACCGACGTCCCCGGTACGGGTTGCAAGGATGCGTCACGAAATCAGTTGTAGCACTGTCGGCCGCTCGTGGTACGTCGGACAGCCATTCCACGCCGTCGACGTGGCGCGCCGCCCGCGTCGCGGAGGCCACGAACGGCATGGCGCGTATGGCCTCCGTGGTGTGGGCGGCGCGCCGAGAACGGTGAAGGGGCCGACCGGCGGTGGTCGCCCGACGGTGGACCCGCCTGATGGACCAGGGCGGGCTTCGCGCACGCGCCGAAGCCCCGTACCGCCTGCCACGGCCGGAGCGCGGTCTTGCCGGTCCTCACGGCGGCCGCTCGGGCGTTCCACCCCGCGCCGCCCGCTCGCGGCGGTGGCCGCCTCGCTGGTGGCCCCGCCCGTCCGGTCCGGCCCCACGGGCTTCCCGCGTCCCCCCGACGTCCCTGGTGCGCGCCCGGGCGTCCGTACGGCCCGCCGGGATCGCCCGAGCCTTCGGCACCTCCCGCTCCACCCCGCTGTGCACCGTCCCCGGCTGCTGGGGGACCGCACGGACCGGCCGACGTGGACGGCCCCTGGTCGTCTCCACGGCGACCCTCGGTCAGGATTCGCTCGCGGTCTCCCACGCGAAGCCGTCGGGATCGGTGAAGGGGGCGGTGTGGCCGCCGATCACGATCCGGTGCGAGCCGGTACCGTCGGGAGAGACACCGACGTCCTTGGCGAGCGCGCGGTGCCCGTAGAGCGCCAACGTGACGGGGCCCGGACCGGTGGCGAACTCGGTGTACTTGCGGCCGAAGCTCTTCGCCACGGTGAGGCCGGCGTCGACGTAGAACCGCTTGCTCGCCGCCATGTCCGCGACTCCGAGCAGGAGCACGATCTCGTCGATCGTCCGGGTGTCCGGGCCGGTGTCCTTCCTCGCCGAGGTCGCCACCTTCCAGATGGTCCCGTCCGGGGCCCGCACGACGCCTCCGTAGCCCCAGAACGACTTGGTGACCGGTTTCAGGGCCGTGGCGCCGGCGTCGATGGCGGCGTCGACGAAGCCCTTGACGGTGGCCGGCTGGGAGACCGTGAGGGAGAGGGTGAATCCGCGGAACCCCGTCGTGGGCGCCTCCGAGGCGCGCACACCGATGCGGGTGCCCAGGCCGAAAGCGGCGGTGTGGAAGCTGTCGGCGGCGGCGGGATCGGCCACCTCGAGGGTGACGGATGCGAGGGAAGTCATGCCGATCACGCTAGGCGTGTGCCGGGGCGCGGTGCTTCTCGAATCCTGACCGATCCGCCGATCCGCCGATCCGCGGATCCGCTCCTGGGCCGTCTCGGCCGTCTCGGTAGACCGGACCGGTCGGACCGGTCGGCCGGCCGACATCGACGGGCGCGGGAGTCAGCGCTCCGACAGCTCCGACGGGGCTTCCTGAACCACCCAGCCGTTGCCGTCCGGGTCGCTGAAGGTCAGGAAGGAGTTCCAGGTGTCGCCCTTGCCGTCCTCCCAGCCCGTCGCGCCGACGTGCCGCACCGGCGAGACGTCCACCCCTCGTCCCGCCAGCTCCTCGCGCGCCGCCTCGATGTCCGTCACGCAGAGCTGCAGGCCGTGCAGCGTGCCCGGGGCCATCTGGCGCGCTCCGGGTGACGCGGGCATGCCGTGCTCCAGCACGACCGAGCAGCGGGAGCCGGGCGGGGTCAGCTGGATGATGCGGATGCCGGGGGCGACCTCGCTGTCGAGGTCGACCGTGAAGCCGACCTTGTCGGCGTAGAACTCCTTCGCCCGGTCCATGTCGGCGACGGGGATCGGGACCACTTCGAGCGTCCAGTTCATGACGGGCTCCTCGGAACGCGTGTCGTGCGGGGACGGTCCACCGTCGCCCACGGGGCGCCCGCGCGCACGCCGAAACGCGGTAGGCGGCCGAAGAATTGGCGACGCGGCACCAGCCTCGCCGGGTCTCCCGCGACCTGCCCTCTCATTCCTCGACGGCTCCGCCGACGGATCGCAGATACCCGCGGAACGTCATGCCGTTCCGCTCGCGGGCGGCGAGGTACCTGTCGAAGCGGACCTGGTCCCGGAGGCTCGTGCCCAGGCGCATCCGGGCGGCTTGATGGCGTTCGGTGTCGCGGATCGTGGCCGCCATCTCGGCGATGTCGGCGGCACGGTCGAGGGGGAGGAAGAGCACACCGTCGTCGTCACCGAGCACGAAGTCCTCACCGGTGACGGTCGACCCGTCGAACCGTGCGGCGCTGAGCGCGTCGGGATCCTGAGGATCGAGACGCCGGGGGCCGACGGGGAGGGCGCCTTGACTGAAGACGGGCAGTCCGATGCCGCGCAACTCGCGGCTGTCGCGATGCAGGCCCCAGATCACGATGCCGCCGAGTCCGGCGCTCTCGCTCTCGAGCGCGATGAGATCCCCGACGCACGCCTCGTCCTGACGGCCGGCGTTGTCGACCACCAGGACGTCACCGGGTTCGGCCCGGTCGATGGCTTCGAGGAAGACGTCCACGCTGCCGTAGTGGCGCGCGGGCCGGGCGCGGCCGACGACGTGCGTGTCCTGCCGGAGAGGGCCGACACTCGCGGGTGCCGGCCGGACGGGAAGTCCCAAACGCACCAGCGCGTCGGCGACATGAGGGGTCGTGAGGTCCACGTAGGTGAGCTGGAGCTTGAGCGCGTCCATCAGTCTCGTTCTCCTCGGGTTCCCGCAGCACAAGGGCATGGGTCCGTCATCGGGAAGTATCGCCGTTCTCGACGGGCGGGGGTAGTCCGCGGGATGCCGGCGCGCCTTCGGCATCTGCTCGCCGTCACTCGCCCTGGTGGCACCGCGAGACCAGCCGGTATTCCCCCATGCCGGGCGCTGCGACACCCACCACCGGTGACCTTCATGCCTGACGCGGACCAGCGAGACCCGAACCGTTCGCCGGGTGGGAGTCCTGCTCGGAGGCAGCGGCGAGGTGACGGCGGCAGAGGTCGGCAGCCGTGAGGTGAGGCTTGTGCAGGGCATCGCTGTAGAGCCGCATCGCACGCGCCGCTCGGTCGAGGTGCTGCCAGAAGCCGAGCGGCAGGTTGAGGTCGTCACCGAGATCGGTCAGACAGTCGAAGGCGAGTCCCAGCTCGTCGTGTTCCAAGAACTCCGCGGTCTCCGAGAGATCGACGTCCGATCGGACCGCGAGGTGTGCCCGCGCGGCGTCGAGGTGGCCGCGGGTCTGGTTCCAGCTGGCCTGAAGAGCTTCACGATGCACGGTCATGGCGCCCAGTGTTGCGGGTGCCGTCAGTACGGTCACGCGGATTTCCGCGCCGGGCCAGTAAGCACCGTAGGACCTCCCGGCCGATCCGAGAGGGGCTGAGGCGGCGGCCGTAGTGGACGGGGGCGTGTTCGGTCAGTCGTCAAGTCCGAGATTGAGGACGGTGGCCCAGCCGCTGGTGACCAGCAGCAGGTTGCGCGACCATATGGCGCCCATGCCCATGCGCGGGCCGTCGACGTCGCCGCAGCTTCGGACGGGCCCCAGATGGGCTTCGATGAGGTCGGCGATGTCATCCGCGAGTTCGCCTGTCTGCCGGATCTCGGCGGGCGTGCGCAGGACGGCGCCCGGCCACCTCTTGGAGGGCCGCATGATGCCCTCGGTCACCTGCCGGCGGAGAATGTCCCGCCAGGCTCGTGGTGACTCGAACGGGGCGACAGACGTCGCTACCTGATATCCACTGGGCCCCACGTCGTACACGGCTTGAGCGAGACGCTTCATCCAGTCATGACCGGCTGTCGTCCCCGCCACCGGGACCACATGGAAGAGGTCGATGGACGTCACATGGTTGCAGTCGTCGAGCAGTTCCTCGAGCAGTTCGGCTGCGTCGGACACCGCGGCTGGAGCCTCGAGTGGGTTCAGCATGGGTGTCTGGGTCCTCTGATCGGTTCCGCGCTCCGGCCTCAGTGTGTCAGCTGAGCCCGTTCGTGCCGTGAGGTTTTTCGGGGCGTTCGACGGGCTGGCCGGGTTCGGAACGGGCCCCGGCGCGGCCAGCGGGCGTCGGCCAGCCTCGTCGGTCTCGGCTGCCAACTCGGCTATGTGCGACTCGACTTCCGCCTCCAGTGCGGCGGTGGGGGCATCCGTTCGGGCTCCCTCGCGGACGATCTCATCGATCAGGGAGCCGGACTCTGTGCAGCCGCCGGCGGGAACCACACCGCGTACGGGCGTGCCTTGCTCAACGGCCTGACCGGTCGCCGTCGTCGCGCTGATCCTCGATGCGGACGGTGAGGTCGGGCCAGTGGTCGGACCATCGCGCCAGATCACCCGAGGTGCAGGACAACCGCGAACGCAGGGCTTCGTCCGGCAGGAAGCGGACGCAGGTCCCCGTGGTCCCGTCGGCCTCGGCGGGCTGCAGATCCGTCACCGGGACGCCGTGCTCATAGCGTTGGGTCCAGGATCCGTTGACACGGCGGTTGGTGTGAAGCAGCCACTCGCTCAGCGCTGCGACGACGGACATGCCGCGGCGCGGATGGCCGTCCGGAAGCCGTTCCGCCTCCGGGAGGTCGAAGAACCGGAGGTCCTTCGTGGCCATGACCGGCTTCTTCACCACCCGGCCGTGCTCGTCCACCCGAGTGTCGGTGCCCCGTCCGTCATCCTTCACCGACACGGAGCCGTCGGAATGCAGCGTGACCACGCACCGTCCGCCGTCGCGGCTCGCTGCCTCGTCAGCCGCATAAGCGACGACCTCGAGAAGCAGGTGTCCCGGCCCGCCCGGAGCGAAGTCTGCGGGTGTCCGGCGAATCCGAGCGAGATGGTCCACGTCCACGGTGCCGGCCCAATCGTGCGTGGTGTTGACCCAAGAAGCGCTTGATCCATCCATCCGGCCAGTATCCGTCGCGAATCTCCTTCGGCCCGCCGCGATCGACCGCTCAGCAGCGATCGTCAGGACCGGGCGCGGTACTCCCTCCGCGATGGGAGAGGAGGCCACGGACACGATTTCGCTCGTGGTCGAGGCCGTAAGCGCTGGTCACGGCGATGGCCTGGAGCGAAACCGCGTAGCTGGTGAGCTCCCGACGCCGGTATGGTCCGGTCTCGGACCAGCCCTACCGACGGCCTTCCCCTCCAGAGAGAGACGCACATGACCAGCCAGCGAGCGACGACGACCACTCTGTGGCGCCCCACCGGCCCCGAGGAGCTGGACCTGGTCCGCGAGCTGAACTGGCGTGCGTGGCCGCCGCGGCTGCCCGAGCAGCCGATCTTCTACCCCGTGCTCAACGAGGACTACGCGATCAAGATCGCGAGGGACTGGAACGTGAAGCACAGCGGTGTCGGCTTCGTCACCCGGTTCGAGATCGAGTCGGAGTTCTTGAGTCGCTACCCCGTCCAGCAGGCCGGGGGGCGGACGATCCTCGAGCTGTGGGTTCCGGCCGAGGAACTGGACGACTTCAACGCGCACCTGGTCGGCGAGATCCAGGTGGTCCACGAGTTCCGCTGAGGCAGGGCGACGTGACGAGGACGATCGCCCACGGCGGCTACGGAGGGCACCGGCGGCACCGGACTCGTCCTGCCGCACCGTCGCCGTCCGCCCCCTCGCGAAGACCGGGAGAAGGAACCGGCCTCCGCGGGGGAGACGTTCGCCGGCTCAGTCGATGCAGAACTCGTTGCCCTCGATGTCCCGCATCGGGATGCACGACTCGTTTTCGTCATCGGCGAAGAGCGTTTGCACGTGTACCGCGCCGAGCGCGACCAGCCGTGCGCATTCGGCCTCCAAGGTGGCGAGGCGCTCCGCGCCCACGAGTCCGGTGCCGACCCGCACGTCGAGATGCACCCGGTTCTTGGCGGCCTTCCCTTCCGGGACGCGCTGGAAGTACAGGCGCGGGCCGATACCCGAGGGATCACTGCAGGCGAACCACGCATCCCGCTGCTCAGGTGCCTGCGAGCGCTGGAAATCGTCCCACGTGGCGAAGCCCTCCGGCACTGCCGGTACGACGTACCCCAGCACCTCGCACCAGAACCGAGCGAGGCGCTCGGGTTCCGCGCAGTCGAAGGTGACTTGGAACTTCTTGATCGACGTCATCGGCCCACCATATCCAGGTACGCGGCGTACCGCGTCAGCCGGGACCGGTCCTCGGGGAAGTACCCGTGCCACGGCTCGTCCAAGGGCAGCCAGGCCGCGGGTTGGCCGACTTCCGGCGTGAGGGGTGTGCGGCGGTCGACGACTGCCGCGAAGGTCACGCCCAAGGTGGCCGACCAGCCGGGGCGGTAGGAGCGAACGGTCACGGCCGCCGGTTCGGCGAGGAGTTCCGCTGTGACGCCCGTTTCCTCGAACAGCTCACGGGAGGCCGCCTCACGCGGTGTCTCGCCCGCGTCGACCTTGCCCCCGGGCGAGACCCATCCTCGCGGCATCCGCGGCGGCGGCTTCCAGGGTTCGTCGTGCGGTGATGTGGTGAGACCGAGGCATCCCAGGAAGGTACGCCGAGCCACTGACAGTCGCGCGGGACGAGGGCGTGGGGGTGTGTTGAACGCGTTCAAACGGTCTGACAGTATGGCGGCAAGAGACCGCACAGCGAGGACCGTGGATCCGCGGGTGCTCCTCTTTCCGGTTGCCGTCCGACGCGGAGGTCAGTACGACATGGTCATAGCCCTTCTCTTCTTCGTGGCCGTGGGTTTCCTGGTGGCCGTCACGCCGGGCGCGGTCCTCGGGTACTTCCTCGTCGCCGTGAGCAGGAGGCGTCCGCAGGGTGCCCGAGTCGCTCTGCTGCTGGGCGGCGGGGTGGTCGTGTCGACGGCGTGGCTGGTCTGGATCGGCACGACCAGCCTCGTGGCGTTGGAGGTTCCTGCCGTGGGGCTGTCGTTCGTCGCGACACTCGTGTCCGGGTTCTCGTTCCTCGCGGCGGAAACCCATAGGCGGCGCGTGCTCCAGGCCCGTCCCGTGGTGTGGCCCGGCTGGGCGCCGGCGGCTGGCGCCAGGTAGCCCCGGAAGCCCCGCGCGGCCGGTGCGCCTCCGCGAGGTGCTCGCGCGGGTCGTCAGGAGACGGTGGCGGGCGGCGGCGTCCAGGGACGGAGGCGGGGACCCGCGCTGGAGATGCCGTAGTCCTTCTTCAGCGTGTCGGGGATCGCGTAGTGCATGACGCGTCCACGGGTGAGGGAGGACAGCTCGAGGGTGGCCGTGAGGTGCCCGAGGCGGTCCAGGGCCCAGGCGCCGAGCGGGGAACGGTCTTCGATGGTCTCCAGGACGTTGAGGAGGTGGGGAACCGCCTTGACGACGGTGTCCCACGGGGTGCGGGGAACGTGGAGCCAGGTGGCGCAGGTGTCGCCGATGAGGTGACGGATGAGGGCGGAGACGATCGGGTCGAAGAGCGTCCCGGGCACCACCTCCTCGTAGAGGTCGATCAGCTGCCGGGTCAGGTGCGCGCCCTCCTCCGAAGGCCCCATGTGCCGGACCATGTACAGGTCGAGGAAGCGGCGGGCTTCCTCGAGGGTCGCGGGTACGGCCTCCTGATCGACGCCGAGCATGGCGCCGACGACGCGCCACGCGTAGTAGTAGGCTTCCGCGCCTTCCGTCGACATGTGGATTCCGAGGCGGTGCAGGCTGTCCAGGACGAGCAGGGAGAAGAACATCTGCCCGCCGATCATGTCCTCCTGGCAGATCGGCGTCCCGAGCGCTTCGACGTCCCAGCGGTTCTCGACCCGGAGGTGGTGGCGGATGGAAGCGTGCAGGAGGCGGACCTTCTGGACGGCGGGGATGAAGCGGCTGCCGGCCTCGAAGGCGTCGGGCCGCATCAGGTAGAGGGTGAACTGGCCGGTCTCCGCCATCCGTTTGGACGGGTACTTCAGTCCGTGAGCGGCCGACAGCAGCTTCGCCACGTGCGGAACGAGGTAGCACGCGGGCATGGAGGCGAAGGACAGCGCAGTGGAGATGTGCACGTTGTTGTCGATGAAGAACAGACGGGCCTTCTCCATCTCCCCCCAGTCGACCCACGCCGGCGGAACGCTGGTGGCCTCGAGGTACTCGCGCGCGACGTCGGGGAGCCCGTCCGGCAAGGGAGCTCCGGCGGTGGAGACGTAGCGCATCAGGGTGTTGAACTTCCCCACCTCCCCGCGCTCGAAGAGCGTGGCGACGGTGGCGTCGGCCAGTTCGTCACCGGCTCGCCGCAGCGCGGCCATCGATGCCTCGGTGTGGTTCATGGCGGAGCTCCCTCGTCCAAGACGTTGTCTGCGACAGGTGGGCGGCGGCGGTGACGGAAGCCGGCCGCCATGGGGCGTGCCGCCCCGAGCGCGCGTCAGGACAGCCGGACCGCGGCCGACCTGGTCAGCGCGGTCAGGGCGCCGGTGGCGTGCGCCGGCAGGTCCATCTCGTCCAGGGCCCGGAGGGCCTCCTCGACCCGCGCGCCGATCATGTCCTCGACGCGGTCGGGCGCCCTCAGCCGGCACATCACCTCGCGTACCGCGTCCACACCCTGTCCGTCCAGGTCCCGCCGGCCCAGCAAGGTGCTCAGCAGCTCCCGCTCGCCCTCGTCGGCCAGACGCCACGTCTCTGCCAGCAAGGCCGTGGGCCGCTGGCCGCGCACATCGTCGGCGCTGTCCTTTCCGGTGCGTCCCGGATCTCCGAAGAGGCCGAGCAGGTCGTCCCTGAGCTGGAACGCCTCGCCCAGCGGCAGCCCGTACCGGGAATAGCCCTCGCGCAGCCGCGCGCCCGCCCCGGCCAGGGCCCCGCCGATCAACAGGGGCTGCTCAACGGTGTACTTGGCGGTCTTGTAGCGGATCACCTTCAGCGACACCGCGATGTCCGGACGCTCTCCCGTACGCAGGAGCTCCAGACACTCGCCCGCGATCAACTCCCGCGCCATCACCGCCCACAAGGGCCGGGCCCGGGCGAGGTACGCGGCGGGCAGCCCACTGCTGGTGAACAGCTGGCCGGCCAGCGACATCAGCAGGTCTCCGACCAGGAGGGCGAGGGAACGCGCGGTGGCGTCCGCTCCCGGGCGCTGCCCCACGGCACCGCGCAGGACGGTGTGGGCCGTGGGCCGACCGTGCCTCAGCGGGCTGTCGTCGATGAGGTCGTCGTGCACGACGGCGGCGGCATGCACCAGTTCCATCGAGGCCGCCGCCCGCACCAACGCGTCGCTGTCCGGCTGTCCCACCGCGCGCCATCCCCAGTAGCAGAACGCCGCACGCAGGCGTTTGCCCTCCGCGACCGCTGCCTCCAGCTGGTCGGTCACCGGTCCGAGAACCGGATCGATCGCGGTGAACGCGTCGGCCTCCCGCGCGACGAACCGGTGCAGCACCTCGTCGACGCGGGCTCTGAAGGCCGTCGGCTCCCACCGGTCAGACGTCATCGACGGTCTTCCGGGCGAGGGTGTGCCGGGCGAGCGTCTCCAAGTAGGGCGGCTGCACGGTCGCGTAGCGGTCCAGTGCGAGGCGCCCGCGCGCCATGAGGTCGTGCTCGGCCTCCGCCGCCAGTTCCGCGGCATCCGACCGGCGCAGCAGTCCCCGCACCGTCCCCAGGGCCGAACCGATCGTACTCACCGTCAGATCGGCGAGTCCGGCCGCGAGCAGCAGTACCTGATCGTCCAGACCGTCGCGGCGTTCCGCTTCTTGCGCCATTCCATCCCCGCCCCCTGTGTGTCCGGCCGGCGTCGGTCACACGCCGTCCCTGCGAGCATCACGGCCCAGGGGGCGGGGGAGTGGAACAACTCACGATCGAGTGATCACCTCGCTCGCCCGTACGCATCGCGGCTGCCGTGGTCCCGGGCCGGTGCCCCTACGGGTGGCGGGGGTGGGTTCTCGGCCCGGCCGCCCGTCAACGGGGCAGCGCGGCGAGGGCCGCCGTCACGGCGGCGGTGAGCAGGGCGGTGGCGAGACCGGACACGACGACTCCCTGAAGCGTTGGGGGTTCGGGCTGATGCGTCGAAGGTCCCGCAAACGGTGTTCGGCGGTGTTCGGACCGGTCGAAGACGAACATCGCCGCTCACGGGCCGGCGCATCGGCATCACCCGCCCGGCGGCGGCGGCCAGAGCGCCGGAACGGGCTGGCGGGCCCCCCTTTCAGCTCCCGCCGGCCACGCGCCAGAGCGCCGGCCGGGCCCGGGACTTCCGGGTCCGGCCGGCGCTCGTTCCGCTCACATACCCGCTCCGGTCCTACGGGCGAGCCGGTCCTGCGCGCGTGCCGGCCGTACCGACGTGCCGGGCGTACGGCCAGGCTTCGTCACGCGCGGGACGGGTCAGCGGCGGAGCTTCAGGCGGTGTACCCCGCCGTCGACCGCGCCGACGTAGAGCGTGCGGCCGTCGGGGGCGGCGGCCAGTTTGGTGGTGTCGGTGTTCTGCAGACCGGTCGAGATGTTCTCCCACGTGAGACCGTTGTCGGTGCTGCGCAGGACGCCCCGGCCCCCCTGGACGAGTCCGGAGGCGGTCGAGCTGGTGGTGGCCGCGTAGAGCGCTCCGCCGACCCGCAGCAGGTCCGAGACGTGGACCGCGAGCGGGCCGGTGTCGGCGGTGCGGAAGGACTTCCCGTCGTCGGTGCTGATCCGGACGGACGAACCGCCCACGACCAGGCGTCGGCCGTCCATCACGATCGCGGAGACGGGGCCCTCGGCGACCTTGGTCTTGGTGACGCCGCCGTCGTCCGAGCGGTAGAGGCCCGAGGCGTTGCCGAGCCAGACGCGCCGCGGATCGCGCGGGTCACCGGCCATGGCGTCGAAGGACCGTTCGTGAAAGAGGTTCTTCCACGTCGTGCCGCCGTCGGACGTCGTGAACAGCCCGTCGCCGAAGATGCTCCTGAAGCTGATCGACACCCGGTCCGGGTCGGCCGGGTGGACCAGGATCGAGGTCGGAATCTCCGACGACGTGCCCTTCACCTGCCAGGTCCGGCCGGCGTCACCGCTGCGGGAGACCTCGAAGAGGCCGGTCGCGGTGCGCCGGACCTGCCACACCACCTTGGTGTCCTTGGGCGAGACGGCGATGTGCGAGGTGAGGAGACCGGTCCTGCCCTCTCCGCCGGACTGGCCCCATTCAGGGCCGGCGACGGGGATCGCGGTGCGGTAGGTGCCGCTCACCGTGCCGGCGAGCAGCTGGTCGCCGCTGGCCGCGAGGGCGAGGGTGGTCAGGCCCTGGACGCCGATCCTGCGGTAACCGGTGCCGTCGGCGGAGCCGCGGTACAGGCCGTCCTGTTCGCTGGACACGGTCACCGAGCCGTCGGCCCAGCGGTCGTAGTCCATCGCGATGGCCGCCTTCGAAGGGGCGGCCACGGGCTTCCAGGTCTTGCCGTGGTCGCGGCTCACCTGCCCGGCGCCGAACAGCGCGCGCAGGTACAGGTCGCCGCCGGAGGCGGAGAGCCCGTTCCCGCCTTCCGGCAGGGGCAGCAGGGTGGACCAGGTGCGGCCCTTGTCGTAGGAGCCGCGAACGCCCGTACCGGGGACGTAGGCCGCCACCACGGTGGAGTCGGCCGCCAGGCCGCGGATGGTGTTCACCGGCTCGTCGAGGACGAGGTGCGCCGAACCGGGGTCGCCCTTGCCGACGCCGTCGATCCGCCAGACGCCGTTGAAGGTCGCCAGGTACAGGGTGTCGCCGACGAGCGTGGCGTCACGGACGTCACCGGTCACGCCGGTGGGGTACGTCGCCCAGCTGTCGCCCGCGTCCGTGCTGACCAGCAGCGTGCCGTCGATCACCGCGGCGAGGGTACGGGTCTGCTCGTCCGCGACGAACTCGTCGATGTGCGCGTCGGGCACGTCCAGCTTGCGCCAGGTGCGGCCGTTGTCGTCGGTGCGCAGGATCGTGCCCCGGCGGGTGGGGTCGGCGGCCGTGTTCACGGCGTACCACCAGCGGTCAGGGCGGCGGGCGTCGACCACGACCGCTCCGGTGCCGTTGCCGTCGGCGATCGGCAGCCGGCCCACCTGGCGCCAGTTGGCGCCGCCGTCGGTGGTCAGCCAGGGGGCGGCCTTGCGGTACTGGGTCACGACGGCCTGCTTCGGCCGGGCGGGCGTGAGCGCGACGTGGCCGGCCTCGCTGTTCGGGCCGATGGGTTCCCAGCGGTCGCCGCGGCTGCCGGCGGGGGTCACCTCGAAGGCGCCGGTTCCGGTGATCCGCCGGCCGTCGGTGGTCGTGGCGCGCACGGCCAGCTGGTAGGCGCCGGCCGCCTTCCCGGTCACGTCGGCCTGGTAGTAGCCGGCGCCGTTCATGGTGGTGGGCAGCGTGAAGGCCTTGCCGCGCGGCGGCGTGACGGTGATCTCCGGCGGCGCGTTCAGGCCGGCCGGGGCGGCGACGTGCACGGTGGAACGGCCGTCGCTCGGGTCGGGGGACGCCTGGACGACCAGGTGCCGGACGACGAGCAGGTACGGCACCCGCAGGGCCGGGCCCCGCGCGGGGGTGGCCGTGATCTGGCCGCTGATCTGCGTGTCGGTGGCCGGACGGTCGGCGCGCAGGGTGACGGTGACGGCCGTGGACCCCCCGGCCGGGACGGTGACCCGCGCCGGGGACACGGTGGCGGGCCCGGTACTGCTGAGGGTGAGGGCCAGGGGTTCCGTGCCGGGGTTGGTCAGGCGTACCTCGGCGGTACCGCGGACGGTCCGGTCCGCCAGGTCGGCGAGGCCGAACGACACGGTCGTCGGGGAGGCGCTGAGGGTGGCCGACGCCGCGGCGGCCACGTCGAGCCGGCCGTTGCCCTGGACGGTCGGGTCGGTGCCGGAGAGCTGCTTCGCGGTCCCGACCAGTGCGGACCTGATCCCGTCGGGGTTCTGGTCCGGGCGCAGTTGGCGCAGCAGGGCGGCGGCTCCGGCGACGTGCGGGCTCGCCATCGAGGTGCCCGACATGCGGTAGACGCCGGGCTCGTACATCGAGGTGGGGATCGTGGAGCGGATCTCCACGCCGGGTGCGACCAGGTCGGGCTTGAGGCCGAAGCCGGTGCCGGGTCCGCGCGACGAGAACGAGGCGATCTCGTCGGTGGAGTCGGTGCCGCGCAGGGTGACGGACACCGCGCCGGCGGCCAGTTCACGGCTCAGCTGGGCGTACTGGGTCGCGTCGATGCCCATGACGACCAGACGGTCCATGCGCAGCGAGTCGCCGGAGGCGGCGGTCCGGGTGAGGTCGGGGCGGGCGGGGGTCGCCGTGGCCTCGACCGTTCCCGGGGTGGCGGCGAGCACGGGTCCGTCGTGGGTCGGGAGGCCGCCGAGCACGGCCAGCGCGCCGCGCTTCTCGGCCTCGCGCGCCCAGTCGATGTCGCCCTGGCTCAGGACGTCCGTACTGGGCGGGACGAGGATGTCGGCCCGCAGGATCTTGCCCCGTACGTCACCGATCCGCTTCCAGTCCTCGGCGGTGCCCGCGCCGACGTCCACGAGCGGGGCGGTGACCGGTTCCCGGGGCGGGTTCGCGGACAGGATGCCCCGGTACGTCTGGATCAGTTCGGGGTCCTTGCGGCCCGCCAGGTACGCGCTGGGTGTCCGCACCCCGCTGGTGGAGGCGCCGACCGCGATGACGCCGTCGGCCGACGCCGGCGAGTTGACGGTGCCCCTGCCGGGCCCGTCGTTGCCCGCCGCCGCGACGACGACCACACCGGCCCGTACGGCGGCGGTCGCCGCGCGGCCCAGCGGGTCGGTGCCGTCACCGGGGCCGCCGAGGCTCATGTTGATGACGTCGGCCGGGTAGGGGTTGGCCGGGTCGGCCGCCGCCTCGATGCCGGCGATGATGTCGGAGGTGTAGCCGCTGCCGTCGGCTCCGATGACCTTGTAGGCCAGCAGGCGCGCGTCGGGCGCCATGCCGGTGACGCCCCCCTTCTTGGCCGCCTTGCCCGCGATGATGCCCGCGACGTGGGTGCCGTGACCGTTGTCGTCCATCGGGTCGTCGTCGCCGTTGGCGAAGTCGAAGCCGCCGACGACCTTGTGGCCCTTGCCGAAGCCGCCGCCCAGGTCGGGATGGCCGTAGTCCACGCCGCTGTCCAGGACCGCCACGACGGTGCCCTCGCCGGTGGCCTTCACCCCGGCCGGGTCCTCGCGCTTCCAGACCTCGGGCGCGCCGGTCAGCGGCACGCTGGCGTCCGTGCGCACCTGGATCCTGGTGTCGGGCCGGACGGCGACGACGCCCGGCAGCGCGGCCAGCCGCGCCGTCTCGGAGGCGGGCACCGTCATGGCCACGGCGTTGACGAGCAGGCCGAGCCGGCGGGGTGAGGCGGGGTGCAGTCCGGCGGTCCGCACCGCCCCGACGAAGGCGTCCTGACGTTCCGCCAGGGCCCGCCGGGCGTCGCCGACGGCCGAGGCGGTGTTGGCGGCCAGGGACGTGAGCGAGCCGCCGGGGGCGGCTGCGACGGCGGCGTCCCCGGACAGTTCGACGATGACCCGCTGGTTCGGGTCGGGTGATGCGGCGGTCGCGGTCGCGGTGCCGGGTATCGCGGTGAGCGTCCCGGCGAGCGCGACGGTGGTGACCGTGACGGCCACCAGGCGTCGGCTTCTTCGTGGGTTCTTGGCCATGGGATGAAGTCCTAGCCCCGAAGTCACTCTGCGTACAACAGATCCTGACGGCCCATTGCTGCCGGTGGCACAAGTGGGCCAGTATCCGCATATGACCAACGAGCTCACCGCAGCAGGGATCGATCCGTTCGACGAGAGCGTCTACCGGGCCGTGCTGACCCGGCGTACGGCGGTCCCGGCCGAGCTCGCCGCCGACCTCGGCTGCTCCCCGCTCCGCGCCGCCAGGTCGCTGGACCGGTTGCACGACCACGGCCTGGTCGGGCGGCTCGCGGGCGTCCGCCGCCGGTACGCGGCGATCGAGCCGGGAGCCGCGGTCGAGTCCCTGGTACGGGCCAGGGCCGAGGAGTTGGACCGGGTCCGTTCGGCGGCGGGCGAGCTGTCCCGCCTCTTCGCGGCGGCCCAGAGCGGCACCGCGGGGGAGGACGAGGTGGAGATCGCCACCGGCCGCGAGGCACTCGGCCGCTGGTTCGTCCGCCTCCAGCAGGAGGCGCGTGAGGACGTCATGACCCTGGACCGGCCGCCGTACGCGCTGACCACCTCCAACCCGGTGGAGAGCACGGCGCTGGGGCGCGGCGTGCGCTACCGCGCGGTCTACGCCCCCGAGGCGCTGGAGTGGCCGGGGGTGCTCGAGGACATCCGCGGACTCGTGCGCCGCGGCGAGCAGGCCCGGGTGATGCCGGGCCTGCGGATCAAACTGGCCATCGCGGACCGCCGGTTGGCGCTGATGCCGCTCTCCCTGGACCTCGACGGCGTGCGCGCGGCGGTGATCCGCCCGTCCGCCTTGCTGGACGCCCTCACCGACTACTGGGAGCTGTGCTGGAAACAGGCCCTGCCGCTCGACGTCCCCGCCGAGGACCCGCTCGGTGAGGAGGACCGTCTGGTGCTCACGCTGCTGGTCAGCGGCCTCAAGGACGAGGCCATAGCCCGCCAGCTCGGCTGGTCGGTCCGCACCATGCGCCGGCGCATGAGCCGCCTGCACGAACTCCTGGGCGCGGTGAACCGCTTCCAGGCCGGCGTCGTCGCGGCCCGCCGCGGCTGGATCTGACCCGTCACCGGGCCGGGGCGGACGCACCCGGAAGGTCCTTCAACCCTGTGCGTCGCGCGGGCCGTTCCGGGCGGGATGCCTGTCCGCGGTCTGCTCGTACGCCAGGGACCCGGCGGTCGCGGGGGCCGGCAACGTCTCGGTGGCCTGGGCGGGCATCGGCGCGAGGGGCGGGGTCAGCACCACTCGGGATGGCCTCCTCGCCGCTCGCGCCTGGCGCCCAGCATGACCGGCCAATGG
Source organism: Streptomyces sp. NPDC054961 (assembly GCF_053609145.1). Taxonomy (NCBI): domain Bacteria; kingdom Bacillati; phylum Actinomycetota; class Actinomycetes; order Kitasatosporales; family Streptomycetaceae; genus Streptomyces; species Streptomyces sp. NPDC054961. The sequence continues at coordinate 9,725 of NZ_JBSGWY010000031.1, read as the reverse complement.
CCGCGGAGCGTGCTGGTGCCGTTATCAGGCCCGCCCTGTCGCCCAGACGGACTCCAAAGAGCAGCCGTCGTGACCCCGGCCGCTCCGGCCGGGGAGCTGTCCGCGTCCGGTGTCCTGGCTGATGGCCGGTGTCGGGCCGCGGTCAGGCGGCGGCGGGTGGGGTCAGGGGGCCGGCGGCCCGGCGGTATTCGGCGTTGAGTCGCTGGGCTTCCTCGAGCTGGTCTTCGAGGATGACGATGCGGCAGGCGGCCTCGATAGGGGTTCCCTGGTCGACGAGTTCGCGGGCGCGGGCGGCGATCCGCAGCTGGTAGCGGGAGTAGCGGCGGTGCCCGCCCGGCGAGCGCAGCGGGGTGATCAGTCGGGCCTCGCCGATCGCGCGGAGGAAGCCCTGGGTGGTTCCGAGCATGTCGGCGGCCCGGCCCATGGTGTAGGCGGGGTAGTCGTCGTCATCGAGACGGCCGTACGAGTCGTCTGCTGTCATCACACCTCTCTGTTGAACACGCGGAGGGGCGCGGGGGGGGGGGGGGGGCCGCGCGCCCCCCCCCCCGGGGGGCAAAAAAGGGGGCGCGGGGGGGGCAGGCGGGGGGGTGTTTGGGCCCCCCCCCCCCCGGCCACCAA
>NZ_JBSGWY010000031.1:8482-9097 GCF_053609145.1 Streptomyces sp. NPDC054961 | reverse complement strand
GCACCCCGGGGTGGGGCCGGGGTGACTTGGCCACCCGGGCCCCGAAGGAACTGCTACACCATCTGCCGGCCCTGATGCTGCGCCGGCCTTCTGTTTCCGCCCACCCGACCTGAGCTCAACATTGTCGGGGGTGCGGGGATCGCGGTTGCTTGACCGGAGACCACCTCACTCACGATGTCCTGCGGTACCCGGACTGAAGACTTCCGCCCGGGCGATCCTGATGGCGCTCAACTCCTCCGTTCTTCCCTCTGGATCACTCACTTACCAAACGGGGGACTGCGTACTACTGCTGGTGACCTGTGAAAGCGCCACGTCTTCGGCAGCCAGCCCCGTCGCCCATCGTGCGTCTGCTCTGGCTTAGAACCCCGCTGCCGAACCTCCCGGTGCGCGCGCCCGCAGCCGACGCCTTCACCGAGGTACTGCTCCACTCACTTCACTGCTGGGCACTACTACTGCGAACTACGGGTACTGCTTCTACCGCTGTACTGCGAACCGCTTTCACTACTCGTGGCCTGACCGAGCGCCACGTCTTCGGCAGCCAGCCCCGTCGCCCATCGTGCGTCTGCTCTGGCTTAGAACCCCGCTGCCGAACCTCCCGGTGCGCGCGCCCGCAGC
>NZ_JBSGWY010000031.1:0-8384 GCF_053609145.1 Streptomyces sp. NPDC054961 | reverse complement strand
GCCGACGCCTTCACCGAGGTACCACTCACCAACTGGTACTGCGAACTGCGGGTACTGCCGCTGCGTTAACTGCGGTCCTGCTCACGGCGGCCCCTGATCACTGCGGGCCACCCGGTCCGGTCGCCAGTCCCGTCGCCGTCCTGCAACCACTCTGGCTTCGACACTCCACCACCGCACCGTCCTGCGTCCTGCGACTACTCGTACTGCGTGTACTGCTGCCCGGCAGTTCGTCTCTGCCAGGCCCTGCTGTCTCTCTGCGTTACGAGAGAAACCATACCCACACCACCGCCGGATGTCTACTCCGGCCAACACAGATTTTTGGGAGCGTGGTGGAGAGATAATCACCCCCCGTGACGTCGGCCCCCTCCCAGCGGGGTGTCGGCACTTCCGCGAACACTCCCGCCAACCCAACCCAACCCAACCCAACCCAGCTCAGCCCAGCCCAGCCGCAGGCGCTCCGTCCGGCGGACCCGGCGACGAAAAAGTCACGGCCCGGCTGGCGCCGGACCGCATGGCACGGCGCAGGGCTTACCGCGAGGCGGCGGCGCGGCGCACCGCCGTGGCCGTCAGCTCGGCCGTGGACCAGGCCCGGCCCGCGCGGACCAGCGGCCCGCCGCGCTCGAGCTGGGCCAGTTGGAACGCGACACTGCTCGAGCTGGCGAGTCCCACGGCCGAGCCGATCTCGCGGACCGAGAGACCCGCCCCGTGGGTGGCGGTATGGGCATCGATCGCCTCGAGGATCCGCAGCCGGCGCTCGGTCAGCCGGATCACGCCGCCCACACCCAGCCGCTTGCGCGAGCCTGGCGCAGCAGCTCCACCCGGCCCGCCGGGGGAACGGCCGGGGACAGCCCCGTACGGGTGGTGGGCGGCCAGGGCGCGGGAGAGGTCAGACGATTCCCCGCCGTCTCGCGCCCAGCCGCTGTCCGGTCAGGTCGACCGACGGGGTTGAGAGTGAACGTCAGTCGAGACGAGCGTCGAGCTCAGGTCGATGCGGTGCGCGCGCGCATGCGGTGTGCGGTCCGCAGTCCCTGCTTGGCGGCGGTTGCCACGAGGCCGCCGAGGGTGGTTCTGGCGAGGTCGTGGGCGGCGAGGTGTTCCAGTGCGGGCAGGGCCCGGTCGTCGGCGGTGGAGCCGAGAGCGCGGCAGGCCAGTGCTCGGAGGTCCGGGTCGGGATCGGTGGTGAGGGCGATCAGGTCGTCCACCACTGGCGGGCCGAAGGCAGCGATCGCTGAGGCGAGATGGTTGGCCTTCGGGTTCCGGCGTTCGATCACGGCCTGCCAGAGCACAGCGAGTGCCCGGTCGCCGCCGATTTGGCCGAGCGCCAGGGCGGCCCTGCTGCGTACCCAGTTGGTCTCGTCGTTCAGCCGGGCTGTCAGGGCGGGCACGGCTGCGTGTTCCGCAAGGAGGCCGAGCGCCTCGCAGGCACCCTCGCGGACCATCGGATCGGGATGCTCCAGCAGTGCGGTGATCAGCGGAACGGCCCGGCGGAAGCCGAGTTCGGCACAGGCGAGCGCCGACCACCGCACCCCGCGGTGCCCGGTGTCGGCGAGCGCGCGCAGGAGGCCCGGTTCGAGGCTCGCGTCGCCGAACAGGGCGATCCGGTTGAGTGCCTTGGTCCAGACGGTGACATCCTGCGTCCGGTGGTCGGAGGCGACCTCGGACAGGGCCGCCCGGGCCTGCGGATGGCCGAGCTCGGCCCACTCCAGCAGGGCGTCGATCGCCCGCAGCCGGATCGTGCGGTTCCTGCTCAACTCGGCGGCATGGACGGTGACGAGGGATGTCGGCCCGTCCGGCGGGTGGCCGAGTGCGTCCCCGAGCGGGCCGGCGAGCGGTGGTTCGAGTTCGCCCAACCACAGGGCCAGTGGGCCGATTCGGGTGCCGACGTCCGCGTCGTAACGGCCTTCGCCCCGCAGGTTCGCGGCCAGCTTGGCGACCGTACGGAACAGCAGACATGCGCGGTCCGATGGGGAATCAGCGAGGGCGTCGAGTCGGCCGGACATCGCCGCGGTGACGGCGGTCGGCGGGCGACCGGTGGCCTCCAGGACCGCCTCCGCCCAGGCGAGTGGCTCGCGCTGGCGCTCGTAGAGCTGGCGACCCCACAGGCGGAGGATGGCGTCACGGTGATCGGTCATCCCAGGATCGTTCCAGCAGGGAACACCGACAGCCAACGGCCTTTTCCTCGCGGCCGGTCGGGTGCGATCGAGCGCCGCCCGAAGAGCGTTCACGAAATCGCGGACAGAGCCTGCGAAATCCCCAGTGCCGCTCTCGTTGCCCAGTTGATTGAGCTGGTCAAGGGTGTGGGGAGCGGGGAGCGGGGAGCGGGGAGCGGGGAGCGGGGAGCGGGGAGCGGGGAGCGCGTGCGCGTCGGCTCTGCCACGCAGTGGTGTCGGACCCGGGTGAGATGCTGTCGATCGCATGTCCTCTTACGAACGGAGCTGCTGGCGATGGGGGTCGACTTTGATGCCGCCTGGTGTGCGACAGATCTCGGAGACCATCGCCCCTGCCGCTATACGTATGAGAGGTATCCCTACGACACCCTGCCGCCTCTGGACAAGAAGCAGCTCACAGGCGTGTTCCAGTGGCTGGGCGATCCAGGCGAAGTCGTCGCCGAGCGGGCGGCGACGGTGCGGCAGCTGGAGGAGAGGCTGGCTGCCGAAGGTCTGGCTTGAGAACCGTCTCTGGCGCGCTGTGAACGGCGTGGGCGATGTGTCCCTCGACGCCGAGACGCAGGAGTATCTGGACCACTACGAGGCCGCGTCGCCCCAAGAACGGCTCGGCCGGAGGGTCGCGGGCCAGATCTGACCCGGCAGTCCGTCGGGTGACGTGGCTGCTGCTTCAGGCTTGGTCACGTTCCAGAAGCGAGGCTGTCGACCGGGTCACTGCCCTGTAGTTCGACCGCCGCGGCAACCGTGTCTGGCGCAAGGCACAGGGGATGCTGGACTCCGAACACGTGCGGCGGGCCATCGGGGAAGTGGCTACGGCCTACGGCATCTGTCTGGAACCGCACAACGTCGCCGCCGGCGGCCAGAGTTGCCCGATCCGGTTCCGCTGTGTCGGCTGTGACCACTTCCGCACCGACGTCTCCTACCTTCCCGACCTCGAGCGTTACCTCTCTGATCTGCTCCGCAGCCGCGAGCGGCTCATGTCGGCCTTCGAGGCCGACGACTGGGCCCGCAGCGAGGCCATGCCCTCCGAAGAGGAAATCGGCCGCGTCCGCCGCCTGATCAACCGGGTCAAGGCAGACCTGGACGACCTGTCAGAAGAAGAACGCGCCCAGATCGAGGAAGCCGTCGCCCTGGTCCGCCGCAGCCGCCCGGTAAGGCTGGGCATGCCCCGCGTCGGCCAGCCACTTCCCGATGTCAGGTCCTGGAGGCTGCCGTGATCCCCGCCATGCGCGATGGCCGTCAAGCGGACACCGAGCGTCGCCGCCAGCGGGTGGCTACGGCAGTCAGGAATGCCGCCAAGAACGGCCCCCCGATCAGCTTTTCCGCCATCGCCCGGCAAGCCGGAGTGGACCGCAGCTTCCTCTACCGTCACCGCGACCTCCTCGAAATCGTCCATGCCGCCGAACTCGAACCGGCAGCCCAGGACCAGGCCAGCGGTTCGCCGGTCAGCCGGGCCTCGCTCCAGGCCGACCTCGCCCATGCCTAGGCCCGCAACACCCGCCTGGCCTCCCGCATTCAGCAGTTGGAGAAGCGACTGTCGCAGGCGCTGGGAGCTCAGGCATGGCAGGAATCAGGGCTCGGAGCTCCAGCGGACATCGACGAGCTCCAGCGGAAGATCACGAGGCTGGAGCAGCACGACGTCGAACTGACCTCCGCGTTGGAGGAAGCCCGATCCGATCTCGATGCCGCGAGGGAGGCCAACCGGGACCTGACCAGAGCGCTGAACCAACGCGGCTGACGATCCTCGTGAGGCCGTTGTCAGTGCTGGTTGAGAGCATCAGCGGCATGACACCGTTTCTTCTCACCGACATCGAGCGAGCTGTTCGCAGCAGCTGGAGTGCCGACACATGCACGCCCGGGTTCCGGCCCCGCTGGAGCCCAGACAACCCGGCCCGGGACCAGTGCGGTGTCACGGCCATGGTGCTGAATGACCTCTTGGGAGGGGAGCTGATCCGCGGGGAAGTCCACGTGAACGGAGAACGCGTGGACTACCACTGGTGGAACCGTCTGGGCATGGGCATTGAAATCGACCTCACCCGAGAGCAGTTCCGGCCGGAGGAGATCGTCGCCGGAGGCATCGTCATTCCCCGCCCGCCCATCACCGAGTGGCGCAGGCTCCGCGAGGAGTACGAACTCCTCCGCGATCGTGTCATGGAGAAGCTCAACCAAGGACACGAAACGGTCTCCGCGTCCGCGGCTTGTTGACGGAGCGCAGTCCTATCGCCTCGCGCTGCCGAGGCGGTAGGGGCGGATGCCGAACTCGGTGACGCCCCGCAGACGTCAGAGGGCGAGGCGGTCCAGCTCATCAGCGATCGCCTCGCGCACCGCGTCGTGCTGCGGGCCGAGCACATACTGCTTGTCATGCCACCGCTCACGCGGATACAGCCACACCGGCCGGCCCACAAGATCGACGGGCTCCCATTCGAACCGCGGCCACACATGCGCATGCAAGAACGGATCGGCGTTCCCCAAGATCTCCAGATTGACTCGTCGGAAAGCCGGGTCCAGCCGCCTGCAAGCGTGTTCGACGGCCTCACCCAGCTTGTCCATGTCGGAGAGAAACGCCAGGCGCTTGCCCTTCGGAAGCTCCGACAGCCGCTCCACCGAAGGATCGTCGACCAGGAGTACCGAGTAGCCCGGCAGGAACTGGACGTCCCCGATCACCGCGAATCCCGCTTCCAACTTCCGGAGCACCGCAGGGTTCTCACCCCGAAGGGCACTGCCGATCCGGTCCTTCCGCCAGTCATAACTCATGATCGGCGACCCTACCCAACATCAAGTAGCGCCACATGTGTTGCACACGATAGCGTCGATCACACGGCGCTGAGCTGCACAAAGTGGTCTCCACTCGCCTCGCGCCACACCGTTACCCCCAGAGAGGGCGGCGCTGTCGCTTCTTGACGATCTGCGGCTCGGACGAGCCCTCCCGGTCCCGAGGGACTTCGAGAACGACCGGTCCGACCTCGGTCACCACGGTCTTGACCGGGTCCCGTTGCGGGTTTTGTCCGAGCCGGCCTTCTCATGCTTCTCGGGCCCGTCTTCGGAGCGGAGTACCGTCGGCTCAGGGGCAGTCCTCGCGGGCTTGCCTTAGCGCGCCACGCGGTAGCGGAGGTAGACGATTTTCGAGCGGAAGGTGCGGGTCTCGACGAGTTCGAGATCCACCCGGCGCTCGCGCCGGGGAAAGAACGGAATGCCACCGCCGACCAGCACCGGATGGATCCTGGCCCGGTACTCGTCGATCAGATCCAGCGCGGCCGCCTCGGCGGCGAGCGTCGCGCCGCCGATCGCGATGTCGCCCTTCCCCGGCTCGGCCCGCAACCGCTCGATCTCCGCCGCCAGGCCGCCGGAAGCCAGGCGCGCGCTGCCCCGCACCGTCGATAGCGTGGTGGAGAACACCACCTTCGGGAGCGGCCTCCAGATCGCGGCCCACTCGAGCATCGAGTCGCCGAGCGAGGGGTCCTGGTCGGGGCCCTCCCAGTACAGCATCGTCTCGTAGAGCCGTCGGCCCAACAGGTGGACACCGACCTGACGGATCTCGTCGGTGAAGAAGCGGATGAGCTCCTCGTCGAGCGGCGTCCAGTCGAAGCCGCCGTCCGGCCCGACGATGTAGCCGTCGAGCGAGACGCCCATCGAATAGGTCACCTTGCGCATCAGAAGTCCTCCTCGGTAACGGCCTCGACCGGACGACCGCCGGACGCTGCCGTGCGACCGTCGGACGCCGCCGGACCCCGCCGGGCGCGTCACGGCTCGTGAGATCCTCTGATCGTCCCCCCGCCCCGCTCCGCCGGCCGGCCGCCGTGCCGCGCGTGCGCGGGACCGGCCCCGAGAGGGTGAGGGGTGCCACCCGGTGGATGACGAACCCGACGCGCCCGCCCGACGCGCCCGCCCCACGCGCCCGCCCCGCAGGCGCCGGCGACCGCTACAGCGGCGCTCCGCGCCACTTCCACGCGGTGACCCGGTCACGGCCCGGCAGCTCGGCGCGGCCGGTGGACCACAGGAGGACGGCCCATCGGTCCTCGTCGGCCGGAGCCTCGGGGAAGAGCCGGGCCAGGACCCGGTCACACAGGTCCGCGGGGGGCGCCCAGGACAGGGACAGGCCCTGGGCGACGTCGTGGGTGTGGACGAGGGTCTCCACGATGCCCATCGCGGCGAAGCCCTCCGGGTCGGAGATCCCGTAGGAGTGGTACGAGCGCAGGTCCGGAGAGGCCGTGCGCACCATCGCCGCCAGCAGGGCGCCGCTCGCCTCCAGCGTCCGCAGCAGTCCGGACGGGCCGGCCGCGGTGTCGGCGGAGATCGCGTTCGACGGGCCGCCCTCGCGGGCGGGGGCCCACCGGTAGGGCACCGGGCCGTCGAGCGGCGGCTTGCGCGGGCCCAGTTGGACCGCGTACGCGAAGAGGTCGTCGCTCAGATGCTCGACGGTCTCCCAGCAGGTCCACTCCAGGGTCCCGGCGGGCGCCGTCCAGTTGCCGGCCGGGAACTCCTCGAGCGTGTCGACCGCCAGGCGTACGGCGGTGGTCACGTCGTCCGCGGTGACGGGCAGCCGGGTCCCGGTCAGCGCCGCGCGCTCGGCGGCGCCGCACTCCACGCAGAACTCGTTGCCCTCGGGGTCGGCCATCGTCGCCCAGCCCCGTCCATTGGGCTTGCGGTGGTCGGCGACGAGAGTGGCGCCGAGGGCGAGCAGGCGCTCGACCTCCTCGTCGCGGGTGCGGTCGTCCGGCATCAGATCGAGGTGCAGGCGGTTCTTGATGCTCTTGGCCTCGGGCACCGTCACGAAGAGCAGGGCCGCGCGGGGTGTCTCGACGAGGGCCTCGGGGTCACCGGGCTCGTCCTCGTCGGACAGGGAGGCGCCGAGCACCTCGGCCCAGAAGCCGGCGAGCTCGTAGGCGTCGGCGCAGTCGACGGTCACGTGATGCACGAGAGAAGTCATGACCCTCACTGTCTCCGCTGGGTGAAGGTCAGGTCCAGCGAGTTATGCCGGTGGGGCGGAGAAGAACGGCGTGCACCGATCCCGAGGGCGTACGGAGCGGGGCGGCTAGTCTCCGGACATGACTGCTCAGTGGTACGTCCTCATCGAAGAGGACACCCGTGTGACCGGCACGCCGACGGCGTCAAGCTCCAACTGCACCGGTGGACGCTGGTGGCCAGGCACTCCGTCAGTGGCCCGCAGGCACAGGCGCTCGCCGCGGCCGAGGACGCGGCCCTGCACTACGTGCCGGACGTCCTGGCCCGCCATGCCCGGCCGGGTGACACGCCGGCCCGCCACGCCTTCCTCACCGCCGACGGTGCCTGGCTGGTCTGGCTCAGGCAACACCACCGCGAGTGCCACATACGCGTGACCGCCGCCCGTCTCGTACACACGCGGGAGGAGGAACAGGGCCCGCCGAAGAGCTTCAGGGAAAAGATCCGCCACGCTCTGGACGGCCCTGAGCCCGTGCAGGCCCCGTGGGAGCCGAAGGGCTGAACGGTGTCCGGCCGCACGCCGGAACGGCATGCGCACGGTGGTTCGAAGAAACGACAGGAGCGCCTGTTACAGAGCGGGGAACCCGTTCGGCGCACCCGTACGGCATGGCGCGAATGAACTGCTTATCCGGCCGAAACTCCCTCTCCCCTTCATCGTCAAGGCGGAGGCGGCCGCCCGCCCCGTCCCCGTCAACGGGACTTTGACCCTTGCACCGTGCAAGGGAGAGTTGCGGACATGTCCGCATTGAGAAACATGAGTGCCGGGTTGTGGCGGTTGATGGCGGGTGCGGGCCAGAGTATGGCTCCTCGGCAGGACGCCGGGAACCGCACGGAGCCCGCCCGGATCGCACGAGGCCGGGCCGGGCTGACTGTTCAAGGAGCCATCTGCATGTCTGCTTCTCTCGCCACTCGTCGTCTTCTCGTCACGGTCCTGGCCGCCGGTGCCCTGGTCGGCGCGGCAGCCATCCCCGCCGCGGCCCACGACGACGGCCGGCACTCCGCGATCGTCATCGGTGACGTCCAGCACGACAGCCGCGGCCGCGACAGCCGCGCCCTGAACCGCGAATGGGTCGAGGTGAAGAACACCGGCCGTCACTCCGTCGACCTGCACGGATTCACCCTCACCGACCGCGACGGCAATCGCTACCGGTTCAACCACCTCCGCCTGGACGGCCGTTCCAGCGTCAAGGTCCACACCGGCCAGGGCCGTGACACCCACCGCGACGTCTACCAGGACCGCCGCCACCAGATCTGGGACGA
>NZ_JBSGWY010000030.1:100642-103967 GCF_053609145.1 Streptomyces sp. NPDC054961 | reverse complement strand
TCCACCACCGCCCCGGCCGCCGCCGCGCAGCAGCCCGCTGCCGCCGCCGCTCCGGCCGCGGCGCCCGCCGCCCCGGCGCCGTCGCGGGGCGGCCGCCGCGCGGGACGCCCCGCCGTCGCCGTGTTCCAGGCCCCGGTCTTCGCCGAGCCCATGTTCCAGACCCCGGAGACCGCCGCCATGGCCGCGGCCGCCGCTGCCGCCGCCCCGGCCGAGGACCTCGAGGACGAGGAGCTGGAGCTCGAGGCCGAGGCTGAGGTCGAGGCGGCTCCTGCCCCGCAGCCGGCCGGCCGTCGCCGCCGCCGTGGCCGCGGCGCCGCCGCCGAGACCGCCGTTCCGGCCGCGCCGGCTCCGGCCGCCGCGCCGTCCGCTCCGGTCTCGCTGGCCGACGTGGAACTCATCGAGGACGAGGCCGAGGCCGCCGAGCTCGACGGGTCCGCCGAGGAGGACTTCGACGAGTCGGGCGACCGCCCGTCCCGCCGTCGCCGCCGCGGTGGCCGTCGCCGCCGTCGGGGTGAGGCCGCCGACCTCGACGAGTCCGCTGAGGAAGAGGCCGAGGCCGAAGCCGAAGAGGCCGGCGAGGAAGACGACTCCGCCGAGGAGGACGACGAGGAGAACGGGGCCCTCGGCTCCAGCTCCAGCCGTCGCCGCCGGCGCCGTCGCCGTCGCAGCGGTGACGGCGGTACGGACGCCGACGCGGGCGACGAGGACGGCGTACGCACCGTCGTGAAGGTCCGCGAGCCGCGCCCGGCCCGCGAGCGTTCCGAAGCCTCCGCCGCCTCCGGCTCCACCTCCTCCGACGAGGTCCAGTCCATCAAGGGCTCGACCCGTCTGGAAGCGAAGAAGCAGCGCCGCCGAGAGGGCCGTGAGCAGGGCCGCCGCCGCGTCCCGATCATCACCGAGGCCGAGTTCCTGGCCCGCCGTGAGGCCGTCGAGCGCGTGATGGTCGTCCGTCAGTCGGGCGAGCGCACCCAGATCGGCGTCCTCGAGGACGACGTGCTCGTCGAGCACTACGTCAACAAGGAAGAAGCCACCTCGTACGTCGGCAACGTCTACCTGGGCAAGGTCCAGAACGTGCTGCCGTCGATGGAGGCCGCCTTCATCGACATCGGCAAGGGCCGCAACGCCGTCCTGTACGCCGGTGAGGTCAACTTCGAGGCGCTCGGCATGGCCCACGGGCCGCGCCGCATCGAGGCCGCCCTCAAGTCCGGCCAGTCGGTCCTGGTGCAGGTCACCAAGGACCCGATCGGCCACAAGGGTGCCCGCCTGACCAGCCAGGTCTCGCTGCCCGGCCGCTACCTCGTCTACGTGCCTGAGGGCTCGATGACCGGTATCAGCCGCAAGCTGCCCGACACCGAGCGCGCGCGTCTGAAGACCATCCTCAAGAAGATCGTCCCCGAGGACGCGGGCGTCATCGTGCGCACCGCCGCCGAGGGCGCGAGCGAGGACGAGCTGCGCCGCGACGTCGAGCGTCTGCAGGCCCAGTGGGAGGACATCCAGAAGAAGTCGAACCAGATCACGACCTCTTCGCCGAGCCTGCTGTACGGCGAGCCGGACATGACCGTCCGCGTCGTGCGCGACATCTTCAACGAGGACTTCTCGAAGGTCATCGTCAGCGGTGACCAGGCGTGGGAGACCATCCACGGGTACGTGTCCCACGTGGCCCCGGACCTGGCCGACCGGCTGTCCCGCTGGACCTCCGAGGTGGACGTCTTCGCGACGTACCGGATCGACGAGCAGCTCTCCAAGGCGCTCGACCGCAAGGTGTGGCTGCCCTCGGGCGGCTCGCTTGTGATCGACAAGACCGAGGCGATGATCGTCATCGACGTCAACACCGGCAAGTTCACCGGTCAGGGCGGCAACCTCGAGGAGACCGTCACCCGGAACAACCTGGAGGCGGCCGAGGAGATCGTGCGCCAGCTGCGGCTGCGCGACCTCGGCGGCATCGTCGTCATCGACTTCATCGACATGGTCCTGGAGTCCAACCGCGACCTGGTCCTGCGGCGCATGCTGGAGTGCCTGGGCCGCGACCGGACCAAGCACCAGGTCGCCGAGGTGACCTCGCTGGGCCTGGTCCAGATGACCCGCAAGCGGGTGGGCCAGGGTCTGCTGGAGTCCTTCTCCGAGACCTGCGTCCACTGCAACGGCCGCGGCGTGATCGTGCACATGGAGACCCCGACCGCGATCGGCGGCGGTGGCGGCGGCAAGCGCGCCAAGCGCCGCGGTGGCCGCGCCGGTGAGCACGAGCACGACATCGAGGTCTCGGAGTCCGTCGAGAGCGACGTCTACGAGGTCGAGACCGAGGCGGAGGTGGCTGCCGAGGCGGCCGCCCCCATCGCGCTGCCCGAGCCCTCCTTCGCCGCCGACGAGGAGCTGTACAGCAGCCCGGCCGAGGCCGAGGCCGCCGCCGGTGTGAGCGGCCGTCGCAACCGTCGTCGCGCCACCCGCAAGGCGACCGCTCCGGCGGGCGCCCCGCGCGGTGCGGGCGCCGCGGTTCCGGCCCCCGTGGCCGAGCCGGTGACGGAGGCCGAGATCGAGGTCGTCGAGGTCGTCGAGCCCGCGGAGGTCGCCCAGGCCGCCGAGGTGGTCGAGGTGGCCGAGGTCGTGGAGACCCCGGCAGCCGTGGCCGAGCCGGTCGCGGAGGAGGCCCCCAAGGGCCGCACCCGCCGCCGTGCCACCCGCAAGGCGACCGCTTCGGCGGACGCCCCCGCGGAGGCCGCGCAGGCCCCGGAGCCGGTCGCCCCGGCCGCGCCGGAGCCCGAGCCCGTCGTCGTGGAGACCCCGGCGGTGGCCGAGCCCGTGGCCGAGCCCGTGGCCGAGGCCGCACCGGCCCGTCCGCGTCGCCGCGCCACCCGCAAGGCCACCGCACCCGCCGGTTCCCCGGCGGGCGCGGAGTCGGCCGTGGTGATCGTCGAGGCGCCGGTGGAGACCCCGGCCCCGGAGACGGCCGCCGAGCCCGAGCCCGTCGTCGAGGAGGAGGCCCCCGCGGCTCCCGCCAAGAAGGCGGTCCGCAAGACGGCCGCCAAGAAGGCGGCCACGACCACGGCGAAGAAGGCCCCGGCCAAGAAGGCCACGGCCGCCAAGAAGGCGGCGACGGCCAAGACGGCCGCGAAGAAGACCGTGGCGAAGCGGGCGACGAAGAAGACCGCGGCGGCCGAGCAGCAGACGCTGCCCGCCGTCTCGGCTCCGACCGAGGCCTGATCCGCGGATCCCGCTCCACGAAGCCCCCTCCGGCCCCCCCCCCCCCCCGCGGCGCCCGCCCCCCCCCCCCCCCCCCCCCCCCGGCCCCCGCCCCCCGAGAGAGGCCCAGGGGCACCCGCGGCAACAC
>NZ_JBSGWY010000030.1:95019-100632 GCF_053609145.1 Streptomyces sp. NPDC054961 | reverse complement strand
CCCGGCGCGGCCGCAGCTCACGCCCCCCCCCCCCCCCGCGCCACCCACCGCGCCTCCACCCCGCCCCCCCCCCCCACCCCCCCCGGCGCCCCCCGCCCCCCCGGGCCCGCCCGGGGCTTCGTCCATGGCGCCCCCGGCGCTCCCCAGGGGCGCCTGGAAGGCAATGGGGAACGCGGGGAACGCGGGGCCCGCGGGCGCGGCGGGCGGCGCGGCCACGGGGCTCACGTCGGCGGGGGTCCCCGTGGAGACGGCCCGTCCGGGGGAGGGTCGGCACCCCGGACCCCGTCGTCGGCACGGGCGGCGCCCGGCAAACGGAACCTCGCACCAGCGGCGCGACCGCCAGTTTGACCCCTCCGACCGAGGCCCGTAACCTAGGTCGCTGGCGTGTCTATGCATACGCCATCCACTGAGCACCTCACCTCCCGCACCGCCTCGCGGCGCGGGGGAGGCCGGTCTGCGGGTTCCCGCGGTGGCCGGCTGGCTTCAGGGGTTCCCGAACTCGAGTGAGAGAGAGATCCGCGTGTACGCCATCGTGCGCAGCGGTGGTCGCCAGCACAAGGTTGCTGTCGGCGACATCGTTGAAGTTGACAAGATTCCCACCGCCAAGGTTGGCGACACGGTCGAGCTCTCGACCCTGCTCGTTGTCGACGGCGAAGCCGTGACCAGCGACCCGTGGGTCCTGGCCGGCGTCAAGGTCACGGCTGAGATCGTGGACCACCACAAGGGCGTCAAGATCGACATCCTGCGGTACAAGAACAAGACCGGCTACCGCCGTCGCCAGGGTCACCGCCAGCAGTACACGGCGATCAAGGTCACCGGTATCCCCGCGGCTGCGAAGTAAGAGGGACTGAGACATGGCACACAAGAAGGGCGCATCGTCCACCCGGAACGGGCGCGATTCCAACGCTCAGCGGCTCGGCGTGAAGCGCTTCGGCGGTCAGGTCGTTTCCGCTGGTGAGATCCTCGTCCGCCAGCGCGGCACCCACTTCCACCCGGGTTCGGGTGTCGGTCGTGGTGGCGACGACACGCTGTTCGCGCTGCAGGCCGGTTCGGTCGAGTTCGGCACGCACCGTGGCCGCAAGGTCGTCAACATCGTTCCGGCCGCCTGATCCCAGCTTCGGCTGAATCGGCAGTTCGCAACATCCCGAGGGCGGATCTCAGCTCTTCCCGGCGCGAGCCGGGAAGAGAGGTCCGCCCTCGGCGCGTTGTCACATAGACACGTTTAATGGCAGCAAGGCCTGCCCCCGGGCTTTCCGGGACATTCCCGCTGTATCTGGAGGAACAACCATGACCACCTTCGTGGACCGCGTCGAATTGCATGTCGCCGCGGGTAACGGGGGCCACGGCTGCGCCTCCGTTCACCGGGAGAAGTTCAAGCCGCTCGGCGGCCCCGACGGCGGCAACGGCGGCCGTGGCGGCGACGTCATCCTGGTGGTGGAGCAGGCCGTCACCACCCTGCTGGACTACCACCACAGCCCCCACCGCAAGGCCACCAGCGGCAAGCCCGGCGAGGGCGGCAACCGCTCCGGCAAGGACGGCCAGGACCTGATCCTGCCCGTGCCGGACGGCACCGTCGTCCTCGACAAGGAGGGCAACGTCCTCGCCGACCTCGTCGGCCAGGGCACCACCTACGTCGCGGCCGAAGGCGGCCGTGGCGGCCTCGGCAACGCCGCGCTCTCCTCGGCCCGCCGCAAGGCGCCCGGCTTCGCGCTCCTCGGCGTCCCCGGCACCGGCGGCGACGTCATCCTGGAGCTCAAGACCGTCGCCGACGTCGCGCTGGTCGGTTTCCCGAGCGCCGGCAAGTCCTCGCTGATCTCGGTGCTCTCCGCGGCCAAGCCGAAGATCGCGGACTACCCCTTCACCACCCTCGTCCCGAACCTGGGCGTCGTCACCGCCGGCTCGACGGTCTACACGATCGCCGACGTCCCGGGCCTCATCCCGGGCGCCAGCCAGGGCAAGGGCCTCGGCCTGGAGTTCCTGCGCCACGTCGAGCGCTGCTCGATCCTCGTGCACGTCCTGGACACCGCCACCCTGGAGTCCGACCGCGACCCGCTCGGCGACCTCGACGCCATCGAGGAGGAGCTGAAGCTCTACGGCGGCGGCCTCGAGAAGCGCCCGCGCCTCGTCGTCCTCAACAAGGTCGACATCCCCGACGGCCAGGAGCTCGCGGACATGGTCCGCCCGGACCTGGAGGCCCGCGGCTACAAGGTCTTCGAGGTCTCCGCGGTCTCCCGCACCGGTCTGAAGGAGCTGTCCTTCTTCCTCGCCGAGGTCATCGCGAAGTTCCGTGCCCGCAAGCCGAAGGAGGAGGCGACCCGCATCGTCATCCGCCCGAAGGCCGTGGACGACAGCGGCTTCACCATCGCCTACGACGAGGCCGAGGACGTCTACCGGGTGCGCGGCGAGAAGCCGGAGCGCTGGGTCCGCCAGACCGACTTCAACATCGACGAGGCCGTCGGCTACCTCGCGGACCGTCTCAACCGCCTCGGTGTCGAGGACGCGCTGCGCAAGGCCGGCGCCCGTGCCGGTGACGGCGTGGCCATCGGCTCCGACGACAACGCGGTCGTCTTCGACTGGGAGCCGACCATGATGGCCGGCGCCGAGATGCTGGGCCGCCGCGGTGAGGACCACCGTCTGGAGTCGCCGCGTCCGGCCACCACGCGCCGCAAGGAGAAGGAAGCCGAGCGCGACACCGCGCAGAAGGAGTACGACGAGTTCCGCCCCTTCTGACCGGCGGACCCCGACGGGCGGACACCGGCGGACGGTCGTGAGGCCACGTTTACCCGCGTGGCCTAGGATCCCCTGGTGACGAGCACGAATACCTCCACCGTTTCCGTCGTGGTGATCGCGTACAACGACGCCGGGCTCGTGGGCGAGGCCGTTTCCTCGGCCCTCGCCCAGGGCCCGGTGGTCGCCGAGGTCATCGCCGTGAACGATGCCTCCTCCGACGGGACCGGGCCGGTGCTGGACGGGCTGGCCGCCCTCCACCCCCGCCTGAAGGTCGTGCACCGCACGGAGAACAGCGGGGGCTGCGGCACCCCGCGCAACGACGGGATCGCGGCCGCGACCTCCCCGTACGTCCTGTTCCTGGACAGCGACGACGTCCTGCCCCCGGGGGCGGCCGCGGCCCTGGTGCGCGCCGCCGAGCAGCACCGGGCGCCCGTCACGGTCGGCGCCTGCGTCCGCAGGGAACTGCCCGGAGGCCGCGAAGTGCCCTGGGTCCCCGGTCTCTACACGCCGGGCGACGTGATCGACCGGCCGGCCGACCGGCCGGAACTGGTCCGGGACACCCTCTGCGTGAACAAGCTCTACGACCGGGCCTTCCTGAACGAGCACGGGATCCGCTTCCCCGACGGCCGGTTCGTCTACGAGGACTTCGCCTTCACCGCCCGCGTGCTGGCCGCCGCGCCCCGCATCGCCGTGATCGGCGACCTCGTCTACGTCTGGCACGTGCGCCGCGACGCCGCCCAGGTGTCCATCTCCCTGGACCGCAAGGACGTCGGCAACTGGCGTGCGCGCATCGAGGCCCACCGCACCGCCTCCCGCACCCTCACCGGGTCCTCGGCCGAGCTGGGCCGCGCCTGCCAGGTCAAGTTCCTCGAGTACGACCTGCGCATGTACCTGCGCGAGCTCGGCAAGGACCCCGAGTACCAGGCCGCCTGGTGGGCCCTGACCCGCGACTACCTCGCCGGTTTCGCCGACGCCGACATCGAGGCCGCCGCGGCGCCGGCCCGCTGGACCGTACGGGTGCTGCGCGCCTGCGAGGCCCCGCCCGCCCCCGCCGACCTCAAGCGGCTGACCGCCTTCGCCGCCGACCCGCCCCGGCTGCCGCCCCCGTACGCGACCGGTCCCGGCGGGACCGCGGTGTGGAGCGAGACCCTGCCGGTGGAGCTGGACGGGCTGGCGGAGCTGGAGACGGCCGGACTGCCCGTCACCGTCGACGCCGAGCCGCTCGGTTCCGGCGGCCTGCGGATCCTCGTCCACGACCTGTACGGGCGCCTCGCCCCGGCCGGTCCGCGCAGCGTCCAGCTCCGCTTCGTGCCCCGGGCCGGCGGCGGGGAGCCGCTGTGCGCCGAGACCGTGGAGCTGCGCCTCGCCGAGGGCGGCGGCCACTGGACCGCGGAACTGCCCTTCCCCCTCACCACGCTGGCGGCCGCCGGGCGCGGCGCGGGCCGGCGGGGCATGCAGGCGTGGGACGTGCGGGCGAGCGTGGAGTGCGAGGACGGGAGCTCCCTGCTCACCTCTCCGCGCCCCCTCGGAGGCCTGCTCCACCGGCGGGTGCTGCCCAGCAGCCGGTACGGTGTGCTGTTGGCGCAGCCCTATCGCACGGCCGCCGGATCGCTGGGACTGCGGCTCGCGCCCGGGGCCGACGGCGTCATGAGCCTCGTGCGCGAGCGCCTGAACCGGGCCCGCAGGAGCCGGGGGCGGAGCGGGGTCCGGCGGTAGCCGGACGACAAGCGGGTCCGGCGGCAGCCGGAAGAACAAGAGACAGAGCCCAAGGAGATACGCATGACGTTTCTGATCACTGGTGGTGCCGGTTACATCGGGGCACACGTCGTCCGCGCGATGCTGCTCGCCGGTGAGGAGGTCGTGGTTCTGGACGACCTCTCCACGGGCAACGCCGACCGTGTCCCGCAGGGCGTCCCGCTGGTGGTCGGTTCCGTGCTGGACCGGCGGATCCTGGACGAGACGTTCGCCCGGCACGAGATCACCGGCGTGGTCCACCTGGCGGGCAAGAAGCAGGTCGGCGAGTCCGTGGACAAGCCGCTGCACTACTACGAGGAGAACGTGCAGGGCCTCACGGTCCTGCTCGGTGCCGTGGCCGCCGCCGGCGTCCGCAACTTCCTCTTCTCCTCCTCCGCCTCCGTGTACGGGATGCCCGACGTGGACCTCGTCACCGAGGACACCCCGTGCCTGCCGCTGAGCCCGTACGGCGAGACGAAGCTGGCCGGCGAGTGGCTGGTGCGCGCCGCGGGCAAGGCGCACGGCATCTCGACCGCCTGCCTGCGCTACTTCAACGTGGCGGGCGCCGCGACCCCCGAGCTCGCCGACACCGGCGTCTTCAACCTGGTCCCGATGATCTTCGAGCGCTTCGACCGGGGCGAGGGCGCCCGGATCTTCGGCGACGACTACCCGACCACGGACGGCACCTGCGTCCGCGACTACATCCACGTCGCGGACCTCGCGGAGGCCCACGTGGTGGCGGCCCGCAAGCTCGTCGAGTGGGGCGCGCAGGGCGAGTACAGGGACCTCACGGTCAACATCGGCCGCGGTGAGGGCGTCTCCGTCCGCGAGATGGTCGACCTGGTGAACGAGACCACCGGGCACACCGACGCCGCGTACGCGCCCGTTCTCTCCCCGCGCCGCCCCGGCGACCCGGCGAAGGTCGTCGCCTCCGCCGACCGGATCTCGTCCGAGCTGGGCTGGAAGGCCCGCCACGACGTCCGCGAGATGATCACCTCGGCCTGGGAGGGCTGGGAGGCCCACCGCAAGGCCTGACCGCCCCGCGCGCCGTACGCACGAAGCCGCCCGCCCCCGTGAGTTACGGGGCGGGCGGCGTAGGGGGGGAGCCGTCCGCGGTGGCCCGGCCCGCGGGGGAGCAGCCGCCCCGCT
>NZ_JBSGWY010000030.1:78221-95009 GCF_053609145.1 Streptomyces sp. NPDC054961 | reverse complement strand
GGGGGTGGCCGGGGTGCCCCACCCCTCGCCATCACCGCCCCCCGCGGGTTCCCCACTACGCCGCCCCCCCCGGAGAGATCCGGGGCGGGCGGCTTCGTGCGGACGCGGACCGCGATGCCCGGTCCGCCGGGGACTCAGCGCTCCAGGAAGGAGAACAGGTCCTCCCACCGGTCGGTGATCTCGGCGCTGGAGTACCGCTGCACGTTGCGGAAGGCGTTGTCGCCGAGCCGGTCGCGCAGTTCCCGGTCGGACATCAGCCGGTCCAGGTGGCCGGCGAGCTCCATCGTGTTGCCGAGCCGGGCCAGCAGGCCGTCCTCGCCGTGCCGCACGATCTCCCGTACGCCCGGCGCGCAGTCGAAGGCGGCCACCGGAACGCCCGCGGCCATCGCCTCCAGCAGGGTGATCGGGAACCCCTCGGCCCGCGAGGCCTGTGCGAAGACCGAGGCCCCGCGCAGGGCGCCGAGCACGTCGTCGGTGCTGCCCATCCACTCCACGGACTCGGCCACGCCGAGCTCGGCGGCGTGCGCCCGCAGTGCGGGCTCCTCCACGCCGGCCCCGTAGATCCGCAGGGTCCAGTCGGCGTGGTGCGGGGCGGCGTCCGCCCACGCGTCGAGCAGCAGGTCCATGCCCTTCTCGAAGGCCAGGCGGCCGACGCTCGCCACGACCTTCTCCGTCCGCGGGGCGGGGGAGGAGGGCATGAACGGCAGCGGGTTCGGCATGCTGCCCACGTTCTGCACGCCCGCCCGGATCCAGAGGTCCGCGTCCTCGGGGGTCAGCACGAGCATGCGGTCGACCTCCGGGTAGTAGCGGCGGACCCGACGGCCCCGGGTGGACTTCTGGCTCGCCTCGAAGGACTCGTGGCTCATGGCGATGAGGGTGCAGCCCTTGGTGTCGGCGAGGGCCACCCACTCCATCGCCCAGACCTGCGTGACGATCACCACGGCGCCGGGGCGTGCCGCGCGCAGCAGCGCGCTCAGCTGCTCCGCCTTGGCCCGCATCTTCGCCCGGCGGGCCGCCTGGCGGCGCCGTTCGGGCGCGTTGAGCCGCCCCTTGATGCCGTGCAGCTGGCGCGCGGCCGGCGGGCGGGCCTCGTAGAGCGTGGTCGTCGCGTACGGGAGGTCGTCGGGCAGCTTCTGCCGGATCTCCTCGGCGACGGGGGCGATGCCGATGACGTGCACCCGGTGCCCGCGTTCGCCGAACAGCCGGGCCATCTGGTGCGACCAGGTCGTCACGCCGCCGAGCTCGTCGACGCTGTTGGAGACGAGGAAGATGTCACGGCCGCCGGAGGCGGTCTGGTCACTCACTTGCCGCTCCTGGTGAAGAACTTCTCGACGATCTGGCGGGCCGCGTCCCCGCGGTCGTACTCGCCGAACTCGGCGAGGAAACGCTGGCGCGCCTCGGCGTACTTGGCGTCGGCCTCGTCGAAGGCGGCGACGGCCTGGAGCAGTTCGTCCGCCGTGGCCACCACCGGGCCCGGGGCCTTCTCCTTCAGGTCGAAGTACGTGCCGCGGATGTCGGTCGCGTACTTCTCGTAGTCGTACGCGAAGAACAGCATCGGCCGGTCCAGGACCGCGTAGTCGAACATCACGGACGAGTAGTCCGTGATCAGCCCGTCGGCCAGGGCCAGCAGCGGGGTGATGTCGTGGTGCCTGGACACGTCGATGACCCGGCCCGCGACCGACGGCGGCAGTGTGACGCTGTTGAGGTAGTGCGTGCGCACCAGCAGCGTGAAGCGGTCGCCGAGCCGGTCGGCGAACTCCTCCACGTCGAAGGGGAACTCGAAGCCCTCCACCGTGCCGTCCGCGTTCGCCCGGAAGGTCGGTGCGTACAGCAGCACCTTCTTCTCCGGGTCGATCCCGAACTCGCCGGCCAGGGGCCCGCGGACCCGCTCACCGCTGTCCGCCTCGGAACGGTGGGCCGCGACCAGGGCGTCGTTGCGCGGGTAGCCGGTGCGCAGCAGTACCTCGTCGCGGAGCCGGAAGCCCTTGGCGAGGGTCCGGGCGTCGTGCTCGGAGCGGATCAGGAAGTGGTCGAAGCGGTCGACGGCCGCCTGGAAGCGGTCCTGTCCGGCGCGGCCCTGGGCCTTGGTGCGGGGCTCGTGGAAGCCCATCCGCTTGAGCGCCGAACCGTGCCAGGTCTGGATGTACGTGGTCCCCGGACGCTTGGCCAGCGCCAGCGGGAAGCCCTGGTTGTCGACCCAGTACTCGGCCTGGGCCAGTGCGCGCAGGTACGGCCAGCTCCAGCGCCGCACCAGGGTGGCCTCCTTGGGGAAGCCGGTGGGCTTGCCGCCCGCGTACGACCAGATCGCCTCGAACGGCACGCCCGAGCGCACGAGCTCCTCGTAGATCGCCTTCGGGCTGTCGCTGTACTGCTTGCCCATGTGGCTCTCGAAGACGACCGTGCCCTTCTTGATCGGCAGCTTCGAGAAGACCTCGTGGTAGACCTTCACCTTCTGCTCGCCCGAGCCGATGTTGCGGCGGGCCCGCAGGGCCTTGCGCAGACCCCGCTTGACCAGGCCGGCGGCCTTGCCGTGCATCGCGCTGTTGATCAGCGTCTGGGTGCGCACGGCGGCGGCGCCCTCGGCGGTCAGGACGTAGGAGAGGTTCCCCTTCTTGGTCACCTCGGGCTCGAACCGGTCGGAGACCAGCCGGGTCAGCCGGGGGCGCACGCGCAGCCGGGCGGCCTGCTCCAGGTCGACCCCGCCGACCGAGACGCGGGTGGTGATCCGGTCCCTGCCGGCCGTCAACTTCAGGGTGACGTCCCAGACCGCGTCGATGATCCCGAGGGGGCGGACGGTACTGCCGATGTCGGCGGTGGCGTTCCACTCGATCGTGTCACCGGCGTGGCGCACGGTTGCCACCGGGAAGCTGAAGGAACGCACCCCGATCTGCCGGCGGGCCCGGAATTCGAGCGTGGCCTTGAGTTCCGTTTCGGGCTGGATCCGGCCCAGCGGGTTCACGATCGCGCCCGCGAGGGTGACGGTGCCCCGGCCGTCGTCCGCGTAGGAGGTGAGGCGGTTGCCCAGGGCCAGGGAGCCGAGCGGCGCCGTGAGGAAGCCCTGGTCGGTGACGTCCAGTATCCGCCGGGCCTCGGTGTCGGCGGGGTCGTCGATGTGCCGCTCGCACCAGTAGACGCGGCCGTCGCGCTCGGCGAGCGGCGAGGTGAGCCGGCCTTTGTTGGTCATGGCGTCGGCGGCGCGCAGGAGGTTGTCCCAGTCCTCCTTGCCGAGCAGGTAGGCGCAGATGGCCTGGAGGTTCGTGACGTTGTCGTACGCGGCCGGGTCGATGCCGGCCAGGTAGCCGTTGGCGAGCCGGGCGAAGTCCTGGCGGTAGGCGTCCCCGAGCAGGGGCAGGTCCCGCAGGTGCAGCACCAGGTCGTGCTTGAGGAACTTGGCGTCCTTCGCGGACTTGATCTCCGCGTACCCCTTGGCGGCCAGCAGCTCGTCGACGCGACGGTGGATCTTCATCCGGTGGACGAAGTTCTCGATCTCGTGGCGCCGGTTGCTGATCGACTTCGCCGCGGCGTTCTCGACCACGTTCCAGAAGTAGACCTGGTTCGGGATGAGCGTGATGCGGCGGGCGGCGACGTAGGCCTGCGCGGAGAAGAGCAGGTCCTCGTAGTGGATGCCGACCGGGAACTCCAGGCCCTGCTCCAGCAGGAACGCGCGCCGGTAGCACTTGTTCGTGGAGAGGGTGTCGTAGACCAGCAGGTCCGGGTACTCGGTGATCGACTCCAGCGTGCGGGTCCCGGAGTAGATCCACGGGTACCACTCGGTGGTCTTGCCCCACCTGTTGTCGAGGTGCACGCGGACGCACATGCCCGAGACCAGGTCGGAGCCGGTCCGCTCGGCGGCGTCCAGCATGTTGCGGCAGGCGTTGCGCTCCAGCACGTCGTCGCTGTCCAGGAACATGACGTAGGCGCCGGTGGCCTGCTTGATGCCGTGATTGCGCGGCGCGCCGCAGCCGCCGCTGTTCTCGGGCAGCCGGAAGGCGCGGACCCGCCCCGGATGCGCGGCCTCGAGCTCCTGGGCGACCGCGTAGGACCGGTCCTTGCTGCAGTCGTCGACGATCACGACTTCGACCCCGTGCAGAGTCTGGTCCAAAACCGACTGGACGGCTGTCGGCAGACGCTCTGCGTCGTTGTAGACGATGACGACCACGGAGACGTCAGGCACGTGCACCTCGATCCCTTTGTTTCATTCCGTTTATCCCGTCAAAGCTACCGTGTGCCGCACTCGCCCCCGGCAGGCCCACCACCGGCGTGCATACTTCTAAGGAAGAGGTGAGTGGCTGGTCCGGTCGCCGACAATCACTCGTTCGGACCCGCAGGATGTGTTCATGAAGCTGTCCGTAGTAGTCCCTTGCTACAACGAAGAAGCCGTCATCGACAGCTTCGACACGGAGATCCGCAAGGTGCTGGACGCCCTCCCCGTCGACTACGAGGTCTGCTACGTCGACGACGGCAGCCGCGACGGCACCCTCGGCAAGCTCCGCAAGATCGCCGCCGAACACACGGACCAGACCCGCTACGTCTCCTTCAGCCGGAACTTCGGCAAGGAGGCCGGCATGCTCGCCGGCCTGCGCGAGGCGACCGGCGACGCCGTGGTCATCATGGACGCGGACCTCCAGCACCCGCCGGAGCTCATCGCCACCATGCTCGACTACTACCGGCAGGGGCACGACCAGATCATCGCCCGCCGTACCCGCGAGGGCGACAAGAAGCTCCGCACGGCGCTCAGCCGCCTCTACTACCGGGGCATCAACCGGTGGGTCGACGTGGAGCTCACCGACGGCGTCGGCGACTTCCGGATGCTCTCCCGCCCGGCCGTGGACGCCCTGCTCGCCCTGCCCGAGTACAACCGGTTCTCCAAGGGGCTCTTCTCCTGGATCGGCTTCGACACGGTCCACTTCGACTACCGCAACGCCCAGCGCGAGGCCGGCGAGACGAAGTGGAAGTTCGGGTCCCTGCTGAACTACGGCATGGACGGCCTGATCTCCTTCAACAACCGGCCGCTGCGCATCGGCATCTGGGTGGGCGTCTCGCTGGTGGCCCTGACCGCCCTGTACGCCCTGTGGATCGCGGTCGCGGCCATGACCCACGGCGTGGACTCCCCGGGGTACGTCACCCTCGTCGCGATCATCGTCGGCCTGGGCGGGGTCCAGATGATCATGCTGGGTCTGATCGGCGAGTACATCGGCCGCATCTACTACGAGACCAAGCGCCGGCCGCACTTCCTGGTGAAGGAGTCGCACGGCGCGGAGCGCATGCCGCGCGACATCCAGGGGTCCCGGGACGTCAGGGACTCCAGGCGCATCTCCGGCGCCGGGGTGGCCGAGGCGTCCGAGAACGCGATCGTGGAGCGCGGCAACTGATGGCGCACACCTCCGACAGAAGAGCCAAGCTGGGCCAGCTCGTCCGCTTCGGGCTGGTGGGCGGCGTCAACACCGGCACCTTCTTCGTCCTCTACCTGCTGCTGCACCCGTGGATGCCGTACTTCGCCGCCTACTCCCTCGCCTTCGTGCTGGCGATGGTCGGCTCGTTCTTCATGAACACCTACTTCACCTACCGGACCCGGCCGACGTGGAAGAAGTTCTTCCTCTTCCCGCTGACCAACATCACGAACTACGTGATCCAGTCCGCCGGCCTGTACGCCCTGGTGACCTGGGCGGGGATGAACACCAAGATCGCTCCGCTGGTCGCGGCCGTCGTGGCCATCCCCTTCACCTTCGTCCTCTCCCGCAAGATCCTCATCCCGGGAACGGGCCCCGCGGCCGGGGAACCCGACCGGACCCGCAGCACGTCCACGGTCTGAAACCCCCGGGCGGCCCCGACCGGCCACCCCGTAGATTGGGCGGGCAGGGTCATGACGGCAAGGGGCAAGGGGACAGACGTGTCAGCGGCTAGGCAGGGTGTGCTCGACGCGCGCAGGATCGTGGTCAAGGTCGGCTCCTCCTCCTTGACCACGGCGGCCGGAGGTCTCGACGCGGACCGGGTGGACGCGCTGGTCGACGTACTGGCCAAGGCCCGCAGCGGAGGCGACAAGGAGATCGTCCTCGTCTCCAGCGGGGCCATCGCCGCCGGACTCTCCCCGCTCGGCCTGCACCGCCGCCCCACGGACCTGGCCCGCCAGCAGGCCGCCGCCAGCGTCGGACAGGGCCTCCTCGTCGCCCGCTACACCGCCTCCTTCGCGCGGTACGGGGTCCGCGTCGGCCAGGTGCTGCTCACCACCGACGACACCAGCCGGCGCGCGCACTACCGCAACGCCTACCGGACCCTGGACCAGCTCCTGGCCATGGGCGCCCTCCCCGTCGTCAACGAGAACGACACCGTCGCCACCGACGAGATCCGCTTCGGCGACAACGACCGGCTCGCCGCCCTCGTCGCCCACCTGGTCCGCGCCGACCTCCTCGTCCTGCTCTCGGACGTCGACGGCCTCTACGACGGCGACCCGGCGCTGCCCGGCACGAGCCGCGTCGAGGAGGTCCACGGCCCCGAGGACATCGCGCACGTCACCATCGGCAGCGTCGGCAAGGCGGGCGTCGGCACCGGAGGCATGGCCACCAAGGTCGAGGCGGCGCGCATCGCCGCGGCGGCCGGCATCCCGGTCGTCCTGACCTCGTCCAGCCAGGCCGCGGACGCGCTGGCCGGGAGGGCGACGGGCACGCTGTTCCACGCCACCGGACGCCGCTCCACCGACCGGCTGCTCTGGCTCCAGCACGCGTCGACCCCGCAGGGGCACCTCGTCCTCGACGACGGAGCCGTACGCGCGGTGACCGAGCGCGGCGGCTCGCTGCTGCCCGCGGGCATCGCCGCGGTCGAGGGCGACTTCGTCGCCGGGGACCCCGTGGAACTGCGCTCGGCCGACGGCCGCGCGGTGGCCCGCGGCCTCGTCAACTTCGACGCCAAGGAGCTTCCGCGGCTCCTGGGCCGCTCCACGCGCGAGCTCGCGCGAGAGCTCGGACCCGAGTACGAGCGGGAGGTCGTCCACCGCGACGATCTGGTCCTGCTGCAGGGCTGAGGTTCGGTAAAACCGCCGCGCGGTGGGCCGGGGACTGGTCAACTGTGAGGGGCGGACAGGCATGGCGCAGACAAGGAGGCGGCTGGTGAGGCGAGCGCTGACCAGCGTCGGCACCGGGGACGGTGACATCGGCGGACGCGGGGAGGAGCCCGATGCCTCCCGCCTCTGGCACATCACCCTGAGCGTCTCGGGCAAGCCCGCGCCGCTGTCCGACGTCCGCCGCGGGCTGGAGCAGCTCGCCCACGACCACCCCTTCCTCCTGACCAGCCGCTACGCCGACGACCACGCGGAAATCCGCTACTGGGAGGAAGCCCGCGACCTCCACGACGCCGCGGCCGTCGCCCTGCGGCTCTGGGGCGAACACCGCTCCTCGGCCCAGCTCCCGCCGTGGGAGATCGTCGGCCTGGAGGTCATCGACCGCGCCACCTACCACCAGCGCGTGGCCGAGGGCTACGGCCCGCCGCCGGCGCACCCGGTCGGTGTGCACCCCTTCTGACACGGCGCCGGCCGGAGCCCCGCCGGCGCGTCGTGGGAGGCCGGGCCCGCGGCGCCGGCCGGAGCCCCGCCGGAGCCTCGAAGGAGACCGGGCCGTCTCGCGGGGTGGAACCCCGTCCGGCCCGGCCGGGGCGGGGATTACCCTGGCCGCATGACCTCGCTCGATGCCACCGCCTCACCCGTGATCGCCACCGCGCAAGCCGCCCGCACCGCCGCCGCGGCCATCGCCCCCCTCCCGCGGTCCGCCAAGGACACGGCCCTGCTGGCCATCGCGGACGCGCTGGAGGCCCGTACGGCCGAGATCGTCGAGGCCAACGCCGTCGACACCGCGAGGGCGGCCGCGGCCGGCACCAGCGAGACCGTCATCGACCGCCTCACCCTCACCCCCGACCGCATCGCGGCCATCGCCTCCGACGTCCGCGACGTCGCGGCCCTGCCCGACCCCGTCGGCGAGGTCGTCCGCGGCTCGACCCTCCCCAACGGCATCGACCTGCGCCAGATCCGCGTCCCGCTCGGCGTCGTCGGCATCATCTACGAGGCCCGCCCCAACGTCACCGTCGACGCCGCCGCCCTCTGCCTGAAGTCCGGCAACGCCGTCCTCCTGCGCGGCTCCTCCTCCGCCTACGCCTCCAACACCGCGCTCGTCGCCATCCTGCGCGACGCCGTCGTCTCGGCCGGCCTCCCCGCGGACGCGATCCAGCTCGTCCCGGGCGAGTCCCGCGACTCCGTCCGCGAGCTGATGCGGGCCCGCGGCCTCGTCGACGTGCTCATCCCGCGCGGCGGCGCCTCCCTCATCAAGACCGTCGTGGAGGAGTCCATCGTCCCGGTCATCGAGACCGGTACCGGCAACTGCCACGTCTACGTCGACGCCCAGGCCGACCTCGCCATGGCCGTGGACATCCTCGTCAACTCCAAGGCCCAGCGGCCCTCCGTCTGCAACTCCGCGGAGACCCTGCTGGTCCACCGCGACATCGCCGACGCCTTCGTCCCCCTCGCCCTCGAGGCGCTCGCCGACGCCGGCGTGACCGTCCACGGCGACGCGCGGGTGCTCGGGTACGCGGAGGACTCCAAGGTCACCGCCCTCCCCGCCACCGACGAGGACTGGGCGGCCGAGTACCTCTCGTACGACATCGCCGCCGGCGTCGTCGACTCCCTCGACGACGCCGTCGCGCACATCCGGCGCTGGACCTCCGGCCACACCGAGGCGATCGTCACCACCTCCCAGGCCGCCGCGCGCCGCTTCACCCAGCTGGTCGACTCGACCACGGTTGCCGTGAACGCCTCCACCCGGTTCACGGACGGTGGTCAGTTCGGCTTCGGTGCGGAAATCGGCATCTCCACGCAGAAACTGCACGCCCGGGGCCCGATGGGGCTTCCCGAACTCACCTCGACGAAGTACATCGTCACCGGCGACGGTCACGTTCGGTAGTCGCTCCCCGAACACCGCGTGTCCGGATTTCGCCGGATGCCCTGCCCAAAGCCGCCCCCCAGGTCTAGGCTGGTCACGTGCCGGACGACGTGGGGGGCAATCCGTTCCCGGACGACGGGGAGCCCGACGACGACCGCGGAGGCGCGGACAAGGACTTCGCCTCCGTGGTGTTCGACGAGGACTTCGTCCGGAACGCCGAGATCCGTGAACCGAGCGCCGCCGAGCGCCAGCGGGCCGCCGACCGGGCGCGCGCCGAAGCGGCCGAAGCCGCCCGGGCCGCCTTCGCGGGCGGCTGGACGGGCGACGACGACTACGACGGGTACGGGTACGGCCACACCGACGGCTACCACTCCGACGAATCCGGCTGGGAACACGGCCCCGGCTACGGCTACGCGGACGGACCGTACGGCGCCTACGGCGGCAGTCTGCGCCCCTACCGCGGCCGCTCGCCGTGGCTGCGGCCGGTCGCCTGGTTCCTCGCCTTCGTCATGGGCCTCGGCATGGTGGCCCTGGCTTTCAGCGCGGTTTACCGCAGCGCCGCCAGCGATGCGGAGCAGACTCCGGCGCCCGCGAGTACCCCCATGGGTGAAGTCACCGGCGCCGGTAAGTTTATGGACCGCGTCGGCCGCCAACCCTGAAGGTACGACCCCGCTCCCTTTCGCCGGAGCCGGGGGCTTCTCTGAAGCGGGGACAGCGGGGAGAAGCGATGGCCGTGCCAGGAGATCCACCCAACGGCACCCCCGAAGGCACCGGAGGGGGCGACGAGGAGTTCCGGTCGGACGAGTACCGGTCGGTGGTGTTCGACGAGGACTTCGTCCGGGCTGCCCGGCTCCAGGAGTTCTCCGCACAGGAACGCATGGGCGAGCACGCCCGCGCCGTGCGCAGCCGGTCCTTCTGGTCCGGCGCCGGCCATCCCGGGCCCCGCGGCGGCGGCGCCGCGGCGGCCCGGCAGGGCCGGCTCATCGTGCTGTGCGTCACCCTGGCGCTCGCCGCCGCCGTGTACATGGGGCTGCGCAATCCGTACGTGGCACCCGTCGCGGGCCGGGCCGAGGCGCTCAGCAGCACCGTCGTGCCGCTCGCGCCCTCCGAGCCGGTCCCGGGCGGCAGCCCGGCCGAGCTGTTCGCGAACGGCCCGGCCGCGCAGTACCGCGTCGGGGCGGCCGGGCTCACCCTGCCCGCGGTGCGGCGCACCCAGCACTTCTCCGACCCCCAGGTCCTCGCGGCCCTGGGCATCGCCAAGGACTACCTCGTGCAGTCCTCGCTGGATCCGGACGTCCTGTCCGCCACCGCCACCCGGCCGGTGCGGGTCCTGCTCGACCCCGACCAGCTGACGCAGTTCGACCAGAGCATGGTCTCGCCCGCCGGTGACGGGCGGCACGCCGTCACCGGCTGGCTGGTCCGCTTCGATCCGGCCACCGCCGTGATCGCCGACACCCGGGTCCGGGTGAGCGGATCCTTCGCCTACGCCGAGACCAGTCCGAACGTGCTCGAGGTGATCACCGACCACACCTTCGTCTACGCCGTGCGCCCGGCCACCGGCCGGCCGGCCCCGGCGGACGGAGCCTCGCTCTTCACCGTCCGCAGGGAGCTGCGGCTGCGCTTCGACCGGGACGACCTCACGGCCCGGCGGGCGGAGCTCGCCTCGGCCTACGTGATGGCGGGCCCGCAGGACTGCTCCGCCGACCCGGCGCAGGGCTTCCGCCCGCTGCTGGCCGGCGCCGGGCCGACGACGGCCGGACCGGCCGCGAGCGACCCGTACGCCAGCGGCCATCCGCGGCGCACGGCGGGGCTCTGCGGGGTCCTGGCGTCGACGGCCGCCCCGGACCAGGACCTCAGCCCCGCCCCGTAGGCCGGCGCCCGGCGCCGGCCCCCGGCCCCCGGCCCCCGCGCGGCCGCTGGCACCGGGCCGCTCCCCGGATCAGCCCTGCTCGGCGGAACCGCCCCCGCCCTGGTCCGTGGCCTTGCCCGCGGGGCCGCTGCCCGCGGCCGCGCCCGGACCGCCGCCCGTGAACCGGTCGCGGAGCTTGCCGCCCAGGTCCGCCGTGCCGCCGGCGATGTCGCCGACCAGCTTCATCAGCGGGTCCTTGCTGGTCCGCACCGAGTCGGCGTAGTGCGTCGCGGACTGCCGGAAGGAGTCGGTCACCGAGGTGTCCTTGTCCTCCTCGCGCCGCGGGTAGTGGCCGTCCATGATCCGCTGGTAGTCCCGGTTCTGCGACCACTTGTTCAGCTCGGCCGCCCGCACCGTCGTGAAGGGGTGCGTCCGCGGCAGCATGTTGAGGATCTTCAGGACGGAGTCGCGCAGATCGCCGCCCTTCTCGTACTCCTCGGCCTGGGCGAGGAACGCGTCGACGTTCATCTCGTGGAGGTGGTTGCCGCCCGCGAGCTTCATCAGACCCCGCATCGAGGCCTGCACGTCCTGCCCCACCAGCAGCCCCGCGCGGTCCGCCGACAGCTCCGACTTGCGGAACCATTCGCGCAGCGCCGTCACGAGTCCCATGATCGCCACATTGCCCAGCGGGATCCACGCGACCTTGAGCGCCAGGGTCGTCAGGAACAGCAGGATCGTGCGGTACACGGCGTGCCCCGACAGGGCGTGGCCCACCTCGTGGCCCACCACCGCGCGCATCTCCTCCTCGTCGAGCAGCTCGACCAGGCCCGTCGTCACCACGATGATCGGCTCGTCCAGCCCGATGCACATGGCGTTGGGCCGGGGGTCCTGCTGCACGTACATCTGCGGGACCTTCTCCAGGTCCAGGATGTAGCAGGCGTCGAGGAGCATCGCGTGCAGGTGCGGGAACTGCGCATCGCCCACCCGGACGGAGTCCGACAGGAACAGCAGGCGCAGGCTGCGCTCCGGCAGCAGACCGCTCAGCGTCTTGAACACCGTGTCGAAGCCCGACAGCTTCCGCAGTGCCACCAGCGCCGAGCGGTCCGCCGGATGCTCGTACGCCCGCGAGGAAATACCGGGGAACCTCCTGCGGTCCCGTGCCGGTGCCTTCTCGAAGCCCGTCTCCTTCATAGCGCCCTCCCCGTCGATCCGTCCGTCTTGCCGTCCGTCTATCCTCTCCAACGCCGGAGTCGGCGTGAGCGTGCCCCGGGCCCCCGCATACGATGTGAGCGAAATCTCCGCCCCGCTCCCCGACTCGATAGGTAGCTGCCTGATGAGCCTCGCCTCCACCGCCCACACCCTGGTCGTCCTCGCCTCGGAGGGCGCCGAGCAGCACGGCGGCAACCACGACAGCCTCAACCCGTACCTGACCGGCGGCGCGGCCTTCGCCATCCTCCTGCTGCTCCTGTGGGTCACCACGCGCCTGAACCGCGACCGCTGAAGTCCGCACGTCGCGCACGCGCTCGAAGGCGGGTCCCTGCCGCTCCACCGGGCCAGTAGGCTCTTCGCTCATGGGAGAGCAGGAAGTGCCTACGGGCCCGGTCAAGCGCCGGCTCGGCGTGATGGGCGGGACGTTCGACCCGATCCACCACGGACACCTGGTGGCCGCCAGCGAGGTGGCCGCGCTGTTCCACCTCGACGAGGTGATGTTCGTACCGACCGGTGAGCCGTGGCAGAAGTCGCAGCGGGCCGTGTCGGCGGCCGAGGACCGGTATCTGATGACGGTCATCGCGACCGCCTCGAATCCGCAGTTCTCGGTGAGCCGCATCGACATCGACCGCGGCGGCCCGACCTACACGATCGACACCCTGCGGGACCTGAGCGCCCTCAACGACGACGCCGACCTGTTCTTCATCACCGGCGCCGACGCCCTCGCACAGATCCTGACCTGGCGAAACGCCGACGAGCTCTTCGCCCTCGCCCATTTCATCGGCGTCACCCGGCCGGGCCACGTCCTCACCGACGACGGCCTTCCCAAGGGAGGCGTCTCCCTCGTCGAGGTGCCCGCGCTGGCGATTTCGTCCACGGACTGCCGCGCGCGCGTCGCCAAGGGGGATCCTGTCTGGTACCTGGTGCCCGACGGCGTGGTCCGCTACATCGACAAGCGTGAGCTGTACCGGGGAGCCTGAGCTTCCGGAGAGAGGGGCCCCGCGGTGAACGACCGACAGGATCCGTACGACCGGTACGATCCGCACCCAGCCCAGGAGCAGCAGCTCGTCGGCTACGACGCGTACGGGCGGCCGGTGTACGGCCAGACGCCCGCCCCTGCCCCCCAGGCCCCGTCCGCTCCGTACGGGCAGCAGCAGTACGAGCAGCAGCAGTACGAGCAGCAGTCCTACGGCGGGCAGCCGTACGAGCAGCAGTCGTACGAGCAGCAGTACGGCTACGACTACCAGGGCTACGGCCGGCAGCCGCAGCAGCAGTACCC
Source organism: Streptomyces sp. NPDC054961 (assembly GCF_053609145.1). NCBI lineage: Bacteria > Bacillati > Actinomycetota > Actinomycetes > Kitasatosporales > Streptomycetaceae > Streptomyces > Streptomyces sp. NPDC054961. Next base: position 81,751 of record NZ_JBSGWY010000030.1, on the reverse strand, counting down.
CCCGCAGCAGCAGGAGTACCCCCAGGCCCCGGCCCAGCCCCAGGCCTACGGGTACGACACCCGGGCCACCCAGCAGTGGATCCCGCAGCAGGCCGCCCCGGAGGCCCCGGCGCCGGAGCCCGTGCGCGCGCCCGAGCCCGAGCGGCCGGCCGGGCGTGCGGCGCGGCCCGCGTCCGCGCAGGTCCCGGAGCCCCGCCGGGCCGAGGGCGGCGGCGCGCAGGGGCCCGCGTACCGCACCGAGCAGTTCGACTTCATCGACCAGCCGGACGAGGACTCCGAGGACGTCATCGACTGGCTCGCCTTCACCGAGAGCCGGACCGAGCGCCGCGAGGAGGCCCGCCGGCGCGGCCGCAACCGCGTGGTGGCGCTGATCGTGGTCCTCGCCGTCTTCGTCGCCGGCGGTCTCGGCTACCTCTGGTACGCCGGCAAGCTGCCGTTCCTGGAGGGAACGGGACCGGGCTCGAGCGGCGCGTCCGCCACCGGTCCGCAGAAGCGCGACATGATCGTCGTCCACCTGCACAACACCAAGAAGGGCGGCGTCTCCACGGCGCTGCTCGTCGACAACGTCACGACCAAACAGGGCGCCACGGTCATGGTGCCGAGCACGCTCGGCGTCATCACGGACGACGGCGCGGCCGCGCCGCTGGGCAAGGTCCTGGAGGACGGGGGCCTCGGCGTACGGGAATCCCTCGACACGGTGCTCGGCACCCGCATCGGCGGCACCTGGCGCCTGGACACCCCCTTCCTGGAAAACTTCGTGGAGCTGGTCGGCGGCATCGAGGTCGACACCGACGCGGCGGTCCCGGCGGACGACGCGGCGAAGTCCCCGGCCGTGGCGCAGGGCCAGAAGCAGAGCCTCAGCGGCGCGATGGCCGTCGCGTACGCCACGTACCGGGCCCAGGGCGAGCCGGAGGCCAAGCAGCTGGACCGCCTCGGCAAGGTCCTGTTCGCGCTGCTGCGCAAGGTGCCCGGCGATCCGAAGACGGCGGCGCAGACCGTCGAGACCACCGGCCAGATCCTCGATCCGGCGCTGGACGCGCAGGCGCTGGGCGCGCTGCTGTCCAAGCTGGGCGAGCACGCCAAGGTGGGCGCCTACCGCACGGACGTGCTCGCGGTGAAGCCCGACGGCGGCCTCACGGACGACACCAACAAGAAGGTCGTCAAGGAGGTCCTCGGAGGCTCCGCCAACGCCGAGCAGCCCGGGGCGGCACCCCGGGTGGGCGTCAAGGACGCCACCGGCGACGAGAAGGCGCAGACGGCGGCGAAGGCGGCCCTGGTCAACGGCGGCTACACCCTGGTGGACGGAGGCAAGGCCGACAAGACCGCGCCCACCTCGCAGATCACCTACCAGGACGACGCCCAGCGGGACAAGGCCGTCGAGGTGGCCAAGACGCTGGGGCTGCCCGAGACGGCCGTGAAGAAGGCCGAGAACACGCTGAACGCGGACGTCGTGGTGATGCTGGGCAAGGATTACAAATCGTCCTGAGGCCTGCTGCGGCCGCGCCTTCGAGGCACGGCTCCGCCCGCGCGGGAGGTTCCGCGCGGGCGGTGTCGGCGGTACATGAGACCCTTGTAAGGATCTGCCCGCCAACCCGAAAGCATGGCCAGTGACCGCCACGGACCGCTCCATCGAGCTCATCACCGCCGCCGCCCAGGCCGCGGCCGACCGGCTCGCGCACGACATCATCGCGTACGACGTCAGCGACGTGCTGTCGATCACCGACGCCTTCCTGCTCGCCTCGGCTCCCAACGACCGTCAGGTCAAGTCGATCGTGGACGAGATCGAGGAGAAGCTCCAGAAGGAGCTCGGCGTCAAGCCGGTGCGCCGCGAGGGCGACCGCGACGCCCGCTGGATCCTCCTCGACTACATCGACATCGTCGTCCACGTGCAGCACAGCGAGGAGCGGGTCTTCTACGCGCTGGAGCGCCTGTGGAAGGACTGCCCCGAGATCGACCTCCCCGAGGACGCCAAGCTCACCAAGGGCAAGGCCGAGGAGCACGCCGCCCTGCGCGCGACGCAGGGCGACGACGAACTGGACGGTGATTTGTTCTGAGCACCACCAGCGAGAGCACGACCAGCGCGGGCAGGACCGGCCGGAAGATCGTCCTCTGGCGCCACGGTCAGACCTCGTGGAACCTGGAGCGCCGCTTCCAGGGCTCCACGGACATCGAGCTGACCGAAATGGGTGTGGCGCAGGCGCGCCGCGCCGCCCGGCTGCTCGCCTCGCTGCGGCCCGACGCCATCGTCTCCTCGGACCTGCGGCGGGCGTCCGCCACGGCCGCGGAGCTGGCGTCCGTCACGGGCCTGCCCGTGGAGCACGACGAGGCGCTGCGCGAGACGTTCGCCGGCGAGTGGCAGGGCCTCACGCACGACGAGATCCTCGAGAAGTACGGCGAGCAGTACGCCGCGTGGAAGCGCGGCGAGCCGGTCCGGCGGGGCGGCGGTGAGCTGGAGACCGAGGTCGCCGAGCGGGCCGCGCCGGTGGTGCTGGGGCACGTCGACCGGCTGCCCGCGGGCGGCACGCTCGTCGTCGTCAGCCACGGCGGCACCATCCGTACGACGATCGGCCGTTTGCTGGGCCTCGACGCGTACTACTGGGAGGGCCTGGGCGGGCTCTCCAACTGCTGCTGGTCCGTCCTCGGCGAGGGCGCGCGGGGCTGGCGGCTGATGGAGCACAACGCCGGCACGCTGCCCGAACCGGTGCTCGGCGACGACGACTGAGTCGGCTTCAGGGCGGCTCCCACCCGGATTTCACTTTCCGGCTGGTCACAGGCTAGAGTTCTTCTTGTTCGCAGCGCGGAACACCGGAAACGGGGGGAGCGTCGCGGAGAGCGGGGCTATAGCTCAGTTGGTAGAGCGCCTGCATGGCATGCAGGAGGTCTGGAGTTCAATTCTCCATAGCTCCACAATCAAGATCCCGTCCCCAGCAGGGGGCGGGATCTTTGCTTTTGTTCGCAGCTGACCAGCCGCGCACCGGCATGGCAGAATCGGACAGCCGGAGGGGGACGACGACGGCCCGACGCGGGAGGGAGTCGCTGACGGATGGGTGCACACCGGCGGCGGTGCGACTGGTGCAACAACGGCACGCCGATCGTGCGGGACATGGAGCCGATCAACCCCGACTACCAGTACTGGTGCGAGGAGTGCGCACGGGCGCTGATCATAAAAGGCGACCCGATCGAGACGTACCGGGAGCTGGAGGGGGAGCCGATCTACGGGCGGCTGCTCGACGAGCACTGCACGCTGAAGCGGTTCTACCAGTTCGCTCGTGCCTGACGCGGAGACAGGGATCGAACTACCCCATAACGGACATGGCTCGGGGTCTGCGGAAACCGATTTTTGGACCAGGGCCATGACCGTGTAATGTTTGGGACGTCGCCAAGGGGAACCGGAAACGGAGAACGAAGCGGCAAGCAAGGCAAGGGGCTATAGCTCAGTTGGTAGAGCGCCTGCATGGCATGCAGGAGGTCTGGAGTTCAATTCTCCATAGCTCCACAGTGAAGAAGCGGGCCACCCGAATCGGGTGGCC
>NZ_JBSGWY010000030.1:46185-78211 GCF_053609145.1 Streptomyces sp. NPDC054961 | reverse complement strand
CCCTGCTCCTCACCTTGTTCTTTTTTCCCCTCTACCTCTACAACCCCCACCTCCACCCCCCCTTTCCCCCCCCCCCCCCCCCGCCCCCCCCCCCCGCTTCTCGTTGTACGTCGCCCGGTGTCTCGTGGTGCGTCGCTCCGGGCCTCCCGGTGCGTCCATCCGGGTCGCGTGGTGCGTCGTCCGAGGGCCGGAAGGGCCGAGCACCCCTGGGGGCCGCTGCGGTACCCTGGCGCCATGCGTGCCGTACGCCTCCTGCTTACCGAGCCGCGCTGAACAGCACCGACCCCACGAGACGGTCGGCCTCGGCGCGGCGCCCCCTCCTGTGCGAGGGGTTTTTTCGTTTGGGCAGGCAGAGACGGCAGAGACGATCGATGGAGCTTCAGAAATCATGAGCGAGACGAACACCCCGGCCCCCGAGGCGGCCGAGGCGCACCGCTACACGGCTGCCATGGCCGCCGACATCGAGGCACGCTGGCAGGACTTCTGGGACGCCCAGGGCACCTACGAGGCCCCGAACCCGGCCGGAGACCTGGCCGGGGACCCGGCGGTCGTGGCGCGGCCCAAGAAGTTCATCATGGACATGTTCCCGTTCCCCTCGGGCGCGGGCCTGCACGTCGGCCACCCGCTGGGGTACATCGCGACCGACGTCTTCGCCCGCCACCAGCGGATGACCGGCCACAACGTCCTGCACACCCTGGGCTTCGACGCCTTCGGCCTGCCGGCCGAGCAGTACGCCGTGCAGACCGGCATGCACCCGCGCGTGTCGACCGAGGCGAACATCGCCAACATGAAGGTCCAGCTGCGCCGGCTGGGTCTGGGCCACGACAACCGCAGGTCGGTCGCGACGATCGACACGGACTACTACAAGTGGACCCAGTGGATCTTCCTGCAGATCTACAACTCCTGGTACGACGCCGAGGCGAAGACGGCCCGCCCGATCACCGAGCTGGTCGCCGCCTTCGAGAGCGGCACCCGTGAGCTGCCCGGCGGCGCCTCCTGGGCCACGCTGAGCGCGGGCGAGCGGGCCGACGTGCTGAACGAGTACCGGCTGGCGTACTCCTCGGACGCGCCCGTCAACTGGTGCCCCGGGCTGGGCACCGTGCTGGCCAACGAGGAAGTCACCGCCGACGGCCGTTCCGAGCGCGGCAACTTCCCCGTCTTCAAGTCCAAGCTGAGCCAGTGGAACATGCGGATCACGGCCTACGCCGACCGCCTGCTGGACGACCTGGACGCGCTGGACTGGCCCGAGGCCATCAAGCTGCAGCAGCGCAACTGGATCGGGCGCAGCGAGGGCGCGCGCGTCGACTTCCCGGTCGGCGACGGCGACGCCGTCACCGTCTTCACGACCCGGCCCGACACGCTGTTCGGCGCCACGTACATGGTGCTGGCGCCCGAGCACGAGCTGGTCGGGAAGATCGTCCCGGCCGAATGGCCCGAGGGCACCCGGCAGCTGTGGACCGGCGGCGCCGCGTCCCCCGCCGACGCCGTGGACGCGTACCGCAAGCAGGCCGCGTCGAAGTCGGACGTCGAGCGGCAGGCCGAGGCCAAGGACAAGACCGGCGTCTTCACCGGTGCGTTCGCGACCAACCCCGTCAGCGGCGAGAAGGTCCCGGTCTTCATCGCGGACTACGTGCTGATGGGCTACGGCACCGGCGCGATCATGGCCGTCCCGGCGCACGACTCCCGTGACTTCGCGTTCGCGCGCGCCTTCGAACTGCCGATGCGCTGCGTCGTGCAGCCCTCGGACGACCGCGACGCCGACCCGGCCGAGTGGGACGACGCGTTCGCCTCGTACGACGCCGCGATCGTCAACTCCACCGGCGAGGGCATCTCGCTGGACGGCCTGGGCGTGGTCGAGGCGAAGGCCGCGATCACCGACTGGCTGACCGGGCGGGGCCTCGGCGAGGGGACCGTCAACTTCCGTCTGCGCGACTGGCTGTTCAGCCGCCAGCGCTACTGGGGCGAGCCCTTCCCGATCGTCTACGACGAGGACGGCGTCGCGCACGCGCTGCCCGAGTCGATGCTGCCGCTGGAGCTGCCGGAGGTCGAGGACTACTCGCCGCGCACCTTCGAGCCGGACGACGCGGCCTCCCAGCCGGAGACCCCGCTGTCCCGCAACGCGGACTGGGTCCACGTCGAGCTGGACCTGGGCGACGGCGAGGGCGTCAAGCGCTACCGGCGCGAGACCAACACCATGCCGAACTGGGCCGGTTCCTGCTGGTACCAGCTGCGCTACCTGGACCCGACCAACTCCGCGGCGCTGGTCGACCCGGCGATCGAGCAGTACTGGATGGGCCCGAGCGAGAGCCAGCCGCACGGCGGCGTCGACCTGTACGTGGGCGGCGCCGAGCACGCCGTGCTGCACCTGCTGTACGCGCGCTTCTGGACGAAGGTCCTCTTCGACCTGGGTCACGTCTCGTCCGTGGAGCCGTACCACAAGCTGTACAACCAGGGCATGATCCAGGCGTACGTCTACCGTGACGAGCGCGGCTTCCCGGTCCCCGCGACCGAGGTCGAGGAGCGGGACGGCAGGTTCTTCTTCGAGGGCGAGCCGGTCAAGCGCGAGCTGGGCAAGATGGGCAAGTCCCTGAAGAACGCGGTCACGCCGGACGAAATCTGCGAGGAGTACGGCGCGGACACCCTGCGCCTGTACGAGATGGCGATGGGCCCGCTGGACGTCTCGCGTCCGTGGGACACCCGTGCCGTGGTCGGCCAGTACCGGCTGCTCCAGCGCCTGTGGCGCAACGTGGTGGACGAGGAGACGGGCGCCGTGACGGTGGTCGACTCCGAGCCGGGCACGGACACCCTGCGCGCGCTGCACAAGGCGATCGACGGAGCCGGCGCCGACATGGCCGGGCTGCGCTTCAACACCGCCATCGCGAAGATCACCGAGCTGAACAACACCCTGACGAAGGCGGGCCGGCCGCTGGAGCGCTCGGTCGCCGAGCGACTGGTGCTGCTGGTCGCCCCGCTGGCGCCGCACGTCGCGGAGGAGCTGTGGCAGCGGCTGGGCCACACCGACTCGGTCGTCTTCCAGGACTTCCCGGTCGCGGACCCGGCCTACGTCGTGGACGAGAGCGTCACCTGCGTCATCCAGATCAAGGGCAAGGTCAGGGCCCGTCTGGAGGTGTCGCCGACGATCTCCGACGCCGACCTGGAGCAGCTGGCACTGGGCGACGAGACGGTCGTGGCGGCGCTGGGCGGGGCCGAGATCCGCAAGGTGATCGTGCGTGCGCCGAAGCTGGTGAACATCGTCGTCTGAGGCGTTGGCGCGGCGTTCTGAGGCGGCGTTCTGAGGTGACGTTCTGAGACGTCTGTCTGAGACGTCTGTCTGGGCCGGCTGTCTGGGCTGTCTCGGGGTGTTCCCGTACGGGCAGGTTGGGGGTTCGAGGGGAACCCGCGGCCTGCCCGTGGCGTTTACGGTGGAGGGGACGCAATCGGCTGGGGAAGGGACCCTCATGGAGGCTTTGATCATCGTGGCCCTGGTGCTGCTGTTCGGCTTTCTGGGGCTCGGTGTCTATGTGACGACGAAGGTGGTCAAGGCCGCCGCGCGCGGAGTGGACCGGACGATCACGCAGGCCCGCCGCACCGTGGAGGACACGACCCTGAGGGCGCGCAGCTTCGGGCAGGTCGGCGTGCCGGGCGCGCTGGCGCAGCTGCGGCTGGACCTGCGGAGCTCGATGCGGGCGACGCAGCAGGCGCTGTACGAGGGGGTCCAGACGGATGCCTCGCTCCAGGAGTCGATCGGGCTGTTCGAGCGGCTGAGCGCGCACGGGCACGAGCTGGACGACGAGCTGAAGCGCCTGGAGGCGGAGCCGGACCGCAAGCGGACGGCGGACACCCTGCCGGACCTGCGGGAACGCACGGCGAGGATCACGCAGGCGGCGGACTCGCTGCGCTGGGCGGCGCGCGACCGCGCCCGCCGTTTCGCGGACGACGACCTGTCGACGCTGTCGGCCCAGATCGACATCGAGTCGGGCGCGCTCCGCGACTGGTCCCGCCCTTCGGTCGACGACCTCACTTCCCCGCTGACGGCCCCTCGGCCCGCTTCCGAGGCTCCCCGAGCCCCCCAGGCTCCGCAGGCGCCCCGAGCACCCCACGAGTCCCCGGCAGCGCTCTCCCAGCCGACCCCGGCCTCCCCGTACCCGTGGCAGAAGTCCCCGCGGCCGGAGACCACGACCTGAGCCGCGACTGAGCCGAGACTGGGCCGAGACCTGAGCCACGGGCGGACCGGATCCGGCCCGTCGGCACGTCCCCGGCCAGGGCCGCCGACGCGGGCGCCGGCAGGGGCCGGGCTGCCGGAAACACCCCCACTGCCGGTAACCTCCGCCTCATGTCCCGCCATGTCGCGATCGTCACCGATTCCACGGCCTACCTGCCCCGATCAGCCATGGCGCGGCACGGAATCACCGCCGTCCCGCTGACCGTCGTCCTCGGTGACGAGGCCCTCGAAGAGGGCACCGAGATCTCGGCCCGCAGCCTCGCCCTCGCCCTGCAGAAGCGCCGCTCGGTCACCACCTCCCGCCCCAGCCCGGCGGACTTCGTGCGGGCCTACCAGGCCGCCGCCGACGCGGGGGCGACCGGCATCGTCAGCCTGCACCTGTCCGCCGAGTTCTCCGGCACCTACGACGCCGCCGTGCTGGCCGCGAAGACCGCTCCGGTGCCGGTCCGCGTGCTCGACACCGGCATGGTCGCGATGGCCCTCGGATTCTGCGCGCTGGCGGCCGCGGAAGTGGCCGAGGCCGCGGGCTCCGTCGACGAAGCCGTCGCGGCCGCCGAGAAGCGGGCCGCGGACATGTCCGCGTACTTCTACGTGGACACCCTCGACTACCTCCGTCGCGGCGGCCGCATCGGCGCCGCGCAGGCCCTGCTCGGTTCGGCGCTCGCGGTCAAGCCGCTGCTGACCCTGCACGGCGGGCGGATCGAGATGCTGGAGAAGGTGCGCACGGCCTCCAAGGCCATCGCCCGCCTCGAGGAACTGGCCGTGGAACGGGCCGGGTCCGCGGCCGTCGACGTGGCCGTGCAGCACCTGGCGGCCCCGGAGCGCGCGGACAAGCTGGCGCAGCGGCTCCGCGAGCGCATCCCCGGGCTGGTCGAGCTGCACGTCAGCGAGGTCGGCGCGGTGATCGGAGCGCACACGGGGCCGGGGCTGCTGGCGGCGGTCGTGTCTCCCCGCTGATCACTGGATCGGGTGACGAAGTTATCCACAACGGGCTGGTTGTCCACCGGAATTGATGGTTCCGAACGGGGTTCCGGCGTCGGTCCTACCGTCGTGCCATGACTCCTCGTACGCGTTCTTCGTCGCCCGCCGGCGCCACCAGCGGCCCCGGCCGTTCCCGCCTCTCCGACAGCCGTCTGCGCCGACGGCACGGTCACCGTGCCCGCCACCCCGAGCACGCCGCCGCGGTGCGCCGCAGGGCCGAGGCGATGCTCGGCCACCCGCCGGGCGCTCCACCCCCGGCCGGGCCTCCGACTCGGACTCCGCTTCCGCCCCGGCCTTCGGGGTCGGCCTCGGACCTGGGCCAGGCCGCGGACCAGGACCCGGTCGCGGTTCCGGGGCCGGCGCCGGCTCCGGCCCGGGAGCCGGAGGCGGTTCCGGCCCAGGTCCAGCCCGTGGCGTCGGCTCTGCATCCGGCTCTGGCCGGAGCCCTGGGCCCGGTCCATGTGCCGGGCCCGGTAGGGGCGTCGGCTCCGCTCGCGCTCCCGGTTCCGGCGCCGACTTCACCTTCGGACGCGGACGTGGCCGCGGACCCGGCTTCCGCGGGGACCGGGGCGCAGGGAGCGTCGGTGCCGGCCGGCCCCGCCGCCGTGTTGCCCGGCGCGCAGTCTCGGCGGCTCGCCGTGCGGGAGCGGCTGCCCGTGTGGCTCCAGGCCCGCTGCGGGGTGGAGCCGCGCACGGTGGCCGCGGTCTCCGTGGTGCTGGTCGTGGCGGTCGGCTTCGCCGGTCACCAGTACTGGTCGGCCAGGCCGCAGCCGGTGACCGCACCCGCCCTGGTGGCGCCCGCGCCCGTCCCCGCCCCGGCGGCCACGGGCCCGGGTACGGGCGCGGTCGTCGGGCGGATCCTGGTCGACGTCAGCGGCAAGGTCCGGGACCCCGGGGTGCGGCGGCTGCCCGCCGGCTCACGGGTGGAGGACGCCCTGGCCGCCGCCGGGGGAGTACGGCCCGGGACGGACCTCACCGGGCTGAACCGGGCCCGGGTCCTGATGGACGGTGAACAGGTGCTGGTGGGGGCTCCGGCACCGCCGCCCGCGGGCGGGGGCGGGGGCGGGGGCGGGGCGGCACCGGGGCAGGTGGCCGGGCCGCTGAGCCTGGGCACGGCCACGGCCGAGCAGCTGGACGGTCTGCCGGGGGTCGGCCCCGTCCTCGCGCGGCACATCGTGGACTTCCGGACGGCCCGTGGGGGCTTCCGGTCCGTGGAGGAGCTCCGGCAGGTCAACGGGATCGGCGAGCGGCGGTTCGCGGATCTGCGGAAGCTGGTGCGGCCGTGAGCGGGGCGGGTGCCGGGAGAGCGGAGCCGCAGCCGGCCGGGGACCCGGAGCGGGCGCGCCCCCTGGACCTGCGCCTGATGGTGCCCGCCCTGGCCGCCTGGGCCGCGGCAGCCGTCGCCCTCGGCGCACCCGCCGGGCAGAGCCTCGTGGCGGCGGGGACGGCGTTGGCCGGCGCGGGTCTGCTGGTCCTGGCCGGGTTCCGGCGCCCCGAGCGCTTCCGGCAGACCTCAGCGGCCGTGGCCTCGGTCCTCCTGTGCGCGGCCGCCGGAGCCGGGGTCGCCGGGCTCCACCGGGCCGAGGCGCGGGCCGGGCCGGTCCCGGAGCTGGCCCGGCAGCACGCCAGGGTGCTGGCCGAGCTCACCGTCGGCTCCGACCCCCGGACCGCCCGGAGCGGGAGCGGACCGCCCGCGGTGGTGCTCGACGCGGAGGTGACCCGGGTGACCGGTCCCGACGGCGCGGCGACCCGGGTCTCGACCCCGGTGCGGGTGCTGGCCGTGCATCCGGGCTGGTCCCGGCTGCAGCCCTCGACCCGGGTCGAGGTGGTCGCCCGGGTGGCCCCGGCGCACGGTGGGGAGCGGGCCGTGGCCCTGCTCCGCCCCGTCGGGGACACGCCGCCCCGGGTGACGGGCGGCCCGGATGCCGCGCAGCGGATCGCCGGACGGCTGCGCGCCGGACTGCGCGAGGTCACCGACGGGCTCGCGCCGGATGCCAGGGCCCTGCTGCCGGGGCTGGTGGTCGGGGACACCTCCCGGGTGGAGCCCGATCTGCACGAGGCCTTCCGGGCCACCGATCTGCTGCACCTGCTGGCCGTCTCCGGATCGAATCTGACCGTGGTGCTCTTCCTGCTCATCGGCCCGCCGGCCCGTGCGCAGCGGTCGGAGCGGGGCGGCCTGGCTCCGCGCCTGGGGCTCTCGCTGCGGGCCACGGCCCTGTGCGGGGCGGCGCTGACCGTGGCCTTCGTGGTGCTGTGCCGGCCGGAGCCCAGCGTGCTGAGGGCGGCGGCCTGCGGAGCGGTGACCCTGCTCGCCATCGCCACCGGGCGGCGCAGGTCCCTGCTCCCGGCGCTCGCCGCCGCCGTCCTCCTGCTGGTGCTCTACGACCCGTGGCTGGCCCGGAGCTACGGATTCCTGCTGTCGGTCCTGGCCACCGGGGCCCTGCTGACCCTCGCTCCCCGGTGGAGCGAGGCCCTGCGGAACCGTGGCGTGTGGCCCCGCCCGGCCGAGGCGCTGGCGGCCGCGGCGGCCGCGCAGGCGGTGTGCGCGCCGGTCGTGGCCGTCCTGTCGGCCCGGGTGAGCCTGGTGGCGGTCCCGTGCAATCTGCTGGCCGAGCTGGCCGCGGGCCCGGCTACCGTCCTGGGCTTCGCCGCGCTGGTGACGGCCCCGGTGTGCGGACCGGTCGCGGAGGTCCTGGCCCGGTGTGCCGGGGTACCGGCCGGGTGGATCGCCGCGGTGGCCCGGAGCGGGGCGGGACTGCCCGGGGCGGAGCTGGGCTGGCCCGGCGGGGTGGCCGGAGGGCTGCTGCTCGCCACCGCCACCTTGGCGGTGGTGGGGTTCGGCGGGCGGTTCGGCCGCAAGCGGTGGCTCTCCTGCGCGCTGGCCGTGACGCTGCTCCTGGCCGTACTGAGGCCACCGCTGGTGACCCGTACGGTCAAAGGCTGGCCGCCGCCCGGCTGGAGCTATGTGCAGTGCGCGGTCGGACAGGGGGACGCCGCCGTCCTGGCCGTCGCCCCCGGCACGGCGGTGGTGGTCGACACGGGTCCCGAGCCCGGGCCGGTGGACGACTGCCTGAGAGCGCTGGGGGTGCGGCGGGTGCCGCTGCTCCTGCTGACGCACTTCCACGCGGACCACGTGGGCGGGGTGGCAGGGGTGCTGAGAGGGCGGTCGGTGGGCGTGGTGCAGGTCACCGCGCTGGAAGAACCGGCGGGTCAGGCGCAGTTCGTGCGCAGGACGGTGGCTGCCGCCGGTGTCGGTGTCGTCCGCGCCCTGGACGGGGAGCGGCGCCGGGCCGGCCCACTGGAGTGGCAGGTGGTGTGGCCACCGGCCGGGGGGCCGCCGCCCGAGGGGCCCAACGACGCGAGCGTGGCCCTGCTCGTACGCACCGCCGGGGTGACCCTGCTCCTGCTGGGCGACCTCGAACCGGCCTCCCAGGAAGCGCTGTTGAGGAACCATCCGGAACTGGGGCCGGTCGACGTCGTCAAGGTCGCCCACCACGGCAGCGCCCACCAGGACCCCGGGCTCTACGACCGGATCCGGCCCCGTCTCGCGATCGTCCCGGTCGGCGCGGGGAACCGGTACGGGCACCCCGCGGCGAGTACGCTCACGCGGCTGCGGGCCTCGGGGGCGGCGGTGCTGCGCACGGACGAGGACGGGTCGGTGGCCGTCACGGGAAGCGGCTCGCGGTTGCGCGCGTTCCCGGCCGTCCGGCACCGTCGCCGGTTCGGCCATACCGGGCGCGACCGCTCTGTTTGCCCACAACCCGACAGCGTGATCGAATGCGTTTTCGCCAGAGCCGTCCAAGTCAACACAGCACGGGGGTGCACCAACCATGTTCAGTCGCAGACGGGGGATGGATTCGGCGGGAAGCGCCAGTCCCCACACATCCGCGACCCTGACGCTTCCTCATACCGCACGGCTGCTCAGCTGCCGGGTTCTCGACACGGTCCACCAGCCGGTCCGGCAGGCCAAGTTCGAGGTGACCGACCCGATCGGCCGACGCATCGTCAGCGGGGAGACCGACCCGTACGGCGGGATCACGGCGGCCGTTCCGGCGGGCGAGTACCGGCTGTCGGTGACGGCCGAGGGCTACGCGCCGTTCCACGGGGCGACGCTCGTGGGAGATCCGGCGCAGCCGGGCACCGGCGAGATCGTCCTCGACGCCGTGGAGCCGCCGCTGCTGCCGCAGCCGGGTCACTGGGAGCTCGACCCGGCGCATTCGTCGATCGGGTTCTCGGCCCGGCACATCGGCTTCGCCCGGATCAACGGCCGGTTCAACACCTTCGCGGGCGCGGTGCGGATAGCCGACCGGATGGAGGACTCCTCCATGCACGTGATCATCGACGCGGCGAGCGTGGACACCGGGATGCGGCTGCGGGACGACCACCTGCGCTCCGCGGACTTCCTGGACGCGGCCCGTCATCCGACGGTGGAGTTCTACAGCGAGCGTTTCATCCACCACAGCGGCAGCCGGTGGTCGGTGGCGGGCGCCCTGACCCTCCACGGGGTCAGCCGGTCGGTCACCCTGGACACCCAGTACCTGGGCCTGGGCACGGGTCTGGAGGGGGAGGCGAGGGCGGCCTGCCGGGCGACGGCGGAGCTGCAGCGCGAGGACTTCACGGTGAACTGGCAGTCGATGCTGGCGCACGGGATCGCGGCGATCGGTTCGGGCGTCGAAGTGGCGCTGGACGTCCAGGCCGTGCACAAGGCCTGACCGGGTCCGGCTCCGGTGCCGGGGCGGGTGCCGGGGCCGGAGTCGTGGAGCCGCCTACGGGGCTTCGAGCCAGCCGTCGTACTCGGTGGCGAGATCGTCCAGAGCGGCGGTGTCGAGCCGTTCGTGCGGGTCCTCGACCACCACCAGCCACTGGGCGTCCTCGGCATCGTCCTCGCCCGCCAGGGCATCACGGACCAGCTGGGGTTCCTCCGGGAGTCCGAAGCGGTCGACCACCTCCCGCGCCACCTCCTCGGCGGCGTCGCGGTCGGGCAGGACCAGTACATGTCGCACGTTCACCCGGTCATTCTCGGCTACGGGGAAGAGGCCGCCGAGCGAGGGGCTGTCAGTACGGCGTGGGATGCTGGATCCGATGGCCACCAGGAAGAATTCCACCGACGATCTGCTCGCCCCGTTCACCCTCGCGGTGGGGCAGGAGGATCTGCTGCTCGACCGCGCGGTGCGGGACGTGGTGACCGCGGCCCGTGCCGCCGACGCCGACACGGACGTGCGCGATCTCAACTCCGAGCAACTCCAGCCCGGCACGCTGTCGGAGCTGACCAGCCCCTCGCTCTTCTCGGAGCGCAAGGTGCTGATCGTGCGCAACGCGCAGGACCTGTCCGCGGACACGGTCAAGGAGGTCAAGGCGTACCTCGCCGCGCCGTACGAGGAGATCAGCCTCGTCCTCCTGCACGCCGGGGGAGTCAAGGGCAAGGGGCTGCTGGACGCGGCGCGCAAGGCGGGCGCCCGCGAGGTCGCCTGCCCGAAGATGACGAAGCCCGCGGACCGGCTGTCGTTCGTGCGGGGAGAGTTCCGCACGCTGGGGCGCTCCGCGACGCCCGAGGCCTGCCAGACGCTGGTCGACGCGATCGGCAGCGATCTGCGGGAGCTGGCCAGCGCGGCGGCGCAGCTGTGCGCGGACGTCGAGGGCACGATCGACGAGGCCGTGGTCGGCCGCTACTACACCGGCCGCGCCGAGGCTTCGAGCTTCACGGTCGCCGACCGGGCGGTCGAGGGCCGGACGGCGGAGGCGCTGGAGGCCCTGCGCTGGTCCCTGTCCACGGGGGTGGCGCCGGTCCTGATCACCAGCGCGCTGGCGCAGGCGGTACGGGCGATCGGGAAGCTGGCCTCCGCCCCGCGGGGAGCCCGGCCCGGGGACCTCGCGCGTGATCTCGGCATGCCGCCGTGGAAGATCGACCGGGTCCGGCAGCAGATGCGGGGGTGGTCGGCGGATGGGGTCGCGGACGCGCTGCGTGCGGTTGCCGATGCCGATGCGGGAGTGAAGGGCGGGGGCGACGACCCCGAGTACGCGCTGGAGAAGGCCGTCGTCGCGGTGGCCCGCGCGGCCAGACCGCAGCGAGCCTAGTCCGCCCCGGCGCCGACCGCCCTGCCGCGCCTGCCGGCGCGGCGTCTGGCGCCAGTGGGACCGGGCGGTGTCGCGGGCTCTGCCCCGGCCTGGGTGACCGGCTCCGCCCGAGGTTTCCCCGGGCTCCGCCTCAGACACCGTGCCCCGATCGCGGCCGGCCTTGACCTGCCCGGCGCCGCGCTCCGGCTCCGTGCCCCGGCCCCGGCCCCGTGCCCTGGCTCTGGCCCTGTGCCTCGGCTCCGGCCCTGTGCCCTGGCTCTGGCCCCGTGCCCTGGCTCTGACCCCGTGGCTCGGCTCTGGGCCTGTGCCTCGGCTCCGGCCCCGTGCCCTGGCCTTGGCCTCGTGCTCCGGCCCTGGCCTCGGCCTCGTGCTCCGGCCCTAGCCTTGGCCCCCCGTGCCCTGGCCCTGGCAGCGGGGCGGTCGGCGGCGCCGCCGACCACTGCCCCCAACGCCAGGCACCGCGCCTCGCCCGGCCCCGCCGCTTGCGCAGCGTGAGACGCCCCCCGCCCGCGCAGCGCGAAGGCCCCGGGCGTCGCCCTGGGGAAGGGGGACGGCCGGGGCCTTCGGTTGTTGCTTGGGTTGCGCCGCACCCGCGTGGCGAACGCTTCGTGTGCGGCGCGGAGTGCCGGTCGGGAGCGGGAGAGAGGGCCCGCTGGATCCCTGCCCGGCGATCACATCAGAGCTCAGCCCTGAAGGGAGGCAACCTTGGTGGCCAGCGCCGACTTCTTGTTGGCGGCGGCGTTCTTGTGGATGACACCCTTCGAGACGGCCTTGTCGAGCGCACGGGAAGCGGCGCGGGAAGCCACGGTGGCCTTCTCGACGTCACCGGCGACGACGGCCTCGCGGGCCTTGCGGATCGCGGTCTTGAGCGAGGACTTGACGGCCTTGTTGCGCAGGCGCGCCTTCTCGTTCGTCTTGTTCCGCTTGATCTGGGACTTGATGTTCGCCACGAAAGAGCCTTTGCAGGTTCAGAGATTTGATCTTCGGATTGTGTCCCGGAAGCTTAGAGGGCATACGAGACACAGCTGCTCAGGCTACCAGGCGCGCTCCGACCGGCCCAAACCGAGCGCATTGCCCGGTCCATGGGACCATGGAAGCCTGCGTACAGACCCACTTCGCGCAGACCGACGCCCACACTCGTTCCGACTGCGACCCGAGAATCAGGACACTGCGTGCCCGCGATCCCCAGCCACGTGCCCGAGCCGAGCCGTACCGACCCGGCGCTGATCCGCAATTTCTGCATCATCGCGCACATCGACCACGGCAAGTCGACCCTCGCCGACCGGATGCTCCAGCTCACCGGCGTGGTGGACTCGCGGCAGATGCGTGCCCAGTACCTCGACCGCATGGACATCGAGCGTGAGCGCGGCATCACGATCAAGTCCCAGGCGGTCCGACTGCCCTGGGCGCCGACCACGGGCGAGGACGAGGGCAAGACCCACATCCTCAACATGATCGACACCCCGGGGCACGTCGACTTCACCTACGAGGTCTCGCGTTCCCTCGCCGCCTGTGAGGGCACGGTGCTCCTGGTGGACGCCGCCCAGGGCATCGAGGCGCAGACCCTCGCCAACCTGTACCTGGCGATGGAGAAGGACCTGGCGATCGTCCCGGTCCTGAACAAGATCGACCTGCCGGCCGCCCAGCCGGAGAAGTTCGCCGAGGAGCTCGCGAACCTGGTCGGCTGCCAGCCCGAGGACGTTCTGCGCGTCTCGGCGAAGACCGGTCTCGGTGTGGACGCACTGCTCGACAAGATCGTCGCGACGGTCCCGGCACCCGTCGGTCCCAAGGACGCCCCGGCCCGCGCGATGATCTTCGACTCGGTCTACGACTCGTACCGCGGCGTCGTCACCTACGTCCGTGTCGTCGACGGCCAGCTCAACAAGCGCGAGCGCATCCGGATGATGTCGACCGGCGCCACGCACGAGCTGCTGGAGATCGGCGTCTCCTCCCCGGAGATGACCCCGGCCGACGGAATCGGCGTCGGCGAGGTGGGTTACATCATCACCGGCGTGAAGGACGTCCGTCAGTCCAAGGTCGGTGACACCATCACCAGCCTGAACAACGGCGCGACCGAGGCCCTCGGCGGTTACAAGGACCCGCGTCCGATGGTCTTCTCGGGCCTGTACCCGCTCGACGGCTCGGACTACCCGGACCTGCGCGAGGCCCTGGACAAGCTGCAGCTCAACGACGCCGCGCTGGTCTACGAGCCGGAGACCTCGGCGGCGCTCGGCTTCGGATTCCGCGTCGGCTTCCTCGGCCTGCTCCACCTGGACGTGGTGCGCGAGCGCCTGGAGCGCGAGTTCGGCCTGGACCTGATCGCCACCGCGCCGAACGTGGTCTACCGCGTCGTCATGGAGGACGGCAAGGAGGTCACGGTCACCAACCCGAGCGAGTTCCCCGAGGGCAAGATCTCGGACGTGTTCGAGCCGGTCGTGCGGGCCACCCTGCTCGCGCCCTCCGAGTTCATCGGCGCGATCATGGAGCTCTGCCAGCAGCGCCGCGGCACCCTCCTGGGGATGGACTACCTCTCCGAGGACCGCGTCGAGATCCGCTACACGCTCCCGCTCGCGGAGATCGTCTTCGACTTCTTCGACCAGCTGAAGTCCAAGACGCGCGGTTACGCCTCCCTCGACTACGAGCCCACCGGCGAGCAGGCCTCCGGACTGGTCAAGGTCGACATCCTGCTGCACGGCGACAAGGTCGACGCCTTCTCCGCCGTCACGCACAAGGACGCGGCCTACGCCTACGGTGTGCGCCTCGTCGCCAAGCTGCGCGAACTCATCCCGCGGCAGGCCTTCGAGATCCCGATCCAGGCGGCCGTCGGCTCGCGCGTCATCGCCCGCGAGACCATCCGCGCCATCCGCAAGGACGTGCTCGCCAAGTGCTACGGCGGCGACATCTCCCGTAAGCGGAAGCTGCTGGAGAAGCAGAAGGAAGGCAAGAAGCGCATGAAGATGGTCGGCTCCGTGGAGGTCCCCCAGGAGGCCTTCATCGCCGTCCTCTCCAGCGACGAGTCCGGCGGCAAGAAGAAGTAGTCCTGGACGCGCAGCAGGCCCCCGTGCTCCGGCGCGGGGGCCTGCCGCGTTACCGGGGGTTGCCGGGCCCCGTCGTGGAACGCCGCCCGCCCGTCGCCGGGACGTCGCGGCCCGCCGCGTCGTGGAAGCGGGCACGGTTCGTTGTGGAACGCGGACACGCTTCGTTATGAATCGGCGTCCCAGGGCCTCTTACGCGCCAGCCGGAGGGCCCCTAGTCTGATCACTGCTCGTTGGTTACTCGCCAGTTACAAGCCCTGACTCAGCCACCCACCCTGACCCACCACCCAGTCAGTCCGCCCCTGTGATGAACAGGCCCTGCCGCGTGGTCCGGAGGATGTCCGTGAGCGACACACAGACCTTGATCGAGAACCGCCCGCCCACCGTGGCGACCCTCTTCCTGGAGCGTGTCGCCGCCACGCCGAACGCCGAGGCCTACCGCTACCCGGTGCCCGCCGCCGACGGGCAGGGTGGACCGGACGACTGGAAGTCGCTCAGCTGGGGGCAGGCCGCGGAGCGGGTTTTCGCCATCGCGGCGGGGATCGTCGACCTCGGGATCCAGCCGGAGGACCGCGTCGCGCTGTCCTCCAACACCCGGGTCGAATGGATCCTCGCGGACCTCGGCGTGATGTGCGCCGGCGGCGCCGTCACCACCATCTATCCGAGCACGAACGCCGAGGAGTCGGCGTTCATCCTCTCCGACTCCGAGAGCCGGATCCTGATCGCCGAGGACGCCGGGCAGCTGGCCAAGGCCCGCGCGCGCCGCGCCGACCTGCCCGAGCTGGCCCACGTGGTGGTCCTGGAGGCGGCCGACGCCGTCGCCGCCGAGGGCGACCCCGAGGGCTGGGTGCTGTCCCTCGCCGATCTGGAGGCGCGCGGCCGCGAGTACCTCGCCAAGCACCCCGAGGCGGTCAAGGAGCGGATCGCGGCCATCACCGCCGACCAGCTCGCCACCCTCATCTACACCTCCGGCACCACCGGCCGTCCCAAGGGCGTGCGGCTGCCGCACGACAACTGGTCGTACATGGCCAAGGCCACCGTCGCCACCGGCCTGATCACCAAGGACGACGTCCAGTACCTCTGGCTGCCGCTCGCGCACGTCTTCGGCAAGGTGCTCACCTCCGGCCAGATCGAGGTCGGGCACGTCACCGCCGTCGACGGCCGCATCGACAAGATCATCGAGAACCTGCCGATCGTCCAGCCGACCTACATGGCGGCCGTTCCGCGCATCTTCGAGAAGGTCTACAACGGGGTCGCGGCCAAGGCCCGGGCCGGCGGCGGGGCCAAGTACAAGATCTTCCAGTGGTCGGTGGGCGTCGCCCGCGAGTACGCCAAGGTCACCCAGGACAACTTCCGTCGCACCGGTAACGCGAGCGCCCCCTTCGGCCTCGCCACCAAGCACAAGATCGCCGACACCCTCGTCTTCTCCAAGCTCCGCGAGGCCTTCGGCGGCAACCTGCGCGCCGCCGTCTCCGGCGCCTCCGCGCTGGCCCCCGAGATCGGGTACTTCTTCTCCGGCGCCGGCATCCACATCCTGGAGGGCTACGGACTGACCGAGTCCAGCGCCGCCTCCTTCGTCAACCCCGGTGAGGCCTACCGCACCGGCACCGTCGGCAAGCCGCTCCCCGGCACCGAGGTCCGCATCGCCGACGACGGCGAGGTCCTCCTGCGCGGCCCCGGCATCATGCAGGGCTACCACCGGCAGCCGGAGAAGACCGCCGAGGTCCTGGAGGCCGACGGCTGGCTGCACACCGGGGACATCGGCGAGCTGTCGCCGGACGGCTACCTGCGGATCACCGACCGGAAGAAGGACCTGATCAAGACCTCGGGCGGCAAGTACGTCGCCCCGGCCGAGATCGAGGGTCAGTTCAAGGCGATCTGCCCCTACGTCTCCAGCATCGTCGTCCACGGCGCCGACCGGAACTTCTGCTCCGCGCTCATCGCCCTCGACGAGCCGTCCATCCTCGTCTGGGCCGCCGAGAACGGGCTGGAGGGCAAGACGTACGCGCAGGTCCTGGCCGCGCCGGAGACCAACCGGCTCATCGAGACCTACGTCCAGACCCTCAACGAGGGCCTCCAGCGCTGGCAGACGGTCAAGAAGTTCCGCCTCCTGCCGCGCGACCTCGACGTCGAGCACGGCGACCTCACGCCCAGCCTGAAGCTGAAGCGGCCGGTCGTCGAGCGTGAGTTCAAGCACCTGATCGACGAGATGTACGAGGGCTCGCGCGAGGCGTAGCGCCTGCGGCGAGCCGTGCGGGGCGGGGCGGCGGACCGCCCCGCACGGCCCTCCCCCTGATCCGGGCAGGCCCCGGATGCGTGCCCTCGCGCGGGCGGCATCCGGGGCCTGCCTGTACACCCTGCGGGCGGCTGTCGAGCCTCTGCCCTGGCCGGGCAGGGACCTGCCGTGAGGCCTCTGCGGGCGGCTGTCGGGCGTCTGCCCGGGCCGACGCAGGGACCCGCTGTGCGCCTCTGCGGGCGGTTGTCGGGCGTCCGTCCGGGCTGGCGCGGGACCTGTCGTGTGCCCCTGCGGGCGGTTGTCGGGCGTCTGCCCGGGCCGACGCAGGGACCCGCTGTGCGCCTCTGCGGGCGGCTGTCAGGCCTCTGTCCGGGCTGGCGCGGGGACCTGTTGTGTGCCCCTGCGGGCGGCTGTCGGGCATGTGCGCGGGCCGGGCGCGGGGGCCTGCTGTGCCCCTGCGGGCGGCTGTCGGGTATCTGCGCGGGCCGGGCGCTGGGATCTGTCGTGTGCTCCTGTGGGCCGGTCTTCGGGGGTTCGTGCCACGGTGTGTGCCGCGGGCTTCTCCGGCTGCCGCGGGGCCGGGATTCGCCGGCGGGGCCGGTCCGGGCCGCCCGGGGCGGTTCGTGCGGGGCGGACGTGCCCGGCGGGTGCGGGACAATGGGGGCATGCCTTCCGCACTGCCCGACGGTGACCCCATGCCCGAAGACGGCTCGCTGCCGTCGCACGCCCTGGAGGGCGCCGGGGAGCGGCCGCTCGGGTTCTACCTGCACGTCCCGTACTGCGCCACGCGCTGCGGGTACTGCGACTTCAACACCTACACGGCCACCGAGCTGCGGGGTACCGGAGGCGTGCTCGCCTCCCGGGAGAACTACGCCGACACCCTGATCGACGAGGTCCGCCTGGCCCGGAAGGTCCTCGGGGACGGCCCGAGGGCCGTCCGCACGGTGTTCGTCGGCGGCGGCACGCCGACGCTGCTGCCCGCCGCCGACCTCGTCCGGATGCTCGCGGCGATCCGCGAGGAATTCGGGCTGGCCGAGGACGCCGAGGTCACGACCGAGGCCAATCCGGAGTCGGTGGACCCGCAGTACCTGGCGGAGCTGCGGGAGGGCGGGTTCAACCGGATCTCCTTCGGCATGCAGAGCGCCAAGCAGCACGTCCTGAAGGTCCTGGACCGTACGCACACCCCCGGGCGGCCGGAGGCCTGCGTGGCGGAGGCGCGGGCGGCCGGCTTCGAGCACGTGAACCTGGACCTGATCTACGGGACCCCGGGGGAGTCGGACGACGACTGGCGGGCCTCGCTGGAGGCGGCGCTGGGGGCCGGGCCGGACCACATCAGTGCCTACGCGCTGATCGTCGAGGAGGGCACCCAGCTCGCGCGGCGGATCCGCCGCGGCGAGGTCCCGATGACCGACGACGACGTCCACGCGGACCGGTACCTGATCCTCGACTCGGTGATGGCCGGGGCGGGCTACTCCTGGTACGAGGTCTCGAACTGGGCCACGACGGACGCCGGGCGCTGCCTGCACAACGAGCTGTACTGGCGCGGGGCCGACTGGTGGGGCGCGGGTCCGGGCGCGCACTCGCACGTGGGCGGCGTGCGGTGGTGGAACGTGAAGCACCCCGGCGCGTACGCGGCCGCGCTGGCGCAGGGGCGGTCCCCGGGCGCCGGGCGCGAGCTCCTGTCGCAGGAGGACCGCCGGGTCGAGCGCATCCTGCTGGAGCTCCGGCTCGTGGACGGCGTCCCGCTGTCCCTCCTCGCCCCCGCCGGCCTCGCCGCCGCGGGGCGGGCACTGGCCGACGGTCTCCTGGAGCCGGGCCCGTACGGGCAGGGGCGCGCCGTACTGACGCTGCGCGGCCGCCTCCTGGCCGACGCGGTGGTCCGCGACCTGGTCGACTAGACCGTCCGTCTCGCCGTCTCGCCGTCTCGCCGTCTCGCCGTCCGTCCGGCCTTCCTTCCGTCCGTCCGGCCGCGAGGGGGCCCGCCGGAAGCGTGGCGACGGGCCGGCCTTCTCCGGCCGCGCCGCGCCGCGCCGCGCCGGGGCGTCTAGGGCGCCGTCACGTGGTCGATGAGGTGTTCCACCGCGCCCAGGAGCGTGGGTTCCAGGTCCTTGTACGAGGTCACCCGCGACAGGATGTGCTGCCAGGCGGCGCCGGTGTTCGGGGGCCAGCCCAGGGCGTGGCAGATGCCGGTCTTCCAGTCCTGGCCGCGGGGGATCACCGGCCAGGCCGCGATGCCCAGGGCGGACGGCTTCACCGCCTGCCAGACGTCCACGTACGGGTGGCCCACGATCAGGACGTCGGGGGAGGTCACCGAGGCGGCGATGCGGGATTCCTTCGTGCCGGGGACCAGGTGGTCCACCAGGATCCCCAGGCGGGCGTCCGGGCCCGGGTCGAAGTCCGCCACGATGGCCGGGAGGTCGTCGATGCCCTCCAGGTACTCCACCACCACGCCTTCGATCCGCAGGTCGTCGCCCCAGACCCGTTCCACGAGTTCGGCGTCGTGGCGGCCCTCGACGTAGATCCGGCCCGCTCGCGCCACCCGCGCCCGCGCGCCCGGGACGGCCAGCGAGCCGGAGGCGGTGCGCAACGGGGCGGAAGGGCCGCGGGCGGGGCGGGTGAGGGTGACCACCGCGCCGTCCAGGAGGAACCCGCGGGGTTCCAGCGGGAAGACCCGGCGCTTGCCGAAGCGGTCCTCCAGGGTGACCGTGCCCGCCTCGCAGCCCACCACCGCTCCGCAGAAGTCCGTGCCCGCCACCTCGACCACCAGGTCCGGGTCGGCCGGCACCTCCGGGACGGGCTTGGCCCGCTTCCACTGGGGGGTCAGGTCGGGGGAGTAGTCACGCATCCGGCCGAGGGTAGGAGAACGGGCGGCCTCAGGGCGCCGACACGCCGAAGCGGGCCGCCAGTGTGGCGCGTTGCGCACGGACGAAGTCCGCGTCGACCACCGCTCCGTGACCCGGCACGTACAGAGCGTCCTCCCCGCCCAGGGCGAGGAGCCGGTCGAGGGCCGCCGGCCACTGGCGGGGCACGGCGTCCGGACCGGCCTGGGGATCGCCCGATTCCTCGACCAGGTCGCCGCAGAAGACGACCTCGCGGGTTCCGGGGACGAAGGCGGCCAGGTCGTGCCGGGTGTGGCCCGGGCCGACGTTCGCCAGCAGCACCTGCACCCCGCCCAGATCGAGCGTCCACTCGCCCGACACCAGGTGCCGGGGGAGCACCAGGAGCTCCACCGCCTCGGCGGCCTCGGCCTCCGCGAGGCCGTGCCGGACGGCCTCGGCCCGCAGGTCGTCGTGGCTGACGGACAGCAGGTTGTCGAGGCCGACCGGACCGTAGACCTGCGCGCCGGCGAACACCGCCCCGCCCAGCACGTGGTCGAAATGTCCGTGTGTGAATGCGATATGGGTCACGCGGCGGCCCGCCAGCCGCTCGGCCTCGGCCCGCACCCGCGCACCCTCCCGTACGGATGAACCGGGGTCGATCAGGAGGGCCGAATCCTCGCCCACCACCAGTCCCACGGTGCAATCCCACACCGGCAGGCGGCGTCGGCCGGCCCGTTCGGTGAGCCGTTCCCAGCCCGCCTCTTCCCAACGCACGTCCATACCGCGACGCTACCTTGGCGGCCCGCCCTTGCTAGCGGTGTACCACCCCGCCGTACACTGACCGGGGGATGTCTGGCACTCGAATGCGCAGAGTGCCAATGAGCCGCCCGCGAACGACGAGACGATGGAGGTGTGCGCGATGCTCAGCGAACGCAGACTCGAAGTGCTGCGCGCCATCGTCCAGGACTACGTCGGGACGGAGGAGCCGGTGGGCTCCAAGGCGCTCACCGAGCGGCACCGGCTCGGCGTGTCGCCCGCCACCGTGCGCAACGACATGGCGCTGCTGGAGGAAGAGGGCTACATCGCCCAGCCCCACACCAGCGCCGGCCGGATCCCCACCGACAAGGGCTACCGCCTCTTCGTCGACAAGCTGGCGGGGGTCAAGCCCCTGTCCACGCCCGAGCGCCGGGCCATCCAGAACTTCCTCGACGGCGCTGTGGACCTCGACGACGTGGTCGGCCGGACCGTGCGGCTGCTCGCGCAGCTGACCCGGCAGGTCGCCGTCGTCCAGTACCCGAGCCTGACCCGCTCCACCGTCCGGCACGTGGAACTGCTCTCGCTGGCCCCGGCCCGCCTGATGCTCGTCCTCATCACGGACACCGGCCGGGTCGAGCAGCGGCTCGTCGACTGCCAGACCCCCTTCGGGGAGGCCTCGCTCGCCGACCTGCGGGCGCGCCTCAACAGCCGTGTCGTCGGCCGCAGGTTCACCGACGTGCCGCCGCTGGTGCAGGACCTTCCGGAGTCCTTCGAGGCCGAGGACCGGGCGACGGCCAAGGCCGTCCTCGACACCCTTCTCGAAACGCTGGTGGAGGAGGCGGAGGAGCGGCTGATGATCGGCGGCACCGCCAACCTCACCCGTTTCGGACACGATTTTCCCCTGACGATCAGGCCGGTGCTCGAAGCGCTGGAGGAGCAGGTCGTGCTCCTCAAGCTGCTGGGCGAGGCCAATGAGTCGGGAATGGCCGTAAAGATCGGGCATGAGAATGCCTACGAGGGACTGAACTCCACGTCCGTCGTCTCGGTCGGCTACGGTTCGGGCGGCGAAGCAGTCGCCAAACTCGGCGTGGTCGGACCGACCCGCATGGACTACCCCGGAACGATGGGAGCGGTACGCGCAGTGGCACGTTACGTCGGACAGATCCTGGCGGAGTCGTAAGTGGCCACGGACTACTACGCCGTTCTCGGCGTGCGCCGCGACGCATCGCAGGACGAGATCAAGAAGGCCTTCCGCCGCCTCGCGCGTGAACTCCACCCGGACGTGAATCCGGACCCGAAGACGCAGGAGCGCTTCAAGGAGATCAACGCGGCGTACGAGGTGCTCTCGGACCCGCAGAAGAAGCAGGTCTTCGACCTCGGCGGCGACCCGCTGTCCTCTTCGGGCGGCGGTGGCGGAGCGGGTGGCTTCGGGGCGGGTGGCTTCGGCAACTTCTCCGACATCATGGACGCCTTCTTCGGCCAGAGCCAGCAGCGCGGACCGCGTTCGCGGACCCGCCGCGGCCAGGACGCGATGATCCGCCTCGACCTGGAACTGGACGAGGCCGCCTTCGGCACGACCAAGGACATCCAGGTCGACACGGCCGTCGTCTGCACCACCTGCTCCGGCGAAGGGGCCGCCCCCGGCACCTCGGCGCAGACGTGTGACATGTGCCGCGGCCGCGGTGAGGTCTCGCAGGTCACCCGGTCCTTCCTGGGCCAGGTCATGACCTCGCGCCCCTGCCCGCAGTGCCAGGGCTTCGGCACCGTGGTCCCGACCCCGTGCCCCGAGTGCGCGGGCGACGGCCGGGTCCGCTCCCGCCGCAGCCTGACGGTCAAGATCCCGGCCGGCGTCGAGAACGGCACCCGGATCCAGCTCGCGGGCGAGGGCGAGGTCGGCCCCGGCGGCGGCCCCGCCGGCGACCTGTACGTGGAGATCCACGAGCTGCCGCACCCGACCTTCCAGCGGCGCGGGGACGACCTGCACTGCACGGTCACCCTCCCGATGACCGCGGCGGCCCTGGGCACCAAGTGCCCGCTGGAGACGCTGGACGGCATGGAGGAGATCGACATCCGGCCCGGCACGCAGTCCGGCCAGGCGATCCCGCTGCACGGGCGGGGCGTCACCCACCTGCGCGGCGGCGGGCGCGGCGACCTGATCGTGCACGTCGAGGTCACCACCCCGGGCAAGCTGGACCCGGCGCAGGAGGACCTGCTGCGCCAGCTGGCGAAGCTGCGCGGCGAGGAGCGGCCGCTCGGCCAGTTCGCGCCGGGCCAGCAGGGGCTGTTCAGCCGGCTGAAGGACGCCTTCAACGGGCGCTGAGCCGCGCGCGCGGCCGCGTACGGCACCCCGTCCGCGAGCGCGGGGGAGAACGACCGCGAGCCCGGTCCGGGGAGGCCCCGGACCGGGCTCGTCGCATGGCGCCGACGGGTTTCGGGCACCCCGGTGAAGCGGACTATGCCAGGCGAATGCCGTGATTCGGCCCCGTGAGCGGGACATGGCACGATGCAGACCATGTCCTCCGCACCGAACGGTCTCTTCGTGTACCCGATCGTGCAGGCTCCCATGGCAGGCGGCGCGTCCTGCCCGCCGCTCGCCGCCGCCGTGTGCGAGGCGGGCGGGCTGGGCTTCCTGGCCGGGGGGTACAAAACCGCCGACGGCATGTACCAGGAGATCAAGCGGCTGCGCGCGCTCACCCGCCGCCCGTTCGGCGTCAACCTCTTCATGCCGCAGACCGGATACGTGGACCCGGCCGCCGTGGAGGCGTACCGCGGCCAGCTCGCCGGCGAGGCCAGCTGGTACGAGATCTCGCTCGCCGAAGAGGACATCATCGGCACCAGCGACGACGGCTACGACGCCAAACTCGCCATTCTCATCGAGGACCCGGTCCCCGTGGTCTCCTTCACCTTCGGCCTGCCCTCGCCCGCCGCCTTCACCTGCCTGCGCAAGGCCGGTACGTACACGATCGCCACGGTCACCTCCGTGGAGGAGGCCCGCGCCGCCCAGGAGGCGGGCGCCGACGCCGTGTGCGTCCAGGGCATGGAGGCGGGCGGCCACCAGGGCACCCACCGCGACGACCCCCAGGCCGACGGCACGGCGGGCCTGGGACTGCTCGCGCTCGTGGCGCAGGTACGGGAGACCGTGGCCCTCCCGATCATCGCGGCGGGCGGGCTGATGCGCGGCTCGCAGATCGCCGCGCTGCTGGCCGCGGGCGCGGAGGCGGCGCAGCTCGGCACGGCGTTCCTGGCCTGCCCGGAGTCCGGGGCCGACCCCCTGCACAAGAAGGCGCTGACCGACCCGCTGTTCGTCCGCACGGAGATGACCCGGGCCTTCTCGGGGCGCCCGGCCCGCGGACTGGTCAACCGGTTCATGCGCGAGCACGGCCCGTACGCCCCCGCGGCCTACCCGCAGGTGCACCACCTGACCTCGCCGCTGCGCAAGGCGGCCGCGGCGGCCGGGGACCCGCAGGGCATGGCCCTGTGGGCGGGCCAGGGGCACCGGCTGGCGCGGACGATGCCCGCGGGCGAGCTCGTCGAGGTGCTCGCGGCGGAACTCGCCGCGGCACAGAACGCGTTGAAGACAAGGCAAATGAGGAGTGCGTCATGACCGCCCCCGTGTTCGTGGTCGAAAAGGTCCCCGCGGGACCGGAGTTCGTCCTGGACGGCCCCGAGGGCCGGCACGCGGTATCAGTGAAACGGCTGTCCCCGGGCGAGGCCCTGGTCCTGGCCGACGGCCGGGGCGGCTGGGCCGAGGCCGTCGTGACGGCGGCCGAGGGCAAGGACCGCCTCGTGGTCCGCGTGAACGGGGTCTTCGAGGAGGCGGAGCCGTCCGTCCGGATCACCGTCGTCCAGGCGCTGCCCAAGGGCGACCGGGGCGAGGTCGCCGTCGAGACCATGACGGAGACCGGCGTCGACGCGATCGTGCCGTGGCAGGCCTCGCGCTGCATCACCCAGTGGCGCGGGGACCGCGGCGCCAAGTCCCTGGCGAAGTGGCGGGCCACCGCCCGGGAGTCCGGCAAGCAGTCGCGCCGGGTCCGCTTCCCCGAGGTCGCCGAGGCGCTGTCCACCAAGCAGGTCGCGGCACTGCTCGCCGAGGCCGACCTCGCGGTGGTCCTGCACGAGGACCGCGACGCGCCCTCGGGCGCCCTGGCCACGGCGGAACTGCCCGCGGCGGGCTCCATCGTCCTGGTGGTCGGACCCGAGGGCGGGGTCTCCCCGGAGGAACTCGCCGCCTTCGCGGCGGCCGGCGCCCACCCGTACCGGCTGGGCCCCTCGGTGCTGCGCACCTCCACGGCCGGGACGGCGGCGGCGGCGGTCCTGCTGGCCAGGACGGGCCGCTGGTCCTGAGCGGCCGCCCGGAGGCGGGACCGGCCGGAAGCCGCCGGTCCTGACGCGGCGGGCGGTCCCCGGCGGTGGATACCATGCCGGAACCGATCGAACGTCACGGAGGGACCAGCGAAATGGCCGGTGAACCGCAGGCCGACTGCCTGTTCTGCAAGATCGTCGAGGGGAACATCCCGGCGACGATCGTCCGGGAGACCGAGACGACCGTCGCCTTCCGGGACATCAACCCGCAGGCGCCCAGCCACGTCCTCGTCATCCCGAAGGCGCACTACGCCGACGCCGCGTCCCTCGCCGCCGCCGCGCCCGAGCTCGCCGCCGACGTCCTGCGCGAGGCGGGCCACGTCGCCGCCGACGAGAAGATCGTCGAGCACGGCTACCGGGTCGTCTTCAACACCGGCGCCGGCGCCGGCCAGACCGTCTTCCACGCCCACGCGCACGTCCTCGGCGGGCGCGGGCTCCAGTGGCCCCCCGGATAAGACGTGTCCGTACGCGAATTCGTCGTGCTGGGCACGGCCAGCCAGGTGCCCACGCGGCACCGCAACCACAACGGCTACCTGCTGCGCTGGGACGGCGAGGGCATCCTCTTCGATCCCGGCGAGGGAACCCAGCGCCAGATGCTGCGCGCCGGGGTCGCCGCGCACGACATCAACCGGATCTGTGTCACCCACTTCCACGGTGACCACAGCCTCGGCCTCGCCGGCGTCATCCAGCGGATCAACCTCGACCGGGTCCCGCACCCCGTCACCGCGCACTATCCGGCCTCCGGGCAGAAGTTCTTCGACCGGCTGCGCTACGCCACGGCCTACCGCGAGACGGTCCCGCTGGCCGAGGAGCCGGTCGCCGGGGACGGGATCCTGGCGCGCACCGACGCGTACACCCTGGACGCGGTACGGCTCTCCCACCCGGTGGAGTCCTTCGGCTACCGGATCACCGAGCCCGACGGGCGCCGGATACGGCCCGAACTGCTCGCACTCCACGGGATCAAGGGCCCGGACGTGGGCCGGATCCAGCGCGAGGGACGCCTCGGCGAGGTCACCCTGGAAGAGGTCAGCGAGCCGCGCCCCGGGCAGCGTTTCGCCTTCGTGATGGACACCCGGCTCTGCGAGGGCGTCGACGCGCTCGCGGAGGGCTGCGACATGCTGGTGATCGAGTCGACGTTCCTCGACGAGGACGTCCAACTGGCCACCGACCACGGGCACCTCACCGCCGGACAGGCCGCCCGGGTGGCACGGGACGCGGGCGTACGGCACCTCGTGCTGACGCACTTCTCACAGCGCTACACCGACCCGGCGGAGTTCGAACGACAGGCCCGCGCGGCCGGGTTCGAGGGCGAGCTGACGATCGCGGCCGACCTCCTGCGGGTACCCGTGCCGAAGCGGACCTGAGGGCGGCGGCCCGGCGACCGCACCGGTGGCGGGACCGCCCGCCGGGGCTCAGACCCCGGTCCGGACCCGCCGCCCGGCCCGCTCCCGGCTCCGCCGGGCGGCCGCCGGGGAGAGCAGCAGCACCCTGAGCGGGGCCCGGAGCGGCCGGCGGCGCCCCGAGCGCACCGTGCCGCCGGCGATCTCGGCGATCTCGGCGATCTCGGCGATCTCGACGACCTCCAGCTCCTGCGCGCCCACCCTCGGCACGTCGCCCCTCGGGGCGCCCGCGCCGGCGGCGAGGACGGCGGCCGGGGCCCCACCACGACGGCGCACCGACCCGGGGGTCAGCGGGCGCCCGCCGACGTGCAGGGCCACGGCGGTCATCGGCCCGGCCACCGCCAGCAGCAGGCCGCCGAGGGCCAGGCCCGTGCCGGGGAAGCCGAGGCCTTCGGCGAGCAGGCTGCCGGTGACGGGCCCGCAGGCCACGCCCAGCGAGGACGCCGAGCCGACCAGGACCGCCCAGCGGCCGCGCGGGTCGAGGGCGGCGGCGAGGCCGATGGCGTAGGAGAGCACGACGGGGTAGACGGCGTTCCACAGGATCTCCCCGGCGGCGAAGGTGCCGAGGCCGTGCGCGTGCGTGGCCAGCACCACGCAGCAGGCGATCACGCCGGTGCCCACGCCCACCGGGACGGCCCGGCCCAGCCGCGCGCCGAGCGCCGAGGCGGCGCAGACCCCGAGCAGCCCGGCGCCGAGCGCGGCCGCGAACACGATGCCGAGGGTGACCTCGGACAGGCCCGCCTGCTGCGCGCCGATGCGGCCGCTGACTCCCCACAGGGCGTTCTGGGCGAGCGACCACAGCATCAGGGACCCGGCGAGCATCACCCCGGCGCCCGGGTACGGCAGCCGTCCACAGGCGGGTACGGGCCGGTCCTGCGCGGCGGCCTCGCCGAGGCGGCCCGTCGCCGGCCAGCACACGGCCGCGACCAGGGCGATCGCCGCGAAGGGCAGCCAGTGGCCGCCGCCGAGCCGGGGCAGGGTCAGGTACAGCGCCCCGGCGGTCGCCGAGACCGACAGCAGCCCGAGCGCGGAGGTCCGGTGCGGATCGCGCTGCGCGGCGATCCCGGAGGCGGCCACGGCGGTGGCCGCGCCGGATCCGAAGCCGCCGAGGACGGCGCCCGCGACGACGAGCGGGAGCAGCGGGGTGGCGGCCGCCGTCGCGTAGCCGGTGACGGCGAGGAGCAGCCCGAGCCGGGCCAGCGGGCGGGGCCCGTGGCGGGGGATGCGGGAGGCGAGGGTGAACCCGGCGGCGGCCGAGCCCAGGAGCAGGGCCGAGCCGATCAGTCCCGCCTGCGCGGGACTCAGCGGGAGGTGCGCGCCGAGCCGTCCGACGACGGTCGGCAGCAGGTACGGGGCGAGGTAACCGGCGGTGAAGAGGGCGACGAGCGGCCAGGCGGCGGGCGGCGCGGGGGTGTGGGGCGACACGGGTGGTTCCAGGTGGAGCGCGGCGGAGCCTCTGTTTATCAACCGGCCGGAGTCGCGCAGAAGGGCGTTCGGTCAGTGATCTGCGTCACACTGTTGTCCGGGTCCTTCCGGGAGGGTGGGGCCGGGCGGCCGTTGCGCGGCGACCCCCTTGCGGAAACGACCCGCCAGGATTTTGATCAGGCACCACTTCCAGCGAAACGCGCGCCGAACGGGGAGTACATCGTGAGCAGTCGGGACAGCCGGGACAGCCGAACCGCCGCCGTGGACCCGCTCGGTCCGCTGCGCGATCCCCAAGAGCCGGGCTGTGACGTCTTCCTGACCGGCACGGTGTTCCTCGACATCATCTTCACCGGCCTCGACTCGGCCCCCGTGCGCGGTACGGAGTCCTGGGCGCGCGGCATGGGCTCCAGCCCCGGCGGCGTCGCCAACATGGCCACCGCCCTCGCCCGGCTCGGCCTGCGCACCTCGCTCGCCGCCGCCTTCGGGGACGACCACTATGGCGAGTACTGCTGGGACGCGCTGGAGCAGGGCGAGGGGATCGACCTGTCGATGTCACGGACCGTGCCCGGCTGGCACAGCCCCGTCACCGTCTCCATGGCGTACGAGGGCGAGCGCACGATGGTCTCGCACGGCCACGAGGCCCCGCCCCCGGCGGGCCCCGGGCCCTTCCCGCAGTGTCCGCCCCGCGCCCGCGCGGCTGTGGCCTCGCTCGGCACGGGCGGCGGGGAGGCGTGGGTGGCCGAGGCGGCCCGGCGCGGGGCGCGGGTCTTCGCCGATGTCGGGTGGGACGAGAGCGGGCGGTGGGACCTGGGGGCGCTGGCCGACCTGGAGCACTGCGAGGCGTTCCTGCCCAACGCGGGCGAGGCGATGGCCTACACCCGCACCGACTGCCCGCGCGCGGCGGCCCGGACGCTGGCCGAGAAGGTGCCGATCGCCGTGGTGACCATGGGGTCCGAGGGCTCGTACGCGGTGGACGGCCGGACCGGCGAGAGCGCCGAGGTGCCGGCGATCGCGGTCGAGGCGCTGGACCCGACCGGCGCGGGCGACGTCTACGTGGCGGGCTTCCTCACCGGTACCCTCGCGGGCTGGCCGCTCGCGGACCGGCTCGCCTTCGCGGGCCTGACGGCGGCCCTGTCGGTCCAGGAGTTCGGGGGCTCGCTGTCGGCCCCGGGGTGGCCGGAAGTGGCCGACTGGTGGCGGACCGCGCCGCAGGAGGTGCGCGGACGGTACGCGTTCCTGGACGACCTGGTTCCGCCGGGCGCCGCCCCGGCCAGCAGGCGCCGGGCGGTCCCGACCATCGGCTTCCGGCACTCCGCGTAGGAGCGCGGCGGAAAACCCCTCGGGGATGGAGCGGGGGCGACGTAGGCTTGGAGGTCCGGAGGTCGTCGATCGGCACGGCCCCTCAGTGGGAGGTATGCGCAGGCCACAGTGCCGGCCCATGACTCAGACAACGAGAGCCCAGATCCCCGCGCCGGGACAGGCGCGGGCCCACTTCAGCGTCCCGGCCAGCCATCCGATGGTGTCCGTCCTCGGATCGGGAGACGCGCTGTTGCGCGTGATCGAGAGGGCCTTCCCGAAGGCCGACATCCATGTGCGGGGCAATCAGGTCAGCGCGATCGGCGCGGCGGCGGAAGTCGCCCTGATCCAGCGCCTGTTCGACGAGATGATGCTGGTGCTCCGCACCGGGCAGCCGATGACGGAGGACGCAGTGGAACGATCGATCGCCATGCTCAAGTCGAGCCGCAACGGCGACGGCCCGGACGAGACCCCGGCCGAGGTGCTCACCCAGAACATCCTCTCCAGCCGCGGACGCACGATCCGGCCCAAGACCCTGAACCAGAAGCGGTACGTCGACGCGATCGACAAGAACACGATCGTCTTCGGCATCGGCCCCGCCGGTACCGGCAAGACCTACCTCGCCATGGCCAAGGCGGTCCAGGCCCTGCAGTCCAAGCAGGTCAGCCGGATCATCCTGACCCGCCCCGCCGTCGAGGCCGGCGAGCGGCTCGGATTCCTGCCGGGCACGCTCTTCGACAAGATCGACCCGTACCTGCGCCCCCTCTACGACGCCCTGCACGACATGATCGACCCGGACTCGATCCCGCGCCTGATGGCAGCGGGCACCATCGAGGTGGCGCCCCTGGCGTACATGCGGGGCAGATCGCTCAACGAGGCGTTCGTCGTGCTCGACGAGGCGCAGAACACCACCACCGAGCAGATGAAGATGTTCCTGACCCGTCTCGGCTTCGACTCGAAGATCGTCATCACCGGTGACGTCACCCAGGTCGACCTGCCGGGCGGCGCCAAGAGCGGTCTGCGCCAGGTGCAGGACATCCTGGAAGGGGTGCCGGACATCCACTTCTCGCGGCTCACGTCCGAGGATGTCGTCCGGCACAAGCTGGTCGGCCGTATCGTCGATGCGTACGAGAAGTACGACGACATCCAGGCGCGCCAGGCCGGCCCCGACGGCGGCGAGCGCACCCGGAACGGCCACCAGCGGAAGTAGAACCCAGCGCACCATGTCGATCGACGTCAACAACGAGTCCGGAACCGAGGTCGACGAGCAGGCGATCCTCGACATCGCCCGCTACGCGCTCGCCCGGATGCGGATCCACCCGCTCTCGGAGCTCTCCGTCATCGTCGTCGACGAGGAGGCGATGGAGCAGCTCCACATCCAGTGGATGGACCTGCCCGGACCCACCGACGTCATGTCCTTCCCGATGGACGAACTGCGTCCGCCGTCCAAGGACGAGGAGGAGCCCCCGCAGGGGCTCCTCGGCGACATCGTGCTCTGTCCCGAAGTGGCGAAGAAGCAGGGTGAGGACGCGCCGACGCAGCACTCCATGGACGAGGAGCTCCAGCTCCTGACCGTCCACGGGGTGCTGCACCTGCTCGGCTACGACCACGAGGAGCCGGACGAGAAGGCCGAGATGTTCGGCCTCCAGGCGGCCATCGTCGACGGCTGGCGCGGCGAGCGCGGCGTGACCGGTCCGTCCCCGGCCCCGACCGTCTCGTGACCGGCGATCCCCAGCTGATCACCGGCGCCGTCCTGCTGGTCGTGGTGGCCTGGTTCGCGGCGTGCGCGGAATCCGGGATCGCCCGGATCTCCACCTTCCGCGCCGAACAGGCCGTACGGGCCGGCCGGCGCGGCAGCGCCAAGCTGGCGCAGGTCGCAGCCGATCCCACCCGCTACCTCAACGTCGCCCTGCTGGTCCGGGTCACCTGCGAGATGGCGGCGGGCGTGCTCGTCACGTACGTCTGCCTCGACGAGTTCGGGGAGAACTGGACCGCGCTGCTCGTGGCCATCGGCGTGATGGTGCTGGTCTCGTTCGTGGCGGTCGGAGTGTCTCCGCGCACCATCGGCCGGCAGCACCCGCTGAACACCGCCACGGCGGCCGCCTACGTCCTCGTACCGCTCGCCCGCGTGATGGGGCCCGTCCCGCAGCTGCTGATCCTCATCGGCAACGCGCTCACCCCCGGCAAGGGCTTCCGCAAGGGGCCCTTCGCCTCCGAGGCCGAGCTGCGCGCGATGGTGGACCTGGCGGAGAAGGAATCGCTCATCGAGGACGACGAGCGCCGGATGGTGCACCAGGTCTTCGAGCTGGGCGACACGCTCGTGCGCGAGGTGATGGTGCCGCGCACCGACCTGGTCTGCATCGAGCGGTACAAGACGATCCGTCAGGCGACCACGCTCGCGCTGCGGTCCGGCTTCTCGCGGATTCCCGTCACCGGGGAGAACGAGGACGACATCGTCGGTGTCGTGTACCTCAAGGACCTGGTCCGCAAGACCCACATCAGCCGCGAGTCGGAGACCGATCTGGTCTCGACGGCGATGCGGCCGGCGGTCTTCGTCCCGGACACCAAGAACGCGGGCGACCTGCTGCGCGAGATGCAGTCGGTGCGCAACCACGTGGCGGTGGTGATCGACGAGTACGGCGGCACCGCCGGCATCGTCACCATCGAGGACATCCTGGAGGAGATCGTCGGCGAGATCACCGACGAGTACGACCGGGAGATCGCACCGGTGGAGGAGCTGGGCGGGGACAGCTACCGGGTCACCGCGCGGCTGGACATCACCGACCTCGGGGAGCTGTTCAAGGTCGACTCCTTCGACGACGAGGACGTGGAGACCGTCGGCGGGCTGCTCGCCAAGGCACTGGGCCGGGTGCCGATCGCGGGCGCCTCGGCGGTGGTGGACCTGCCGGACGGGCGGCCGCTGCGGCTGACCGCCGAATCCCCGGCGGGGCGGCGGAACAAGATCGTGACGGTACTGGTGGAGCCGCTGGCTCCGGCGGTGACGGTGGAGGACGGATCGGAATGACGCCGAGCGAGCTGCGCGACTTCTGCCTGGGTTTCAACGCGGCGGTGGAGGAGTTCCCCTTCACCCCGGAGACCTCGGTGTTCAAGGTGCTGGGGAAGGTGTTCGCGCTCTCGGCGCTGGACGGCGACCCGCTCAAGGTCAACCTCAAGTGCGAACCGGAGCAGGCGGTGCGGCTGCGGGAGGAGCACGAGGCGGTCGTACCGGGCTGGCACATGAACAAGCGGCACTGGAACACGGTCACGGTGGGCGGCCCGGGGGCCCTGCCCGACGCCCTGGCCCGGGAGCTGGTCGAGGACTCGTACGACCTCGTGGTCGCGGGTCTGCCGAAGGCGGAGCGGCTGCGGCTCGACCGGCCGTAGCGCGGGAGCGTGTCCGCGGGGCCGTCGCGCGGCCC
>NZ_JBSGWY010000030.1:34256-46176 GCF_053609145.1 Streptomyces sp. NPDC054961 | reverse complement strand
TGGGGGGGGGGGGGGGGGCGGGGGGGGGGGGGGGCGGGGGGGGCGGCCGCCGGGGGGGGGGGGGGGGGGGCGGGGCGCGCGCCCCCCCCCCCCCCCCACGCTCCCTATGCTTCGGACCATGACCGACAGCAGCGGGATCGACCCCGAAGACAACAAGATCATCACGTTGGCGCGCAGCGCCCGGGCCCG
Source organism: Streptomyces sp. NPDC054961 (assembly GCF_053609145.1). Classification (NCBI taxonomy): domain Bacteria; kingdom Bacillati; phylum Actinomycetota; class Actinomycetes; order Kitasatosporales; family Streptomycetaceae; genus Streptomyces; species Streptomyces sp. NPDC054961. The sequence goes on along the minus strand of NZ_JBSGWY010000030.1, from coordinate 45,987 downwards.
CAACGGCGTGGCCGAGGGGGCGGCGGTCCGGGACGAGACCGGCCGCACGTACGTCGCCGGGACCGTGGAGCTGGACTCCCTGAAGCTCAGCGCGCTCCAGACGGCCGTCGCGATGGCGGTGGCCAGCGGAGCGCGGTCCCTGGAGGCCGCCGCGGTCGTCAGCGCGGCGGACGCCCCCGCCGACGCCGACCGCGCGGCGGTCCGCGACCTCGGCGGCCCGGACACCCCGGTCCTCCTGGCGGGCCCGGACGGCACGCTCAGGTCCACCACTCCCGCGGGCTGAAGCGCGGGCATCCCGCGGGCATCCCGCCCGCATCACGCCGGCAGCGGGACGGCGGCCGGACGGCGGCGGATGACCATCGCCATCAGCGCCGCCATCGCGCACAGCGCGCCCGAGGCGTACCAGACGAGGTCGTACGAACCGAGGGCGTCGCGGGCCAGGCCGCCCAGGAAGGCCACCAGCGCGGCGCCGACCTGGTGCGAAGCCAGGACCCAGCCGAAGACGATGGCGCTGTCCTCGCCGTAGTGCTCGCGGCACAGCGCCATCGTCGGCGGGACGGTCGCGACCCAGTCCAGGCCGTAGAAGACGATGAAGAACACCATCGGCACGTGCACGGCCGGGGCCAGCAGCATCGGCAGGAAGAGCAGCGAGATCCCGCGCAGGGCGTAGTAGACGACGAGGAGGCGGCGCGCCTCGAAGCGGTCCGTCAGCCAGCCGGAGAACACCGTGCCGATCACGTCGAACAGGCCGATCACGGCCAGCAGGCCGGCCGCCGCCGTCACCGGCATGCCGTGGTCGTGGGCCGACGGCACGAAGTGGGTCTTGACCAGGCCGTTGGTGGAGGCTCCGCAGATCGCGAACGTGCCCGCCAGCAGCCAGAAGGGCCCGGTCCGGGCCGCCTTGAAGAGCACGGACACCGTGCGGCGGGCGGCGCCCCGGACGGGAGCGGGCCTGGGCGCGTAGGTGCCTCCGTAGGGGGCGAGTCCGACGTCCGCCGGGTGGTCGCGCAGGAGCAGCCAGACGAAGGGCACGACGGTCAGGGCCGCCAGCGAGACGGTGACGGCCGCCGGACGCCAGCCGTGGTGCTCCACCAGCCAGGCCAGCAGCGGCAGGAAGATCAGCTGGCCGGAGGCCCCGGCGGCCGTGAGGATGCCGGTGACCAGGCCGCGCCGGGCGACGAACCAGCGGTTGGTCACCGTCGCGGCGAAGGCCAGCGCCATCGAACCGCTGCCCAGGCCGACCAGGACGCCCCAGTACATGATCAGCTGCCAGGAGGCGGTCATCCACACCGTGGCCACCGAGCCGGCGGCTATGACGGTCAGGGCGATCGCGACGACCCTGCGGATGCCGAAACGGTCCATCAGCGCGGCGGCGAAGGGGGCGGTGAGCCCGTACAGCGCGAGGTTCACGGAGACGGCGAGGCCGATCGTGCCGCGCGACCAGGCGAACTCCGCGTGCAACGGCTCGATGAGCAGCCCGGGGAGGGAGGCGAAGGCGGCGGCGCCGATGATCGTCACGAAGCCGACGGCCGCGACGGACCAGGCGCGGTGGACTCGGGGAGGAGCGGCCTCGGGGGCCGGGGAGGGTGCTGTCTGCGTCGTCACGACGACAGCTTCCGGCCGCGGCGGCCCTCTACGACAGTGGCCTGAACGACAGCCTTCGGTACGATCGGGCCATGGACTCCCCGCCGCACCGCGTTGTCGTCCTCGCCCTCGCCGGCCTCCTGCCGTTCGAGCTCGGGATCCCGCACCGGATCTTCGGCCGGGCCAAGGACCCGGCCGGCCGGCCGCTCTACGAGATCCTCACGTGCGGGCTCGCCCCCGGGCCGGTGCCCACGGACGCGGACTTCGCGATCCAGGTCGGGCACGGGCCGGAACTGCTGGCCACGGCCGACACGGTGGTGGTCCCCGCCTCCTACGAGCTGGGCGCGGTCCACTCGGAGGGCCGGCTCACCCCCGAACTCGCCGCCGCGCTCGCGCACATCAGGCCCGGTACGCGGCTGGTCTCCATCTGTACGGGTGGTTACGTGCTGGCCGCCGCGGGGTACCTGGACGGCCGCCGGGCCACCACCCACTGGGCCTCGGCCGCGCACTTCCAGCAGTTGTTCCCGGCCGTACGGGTCGACGCGGACGTGCTCTACACCGACGACGGGGACGTGCTGACCTCGGCCGGCGTCGCCTCGGGCGTCGACCTGTGCCTGCACATCGTGCGCCGCGACCACGGCGCGGCCGTCGCCAACCAGGTGGCCCGGCTCACCGTCGTACCGCCGCACCGCGACGGCGGGCAGGCGCAGTACATCGCGCGCCCGGTGCCGGAGCCGCAGCAGGCCAGTACCGCCGCGGCCCGCGCCTGGGTGCTGGACCGGCTGCACGAGCCGCTGCGGCTGACCGACCTGGCCCGGCAGGAGGCCATGTCCGTGCGGACCTTCACGCGACGGTTCCGGGAGGAGTCGGGGGTCAGCCCCGGCGAGTGGATCGTGGGGCAGCGGGTGGAGCGGGCCCGGACCCTGCTGGAGCAGACCGACCTGCCGATGGAACAGGTGGCGCGGGAGACGGGCTTCGGCGCGGCGCAGTCGCTGCGCAAGCACGTGCAGGCGGCGCTCGGCGTCAGCCCGACGGCCTACCGCAGGACGTTCCGGGAAACCCTGGCGGACCCCCGCCGGGACGCCTGCCGGGACGCCCGCCACGACCCCGGCCGGGACGGCCGCCGTGACGCCCCTCATGACACCCCGCCAGCTTCTGATGGGACATCAGTCGCTGCCGGGTCCGTGCATTGACTTATCCCGCCGCCCGCTCGTGAATGGCCCCCTGTCGGGGTACGGGAACCCAGGGGGCGGGCAGTGCGGAGACCGGCGCGGAGCAGAGGGTGGTCGGCGGCCGCCGGCATGGCGGTGCTGGCGGCCGTGGCCGGGGGCGCGCTGAGCCCACCCGCCGCCGCCGAGGGGCGGACGCCCGCGGGGCAGGTGCCGGGCCGGGTGGAGTTCCCGACGCACTGCCTGGCGCCCCAGGAGGCGGGGCTGCCGCCCGCCGACGGGCCCACCACCGCGCGGATCACCGTGGACGACCGGGCGCCGCGCGTCGGCGACACCGTCACCGTGGCCTATCAGGTGATCGGCACCCCCGCCGTGAACCCGCTCCCCGTCGACCTGCCCGCCGACGTGCTCACCCCGACCGGGCGGGTCGTCCTCGGGGGAGCGCAGAGCGGCGAGGTCACGGTCGTCGGAGCCAGGCGCAATGACCCCGTCAGAGCGGGCGGGCCGCTGCCGGCCGTCACCATGACCGGCACCTTCACCGTCACCGCGCCCGGCGAGATCACCCTCGCCCCGGGCGGCTACACGCTGCACACCAGCCACTTGTTCGACCTCGACACGACGTGCGCGGCCGACGTGCCGGCGGCGCAGGACCCGGCGCGGGACCCGGCCCAGGGGCCGGCCTCGGATCCGATGCCGGACCCGACCGCGCCGGGTCCGACCTCGACTCCGGACCCGACCTCGACTCCGGACCCGACCTCGACTCCGGGTCCGACCGCGACGCCGGGCACGGACCCGGCGGGGACCCCCGGTCCGACGCCCGCCACCCGTCCCGCCCCGGTTCCCGCCCCCGTCTCCGAGCGGATCACGGCGAGCCCGCTGCCCACGGCCAACCTGCGGTCGGTGTGGCTCGGTGCCGCCGCCGGGAAACCGGGTGCCACCGTCCGGGTCACCGGCGCCGGCTTCGTCCCGGGCTCGAGCGTCACCGTGGCCGGCCGCGCCGGCGCGGCCGAGACCACCGACCGGGTGGCGGCGAAGGCCGACGAGCTGGGCGTGATCCTGGCCGAGCTGCCGGTCACGGACGGGGCGACCACGGCGGTCGTGGCGTACGAGGGCGGGGCCTGGACGGCGGCGGGCGGCTCCGGCCCGGCGGCCTACACCGTGATCGAGGCCGCCGCGGTGCCCCCGGGCACGCAGGAGGTGACGGCCGTCGTCGAGCCCGGTGCGCTGGGCATGACCCAGGAGGGCGAGGCGGTCACCCTGGGAGCGGTCCCGTACGGGGACGGCGGCGCGGCGGCCGGCCGGATCGGCACCGTCACGGTCAAGGACGCCCGGGGCGGGCCGGCGGGCTGGTCCCTGATCGGAAAGGTCACCGACTTCACGGGCACCGGCGCGGGCGGGACCGGGGTGCGCATCCCCGGCGCCTCCCTGAGCTGGACCCCGGTGTGCGCGGCGGCCGCCGGGAGCCCGAGCGCGTGTACGCCGGGCAGCGCGGGCACGGTCGGCCCCGACGGCGCGGTCCTCGCCTCCACACCCGACGCCGCGCTCGTGGGGGGCACCTTCACGATCGACGCCGCGGTCACCCTCCAGGTCCCGCCGTACACCCCGCCGGGCGCGTACGCCGCGGTGCTGACGCTGACCCTGTCATGACCGCCGGGGCGCCCGCGGGGGACCGGCCCGCCGTCACGGCGCCGCCGGGGGCGGCGGCGGCCGCCGTGCGCGCCCTGCTGGCGGTGCTGGCCGTGCTGGCGGTGCTGGCCGGGGCGGGAGCGCTGCTGGCCGGCGCGGCAGGGCCGGCCGCGGCCGCCGACAACGGCCAGTGGTCCGTGCTGCCCGCCGCGAACACCCTCGGGCAGCGGCCGTACTTCTACCTCTCCGCGGCCCCCGGCACGACCGTCGCCGACTCCGTCACCGTCACCAACCGGACCGACCGGCCCCGCACCTTCCGCCTCTACGCCGCCGACGCCTACAACACCGCCCGCGACGGCGGCTTCGCCCTCCGCGGCCCCGACGAGCCGCGCACCGCCACCGGAGCCTGGGCCGAGCTCGCGCAGGACCGGATCACCGTCCCCGCCGGCGGCGCGCTCGGCGTGGGCTTCACCCTCACCGTTCCCGGCCGGGCGGAGCCCGGGGACCACCCCGGAGCCATCGTGGCCCTGGAGGACCGGCCGGGCGCCACGGCCGGGCAGGGGATCGGCGTGCAGCAGGCGGTCGCCGCCCGGGTCTACCTGCGGGTCACCGGCCCCACCGCCCCCGCGCTCGCCGTCGAGGACCTCCGGGTCGCCGCCGCGGGCGTCGGCGGCGCGGAGGTCTCGTACACGCTGCGCAACCTCGGCAACGTCACCCTCCGCCCCCGGGCCACCCTCACGGCTTCGGGAACCCTCGGCCGCGCCCTGGGTTCCCGCACCCTCACGGACCTGCCCGCCGAGCTGCTGCCGGGCCAGGCGGTCCGGCTGGGCGCCCGCTGGGAGAACCCTCCGGAGCTGGAGTGGAGCGAGGTCACGGTCGAGGCGGGAGCCGGGGGAACCAGCTCCCGGGCCACCGTCGGCCATGCCGCGCACCCCGCTCTGAACGGCCTCCTGGCGGGCGCCCTCGCGCTCCTGGCGGCAGCCTGGTCGGCGCTGGGAGCCGCATCGGGGAGAATGGCCCGTATGAGCGATCGTTCCCCCGAGACCACCAGCCCGCACCGTGCGGGCTTCGCATGCTTCGTCGGCCGTCCCAACGCGGGGAAGTCGACCCTGACCAACGCGCTCGTGGGTACCAAGGTCGCGATCACCTCCAACAGGCCGCAGACCACCCGCCACACGGTCCGCGGCATCGTGCACCGCCCCGACGCACAGCTCGTCCTGGTCGACACGCCCGGCCTGCACAAGCCGCGCACGCTGCTCGGCGAGCGCCTCAACGACGTCGTGCGCGCGACCTGGTCCGAAGTCGACGTCATCGGCTTCTGCCTGCCCGCCGACCAGAAGCTCGGCCCCGGCGACAAGTTCATCGTCAAGGAGCTCGCGGGGATCAAGAAGACCCCCAAGATCGCCATCATCACCAAGACCGACCTCGTCGAGTCCAAGGTGGTGGGCGAACAGCTCCTCGCCGTTCACCAGCTCGCCGAGGAGCTGGGCTTCGAGTGGGCCGAGATCGTGCCCGTCTCGGCGGTCGGCGACAGCCAGGTCCAGCTGCTGGCGGACCTGATCGCGCCGATGCTGCCGAAGAGCCCGCCGCTGTACCCGGAGGGCGACCTCACCGACGAGCCCGAGATGGTGATGGTCGCGGAGCTGATCCGCGAGGCGGCGCTGGAGGGCGTGCGCGACGAGCTCCCGCACTCCATCGCGGTCGTCGTGGAGGAGATGATCCCCCGGGAGAACCGGCCGGCGGACCGCCCGCTGCTGGACATCCACGCGAACCTCTACATCGAGCGGCCCAGCCAGAAGGGCATCATCATCGGCCCGAAGGGCGCCCGGCTGAAGGAGGTCGGGATGAAGTCGCGCAAGCACATCGAGGCGCTGCTCGGCACCCCGGTCTTCCTCGACCTGCACGTGAAGGTCGCCAAGGACTGGCAGCGCGACCCCAAGCAGCTCCGCAAGCTCGGCTTCTAGGCGGGCCTTCCGGGCGGACCGGCTCCGGGCGGGCCGGCTCCGGGCGGGCCGGCTCTTCGCGGGCCGGCCCTCAAGGGAGCCGCCGCACCTTCACCGCGTTGTCCGTACGGGTCCCGGGCCGGCCGTCAGGCTGGTTCTGGACCCGTACGTGTTCCTCCGCGAGCAGCACCTCCCAGGCGCCGGGCTCGAGCTCCAGCTGGGCGACGACCTCGTCGGGGGTGGGGAAGGCCACCTCCGGGCGGTCCTCCTGCCAGGACGCCCAGCCCGCGTGCCCGACGACGAGCAGGATCCCGCCGGGCGCCACGGCCGCGGCGGCCCGGCGCAGGACCCGCTCGCGGGGGAACGCGCCGAAGGTGTGCAGGAAGCACGCGGAGACCAGGTCGTACTCCCCGGCCGGGAAGGTCTCCGCGAGGTCGTGCCGCTCCCATGCGGTGCGGTCCGCGACCCCGGCCCCGGCGGCCCGGTCCGCGGCCCGGGCCAGGGCGACCCCGGAGATGTCCGTCCCGGTGACCCGCCAGCCCTGCCGTGCGAGCCACACGGCGTCGCCGCCCTCTCCGCAGCCGAGATCGAGGGCCCGCCCGGGTGCGAGCGACGCGGCCTCCCGGGCCAGCACGGCGTTGGCCTCGCCGCTCCAGACCTTCTCGCTCTCGCGGTAACGGGTGTCCCAGTACTCCTCGCCCACGAACCCGGCGGCGGCCTCGGGGGAGTGCTGGTGCTCGTCGTACGCCATGGGGACCTCTTTCCGTTCGGTGCGAACCCCTGCGCCCCGATGCTCCGCCCCCACCCCACCGTCGCCAAGCAACCTTGCCGTTCCGGCAAACCGGGCTCAGGACGCGGCGGGCCGACCCCGGTCCCGGGGCCGCCGCGACCGGCGGGTCACAGCGGGCGCTCGGCGATCAGGGCCGTGCCGGCCCGGCGGAAGCCGAGGCGGCCGTAGAGGCGGGCCACGTCCTCGTCGCCGGCCGAGAGGAAGACCGTGCGGGCCCCGTGGGCCAGGGCGTCCGCGACCAGGGCCGCCGTCACCGCGAGGGCCAGGCCCCGGCGGCGGGCCGAGGGGAGGGTGCCGACGCCGACGATCTCGGTGACGTCGCCGACCGGGTTGTGCTGGCCGGAACACAGCACCGTGCCCTCGCCGACGGCCGCCGCCAGGGCGGTGCGGCCCGACGTGATCATTTCGGCGACCCGGACCCGGCGGCCCTCCGAGGCCGGGTCCCGCTCCGCCACCGCGAGCTCGGCCGGGCCCGCTTCGCCCACCGCCGTGCCCGGTGCGGCGAAGGCGAGCATCGGCACCGTCACGGCGGCCCGGAGCAGGGGATCGGCCGCGTCGAAGACGCGCACCTCCGGGTGCGCGGGCATCCGTACCGCCGCCGAGGTGTCCAGCACCATCAGCGGATGTTCGTGCACCCGGAGCCCGGCCGCCTCTGCCGCCGCGCGCAGGGAGGGGGTGGTTTCGGCCACCCACTCGAACGACTCCGGGACCCGCAGCTCCCGCTGCCGGGCCAGCACCCGTTCCACGTCCGCCACCGAGAGCCCGGCGGGAGCGCCGTCGCCGCCGTCGGCCGCGAGCGCGGGCCGCGCGTAGTACGGCCAGCCCGTGGACTCCTGGACGAACAGGGTCAGCGGGCCGAAGTCCTCGGCCCGCGCCCCGCCTCTGCGGGGGGCGGTGTCGTAGTAGCGCTCCAGCTCGGGCAGCAGGTCGGCGGGGGAGGTGAAGGTCGTGGTCATCGGGTCATCAAAGCAAAGCGGCGGCGTCCGGGCACCCCGTTAAGGGCGCGCGGACACCGCCGTCCGGGAGCCGCTCAGGCGCCCTCCTTCAGGACCCGGGAGATCAGTGACCGCTGCGCCTGTGACAGGTTCGGCTCCTCGCAGGCGACCGTCCGCCCGTCCACCGTGATCCGGTACGAGAACCCGTCCCGGACCCGGTTTATCGGATCGCCCGCGGGAGCGGGCCGCAGAGCCAGCCGGGCCAGGGCCTGCCACTCCGCCGCGTCGGGAAAACCCGAGGTGTCCACCTCGGCCCGCCGCTCGATCCCCGCGAAGCCGCCCGTACGCACCACCTGTATCCGCATACCGCCCTCCTACCCCAGGCCGACGGCCGACCAAGCCTTCTGCAGCGCCTGGTGTTCCGGGCCGCCCTCTCCGTAGCGGGCCACGGCCGCGGCCACCGTCAGCCCGGCGAAGTCGGCGAAGCCGGCGTTCGGGGCCAGTGCCCCGCCGGTCAGGGTGTCGAACCAGATCCGTCCGGCGCGCTCCCAGGCCTTGCCGCCGAGCTCGCTCGCCACGATGTAGAAGGCGTGGTTGGGGATGCCCGAGTTGATGTGCACGCCGCCGTTGTCCCGGGAGGTGCGGACGTAGCCGTCCATCGTCGCCGGCTGCGGGTCCTTGCCGAGCTCGTCGTCCTCGTACGCCGTCCCGGGCGCCTTCATCGACCGCAGGGCCATGCCGCTGTCGACGTGCGGACCGAGCAGGCCGGCGCCGATCAGCCAGTCGGCCTCCTCGGCGGTCTGGTTCAGCGAGTACTGCTTGATGAGGGAGCCGAAGACGTCGGACATGGACTCGTTGAGCGCGCCCGACTGGTCGTGATAGGCGAGGTCGGCGGTGTACTGGGTGACCCCGTGGGTGAGCTCGTGCCCGATGACGTCGACGGAGACGGTGAAGTCGAGGAACAGGTCCCCGTCCCCGTCGCCGAAGACCATCTGGCTGCCGTCCCAGAAGGCGTTGTTGTACAGCCGGTCGTAGTGGACGGTGGCGTTCAGCGGCAGGCCGGCGTCGTCGATGGAATGACGCCCGAAGGCCTTCAGGTACAGCTCGAAGGTGGCGCCGAGCCCGGCGTAGGCGCGGTTGACGCTGGCGTCCTTGGTGGCCTCGGCTCCTTCGCCGCGGACCTTCTTGCCGGGCAGCCGCGTGCGGTGCTGCGCGTCGTAGACGGTGCGTTCGGGCGTCTCGGACACCGTTTCCGCCGCGGGCGGCAGGACGGACAGCTGGCGCCGGACGCGGTGCGAGGCGTCCAGCTCGAGGGTGCGCCGGGCGGCGGCCGCGCGGGCGGGGTCGTCGGACCGGGCGATCTTGTCCAGGAGGTGCGGCGGCACCACGGTGCAGAAGACGGGGTGACGGTGGGAGCGGGTGGCAGTCATGCCCGGCAATGTGGCACTCCGTGACCTAGATGTCACGAGCAGCGACCATGATTCATTCGGTTGTGTGGACCGGCTGTCGCCACAGGGGTGGGATGAAAGAGATGTAGTTCACAAAGGGTACAAAACGGACCTCGGGGTCTTGCATACTGAAACAGGTCCCCGCGTGCGACGCGGCTCGGTTAGGCTCGGCCCATCATGCGTATCGGGCTGCTTCTCCTTAGCTGCCGCGGCGAGGGTCTGTAGTCGTAGGCCGACCCCCTCCCCGCGGAGTTTGGTGTTGCGGTTTTGCGACCGTTGTCGGCCGTCCCAGCGAACTACACGCGGACACGCGAGGAGCCCTACGCCATGAGTCAGCACACTTTTGTCGGTCGCCCCACGCCCATCACGAACGCGACCCACACCCAGCGGCCCTCCGGGATGCCGATCCACAAGTACGGCGCGTACGAGCAGGTGGACATCCCGGACCGGACCTGGCCCGAGGCCCGCGTCACCAAGGCCCCCCGCTGGCTGTCCACGGACCTGCGTGACGGCAACCAGTCGCTGATCGACCCGATGACCCCCGCCCGCAAGCGCGAGATGTTCGACCTGCTGGTGCGCATGGGCTACAAGGAGATCGAGGTCGGCTTCCCCTCGTCCGGCGAGACCGACTTCAACTTCGTGCGCTCCATCATCGAAGAGGGCGCGATCCCGGACGACGTGACGATCTCCGTACTGACCCAGGCCCGCGAGGACCTGATCGAGCGGACCGTGGAGTCCCTGGTCGGCGCCAAGCGCGCCACCGTCCACCTGTACAACGCGACCGCGCCCACCTTCCGCCGGGTCGTCTTCCGCGGCTCCAAGGAGCAGATCAAGCAGATCGCCGTCGACGGCACCCGCCTGGTCATGGAGTACGCCGACAAGCTGCTGGGCCCGGAGACCACCTTCGGCTACCAGTACAGCCCGGAGATCTTCACGGACACCGAGCTGGACTTCGCCCTGGAGGTCTGCGAGGCCGTCTGCGACGTCTGGCAGCCCGGTGAGGGCCGCGAGATCATCCTGAACCTGCCCGCCACCGTGGAGCGCTCGACCCCCTCCACCCACGCGGACCGCTTCGAGTGGATGGCCCGCAACCTGACCCGCCGCGCGCACATCTGCATCTCCGTGCACCCGCACAACGACCGCGGCACCGCCGTGGCGGCCGCCGAACTGGCCCTGATGGCCGGTGCCGACCGCATCGAGGGCTGCCTGTTCGGCCAGGGCGAGCGCACGGGCAACGTGGACCTGATCACCCTGGGCATGAACCTGTTCTCGCAGGGCATCGACCCGCAGATCGACTTCTCGCAGATCGACGAGATCCGTCGCACCAGCGAGTACTGCAACCAGATGGAAGTCCACCCGCGCCACCCCTACGCGGGCGACCTCGTCTACACCGCCTTCTCCGGCTCCCACCAGGACGCCATCAAGAAGGGCTTCGACGCCATGGAGGCCGACGCGGCCGCCCAGGGCAAGACCGTCGACGACATCGAGTGGGCCGTCCCGTACCTGCCGATCGACCCGAAGGACGTCGGCCGCTCCTACGAGGCCGTCATCCGGGTCAACTCGCAGTCCGGCAAGGGCGGCATCGCGTACGTCCTGAAGAACGACCACAAGCTGGACCTGCCGCGCCGCATGCAGATCGAGTTCTCGCGGATCATCCAGGCCAAGACCGACTCCGAGGGCGGCGAGGTCACGCCGAAGGCCATCTGGGACGTCTTCCAGGACGAGTACCTGCCCAACCCCGAGAACCCGTGGGGACGCATCCAGCTGCGCTCCGGCCAGACCACCACCGACAAGGACGGCACCGACACGCTGACCGTCGAGGCGGTCGTGGACGGCGTGGACACCGTGCTGGACGGCAGCGGCAACGGCCCGATCTCGGCCTTCTTCGACGCCCTGGCCGGCATCGGCGTCGACGCCCGCCTGCTGGACTACACCGAGCACACGATGAGCGAGGGCGCCTCCGCCGTCGCCGCCTCGTACATCGAGTGCGCGATCGACGGACGCGTCCTGTGGGGCATCGGCATCGACTCCAACACCACCCGCGCCTCCCTGAAGGCCGTCATCTCCGCCGTCAACCGCGCGGGTCGCTGATCCCCGTCCGGCTGACCGGCCTTCCGCACGCACGCCGCGGGGGCCCCCCCCCCCCCCCCCCGCGGGGGGGGGGGGGGGGGCGGGGCGGGGGGGGCCCGCGCGCCCGCCCGGGCGGGCGGCGGGGGGCGGGCGGGGCGGGGGGCGG
>NZ_JBSGWY010000030.1:22620-34246 GCF_053609145.1 Streptomyces sp. NPDC054961 | reverse complement strand
CACACCGCCCACCCCCGGGGGGGTCCCTGACCCCCGACCGGCCCCCCCCCCCCCCCCCCCCCCGCCGCCCCCCCCCGCCCCCCCCCCGGGGGGGGGGGGCCGCGCCGTCTGCGGCGGCCCCCGGCAGGGCGCCGCGGCAGGCCCTCGCGGGGGGCGTGCACGGGGGGCGCAGATCGGCCAAGTACGGGCCCGCGGAGGATGTTGTCCTGTCACACTGCTGACGCATCCTCATTGATGTGGCTAACATCACGCCAACCCGGCGATGTTGCCGGAAGGTTACGGAGGTGCGACGTGCTGCCAGTTCGGGGTGGGGAAGGCCGGAAGCTGACGGTCTGGGGCATGCGTACCACCTGGAGCACCGTGGGGGACGGGGAGTTCTTCTGCCCTGACTGCGGTGGCGACCGCAACTACCGCCGTCGCACCGGACGCCGCCGGTTCACCGTCCTCGGGGTGCCGCTGCTGCCGCGCGGGCAGGCTGGACCCGTCGTCGAGTGCCAGGGCTGCCGCGAGCGCTTCTCCACCGACGTCCTGGACCACCTCACCACCACCCGGTTCTCCGCCCTGCTGCGCGACGCCGTGCACACGGTGACGCTGGCCGTGCTGGCCGCCGGCGGGACGGCCTCGCGCAGCGCGCTGGAGGCCGCCGTGGGCGCCGTACGGTCCGCCGGGTTCCAGGACTGCACCGAGGAGCAGCTCGAGTCCCTGGTGGACGCGCTGGCCACGGACGAGGGCCGGCTCGGGCTCTACGACGGCCCGGACTGCTGCGGCGCCGCGCTCTCCATCGAGCTGCACGAGGTCCTCGAACCCCTCGCCCCGCACCTGGCCGCCCCGGGACGCGAATCGATCCTGCTGCAGGGCGCGCGCGTCGCGCTGGCGGACGGCCCGTACATCCCCGCCGAGCGCGAGGTGCTGGCGACGGTGGGCGCGGCGCTGCGCATCGACGCGGACGAGGTGGCGCGGCTCCTGTCGGCGGTCCGGGCGCCGTAGGGCTCGGGCCGGGCCGTTCGGCCGAAACCGGCACGTCCTGAGATAACGATCGGGCCTCGCGCCCTCGATTCCGCGCCTTTTCCGGACCGGGTGAACCGCGCGGGCACGCGGTCCGTGCGGGGTGTTTCCATCATGTGGACGGTGGGAAGAGCGCCCTCTTGTTTGCGCGGCCGAACGGCGGCGAGGCGCTCACTCGCACGTCACGGCGCGGGTCCTTCGCGTTCGCGCAGGGAAACCGGCGGTTCTGTGAACCCTTGGCCATAGCCGACCCCGGGAACCTCCACCACCGGAGAAACCTACAGATCGGGCCCCTTCGCGCGTCAACACTTTGTAGAAGTCGACGATATCTGTGAGCGGCCCCACAGGCGTTCAATTCCGGTCACACGACGAGACGCCGGCGGTAACACCGCGGGGCTTCGATTCACGTGAACGCACTGACCACCCTGACGGACCAACGGGTTAGCGACCCACTCCGGCCAGGGATCACCAGATTCCTCTCGATTACCTACCTCATTGAAGGGCAAGGCAGAGATGGCACGTGTCGCCGCACCGCTTTCCGTCAGCGGAGAGCAGAGCACGCACCCGGTCGACGAGGTGCTCCCCCTCCCCAAGCTCGCGCTGTACGGCTTCCAGCACGTACTCGCGTTCTACGCCGGTGCGGTGATCGTTCCGATCATCGTCGGTGGGGCCCTCGGGCTCACCACCGAGCAGCTGGTCTACCTCATCAACGCCGACCTCTTCACCTGTGGCATCGCCTCGATCATCCAGGCGTGGGGCATCGGGCGGATCGGCGCGCGGCTGCCCCTGATCCAGGGCGTCACCTTCACCGCGGTGTCGCCGATGATCGCCATCGGCCTCGGAGCGGGCGGCGGGACGGCGGGCCTCCTCGTCGTCTACGGCGCGGTCATCACCGCCGGCATCGCCACCTTCGCCTTCGCCTGGCTGCCCCCCAAGGCCTTCCGCACGGTCATGCGGCTCTTCCCGCCGGTCGTCACCGGCACGGTGATCACCGTCCTCGGCATCGTGCTGATCCCGGTCGGCCTCAACGACGCCGCGGGCGGCGTCGGCAGCCCCGGCTTCGGAGACCCCGAGAACTTCGCCTACGCCGGCGGCACGATGCTCTTCATCCTGGTCCTGATGAAGCTCGGCAAGCCCTTCCTCTCCAGCATCTCCATCCTGCTCGGCCTGGTCGGCGGCACCCTCGTGGCCTTCCTGCTCGGCGACGCCAAGTTCGGCGACGTGAGCGACTCGGACTGGATCGGCATCACCACCCCGTTCCACTACGGAGCCCCGAAGTTCGCCTGGTTCCCGATCCTGCTGATGCTCATCGTCATGCTGATCACCATGGTCGAGACGACCGGCGACACCTACGCCGTCGGTGACATCGTCGGCAAGGAGATCGACAGCGAGACCGTCGCCCGCGCGCTGCGTGCGGACGGCGCCGCGACCGCGCTGGGCGGCATCCTCAACTCCTTCCCGTACGTGGCCTTCGCCGAGAACGTCGGCCTGGTCCGGATGACCAAGGTCAAGAGCCGGTTCGCGGTGGTCGCCGCGGGCGTCTTCATGATCGTCCTCGGTCTGCTCCCGAAGGCCGCCGCGATCGTGGCCGCCGTCCCGCACGGGGTCCTCGGCGGCGCCGCGACCGTGATGTTCGGCATGGTGGCCCTGGCCGGTATCCAGACCCTGGCCAAGGTCGACCTCAAGGAGGAGAAGAACGCGCTGGTCGTGGGCGTCTCCCTGGCCTTCGCCCTGCTCCCGGCCACCGTCCCGGTGCTCTTCAAGGACCACATGGACGCGGACCTCTCCTCGCTCCTCAACAGCGGCGTGACGCTCGGCGCGACGGCCGCGATCGTGCTGAACCTGATCTTCAACGGTCTGGGCAAGGGCGATCCGCGGACCGCCCCCGAGACCGCCTCCCCCGAGACCGCCTCCCCCGAGACCGCCTCCCCCGAGACCGCCTCCCCCCTGGCCGACGCGGCGGCGGCCGACGCCGCGGACGCGGAACCGGACGCGGCCGAAGAGGGCGAGCGGCCCACCGCGGCCGTCCCGGCCCAGTCGGCCGAGGGCGAGCCCGCCGCCCCCACGCCGACCGCCTGACCCTCCGGGGGACGTCCCCCGTCGGGCCCGCGCCCGCCGGGGGACGCCGACGTCGCGGATGTAGGGCCCCCGTAAGATCCAATTTTCCTCTCACGGACGAACGGATCTTCCTCCATGCGCATACGCGCCCTCGGCCGCGTGGCGGCGGCCACCGCGCTGGCAGCCGTCGCCTCGCTCCTGTCGACGAGCGGGGCCCACTCCGCCGACTACCAGGTCCGCGACCCGGCCTTCGTCGCCGCGGCCACGCCGCAGGCCCTCTTCAACAACCCCCGCGAGGGCAACACTGACGAGATCCGCGACCGGCTCATCGACCTCGTCGACCACGCCGAGCCCGGCACCTCCATCACCGGATCGATGTACCTGTTCACCGACGGCGCCGTGGCGGACGCCCTGGTCAACGCGAACAAGAAGGGCGTCAAGGTCCGCCTGCTGCTCGACAGCGCGGCCCTGCCCGTCCCCGGCGCGGACTGGCTCGCCCCGGAGAACACCAAGGCCACCGGCGTGGCCAGCGAGTTCCCCAAGCTCGTCCGCCAGCTCGGCGTGGACCGCACCAAGGACTCCTACGTCTACGCCTGCCCGCGCTTCCGCGGCTGCGTCGGAGGCCGCCCCGCCAAGGAGATCAAGAACAGCGACCCGATCAACCACAACAAGTACTTCCTGTTCGAGAAGGTCGACGCCGTCTCCGGCATCGTCTTCCAGACCTCGGCCAACCTGACCGACACCCAGAAGACGAAGTACTACAACAACGCCGTCACCGTCCCGGACGGCCCGCTCTACGACGCCTACCAGAAGTACTTCGCCGACCAGCTGGCGTACTCGACGGCCGCCGCCGGCAAGCCCGACTACCACCAGGTCGTCCCCGCGGGCCCGAACACCGCCTACTTCGGCCCCCGCCGCGAGACCGGCGAGGACCCCTACGCGGAACCCGCCACCGACACCGTCCTGGACCTGCTCGCCCCCGTCGACTGCGCCGGCGGCGCCACCAAGATCCGTGTCGCGATGTTCGCCTTCACCCGTACCCAGGTCGCCGACCGGCTCGTCCAGCTGCGCGCCGCCAAGTGCCAGGTCTACGTCTTCCTGAACAACGAGCCCGGCAGCATCGGCTCGACCACCAAGGACATCCTCACGCGCGGCGGGCTCAACCACCTCGGCGCCTGCAGCTCCGCGCCGGACCAGGTACCCGCGTACGGACTCCACTCCAAGTACCTGCTGATCGAGGGCACGTACGACAAGGTCCCGAACCGGGAGCTCGTCTTCACCGGCAGCCAGAACTACACCTACCCCTCGCTGCGCGGCTACGACGAGACGATCCTGAAGATCGACGACCACGCCGTCTACCGCGACTTCGAGGACAACTTCGACCGCGAGCTCAACGGCTTCCCGGGCTACAACCCGCCCCGCACGGGCAGCTGCGTCCCGCTGACGTGATCCCCGCGCTCGCGTACCCCGCCCCGTCGGCGGGGTACGCGACAATGGGGCCATGAGTCTGTTCCGCGACGACGGCATCGTGCTGCGCACCCAGAAGCTGGGTGAGGCGGACCGCATCATCACGCTCCTGACCCGGGGGCACGGCCGGGTCCGGGCCGTGGCCCGCGGGGTCCGGCGCACGAAGTCCAAGTTCGGCGCCGGGCTGGAACCTTTCTCCCACGCCGACGTGCAGTTCTTCGCCCGTGGCAACGAGCTGATCGGCCGCAGCCTGCCGCTCTGCACGCAGACCCAGATCATCGCCCCGTACGGCAACGGCATCGTCACCGACTACGCCCGCTACACCGCGGGCACCGCGATGCTGGAGACCGCCGAGCGGTTCACGGACCACGAGGGCGAGCCCGCCGTCCAGCAGTACCTGCTGCTCGTCGGCGCCCTGCGCACCCTCTCGCGGGGCGAACACGCGCCGAACCTCATCCTCGACGCCTTCCTGCTGCGCTCCCTCGCCGTCAACGGCTACGCGCCCAGCTTCGACGACTGTGCCAAATGCGGACTCCACGGCCCCAACCGGCACTTCTCGGTCGGCGCGGGCGGGGTCATATGCGGCGACTGCCGCGTCCCCGGCAGCGTCGTACCCTCGTCGGAGGCCATCGCCCTGCTCAGCGCCCTGCTGACGGGCGACTGGGGCCACGCCGACGCGTGCGAGCCGCGTCACGTGCGGGAAGGCAGCGGGCTGGTCTCGGCCTATTTGCACTGGCACCTGGAGCGCGGGCTACGCTCCCTGCGATACGTCGAGAAATAGGAGCTGGACACATGGCACGACGCGGGATTCTGGGACGCTCTCGCCGGGAGTACAAGGTTCCCGAGCCGCACCCGTCCGGTGAGCGCCCGCCGAAGATCCCCGGCGAGCTGGTCCCGAACCACGTCGCGGTCGTCATGGACGGCAACGGCCGCTGGGCCAAGGAGCGCGGACTGCCGCGCACCGAGGGCCACAAGGTGGGCGAGGGCGTCGTGCTCGACGTGCTCAAGGGCTGCCTGGAGATGGGTGTCAAGAACCTCTCCCTGTACGCCTTCTCGACGGAGAACTGGAAGCGCTCGCCCGACGAGGTGCGCTTCCTCATGAACTTCAACCGCGACGTCATCCGGCGCCGGCGCGACGAGATGAACGAGCTGGGCATCCGCATCCGCTGGGTCGGCCGCATGCCGAAGATGTGGAAGTCGGTCGTCCAGGAGCTCCAGGTCGCGCAGGAGCAGACCGTCGACAACGACGCGATGACCCTGTACTTCTGCGTCAACTACGGCGGCCGCGCGGAGATCGCGGACGCGGCGCAGGCGATCGCGCGCGATGTGGCGGCCGGCAAGCTCGACCCGTCGAAGGTCAACGAGAAGACCTTCGCGAAGTACATGTACTACCCGGACATGCCGGACGTGGACCTCTTCCTGCGCCCCAGCGGCGAGCAGCGCACCTCCAACTACCTGCTCTGGCAGAGCGCGTACGCCGAGATGGTGTTCCAGGACGTCCTGTGGCCGGACTTCGACCGCCGCAACCTCTGGGCGGCCTGCTACGAGTACGCCCAGCGCGACCGCCGCTTCGGCGGCGCCGTCCCGAACCAGGGGGAGCCGGGGACCCCGGCCTGAGCGTCGCCTACGCTCCTGTGCCATGCACCGGAGTGGGGATCACGCGCAACAGACCGAGCAGGCCGTATTCGTGTACCGGCCGACGGTCGAGGACCTTCAGGGGGCCGTCCGGGTCCGCGCCCGGCGGACCGGGGCGGGCCGGGCGGAGGCCGTTCTGCTGCCGCTGATGACGATGGTCATCGTGGTGGCGTTCGGCCTGTTCCGGGGGATGCTGCCGGTCGTCGTCGCGGTCAGCGCGGTCCTGGGCCTCGGCGCCGGGCTCCTCGGTGTCGTACGGGGCCGGCGCACCATGGCGCGTCGGCTCCACGCCGTGCTGGCCCACTACGGGGAATGCCGCACGGTGGTCGACGAGCGGGGCGCGGCGACCACGGGCGGGAGCATGGCGCACACGTCCGACTGGAAGCTCTTCACGGACTACGCCGAGACGCCGGAGCTCTTCGTCCTGGTCGGGGGCCCGCGCGCGAGCTGTCTGACGGCGCTGCCGAAGCGGGGAGCCCAGGAGCCCGCCGATGTCGACCGGCTGCGCGCGATCCTCGACCGGAACCTGCGCAAGCTCTAGTGCCGCGACGGGGCGAACGTTGCCTGACGCGGCACTAGGTCGTCCCTTTCGGAAGAAGACGTCCTAGGCGGCGGGTGCCGCGCAGTCGGAGCAGGTGCCGAAGATCTCCACCGTGTGGGCGACGTTCACGTAGCCGTGCTCGGCCGCGATGGCCTCCGCCCACTTCTCCACGGCCGGACCCTCCACCTCGACCGCCTTGCCGCACTTGCGGCAGACCAGGTGGTGGTGGTGGTCCCCGGTGGAGCAGCGGCGGTAGACGGACTCGCCGTCACTGGTCCGCAGGACGTCGACCTCGCCGGCGTCCGCGAGGGACTGCAGGGTGCGGTAGACGGTGGTCAGGCCCACGGAGTCGCCGCGGTGCCTGAGCATGTCGTGGAGCTCCTGGGCGCTGCGGAACTCGTCCACCTGGTCCAGCGCGGCCGCGACCGCGGCCCGCTGCCGGGTGGACCGTCCTCGTACTGGCGCGGTATTCGTCTCGCCAGGCGCAGTCGCCACCGGTTCCTCCTCGTCTAGGCCTCGGCCCATTGTGCCAGGCGGCCGGGGTCCCAGGCTTTCAGACTCTTGCGTCCTGCCGCGTGCAGACCTCTTCGCCGGCCCGTGCGGCCTTCGCCCGGCGCCGGGCCAGCGGGGTCGAAACGGCCGTCGTGACCATGAAGACGGCGATGGCGAGCAGCACGATCGTGCCGCCGGACGGGGCGTCGATGTAGTACGTGGCGGCCGTGCCGGAGAGCGAGACCAGGACGCCGATCACCATGGCCACCGTCAGGGTGGCGGTGAAGCCCCGGGTGACGCGCTGGGCCGCGGCGACGGGGATCACCATCATGGCGCTGACCAGCAGCAGGCCGACGATGCGCATCGCGACGGTGACGGTGACGGCGGCGGTGACCGCCATCAGCAGGTTCAGCGCGCGCACCGGCAGGCCGGTGACCCGGGCGAACTCCTCGTCCTGGCAGACGGCGAACAGCTGGCGGCGCAGGCCCAGGGTGACGGCGACGACGAACAGGGCCAGGACCACGACCGCGGTGATGTCCTCGGCCGAGACGGTGGTGATCGAGCCGAACAGGTAGCTGGTCAGGTTGGCCGTGGAGCCGCCCGGAGCCAGGTTGATGATCATGACGCCGCCGGCCAGGCCGCCGTAGAAGAGCATGGCGAGCGCGATGTCCCCGCTGGTCCTGCCGCGGGAGCGGATCAGCTCCATGCCGACCGCGCCGATGACCGCGACGAGGGTGGCCGTCCACACGGGGCTCGCGTTGAGCAGGAAGCCGAGCGCGACACCGGTCATGGCCACGTGCCCGATGCCGTCGCCCATGACGGCCTGGCGGCGCTGCACGAGGTACGTGCCGATCGCGGGGGCCGTGATGCCGACCAGGGCGGCGGCGATCAGTGCCCGCTGCATGAAGGCGTAGTTCAGGAGGTCCATCAGCTCAGCAGTCCCGTCCGGAGCGGCTCGGCGTCGTGCGCCGCGTGGGGGTGTACGTGGTCGTGGCCGGGCAGCGCGTGCTGCCCCACGGCCTCCGGGGGCGGGCCGTCGTGCGTGACGCATCCGTCGCGCAGGACGACGGCGCGGTCGATGAGCGGCTCCAGCGGGCCCAGCTCGTGCAGGACCAGCAGGACGGTGGTCCCGGCGACGACCTGGGCGCGCAGGGCCTTCGCCAGGACCTCCTGGTTGGCCAGGTCCACGCCGGCCATCGGCTCGTCCATGATCAGCAGCTCCGGCTCCACGGCCAGGGCGCGGGCGATGAGCACCCGCTGGTGCTGCCCGCCGGACAGGGCGTTGACGGAGGCGTCGGCGTATCCGCCCATGTCGACGCTCTCCAGCGCGCGCTCGACGGCGGCCTTGTCGGCCTTGCGCAGGAACCCGAAGCGGGTGCGCGCGAGCCGGCCGGCGGTGACGACCTCGCGGACGGTGGCGGGGACCCCGCTGGCGGCGGTGGTGCGCTGCGGGACGTACCCGATGCGCGACCAGTCCCCGAAGCGCGCGAACTCGGTGCCGAAGAGGGACAGCTCGCCGTCGGTCAGCGGGACCTGGCCGACCACGGCGCGCACGGCCGTGGACTTGCCGGAACCGTTGGCGCCGAGGAGGGCGACGACCTCGCCGCGGCGGACGGTCAGGTCGATGCCGCGCAGCACGGGGCGCGAGCCGAGCGAGGCCGTGGCCCCGCGCAGGGATATGACGGGCTGATCGGCCGCCGTCGCGGTTTTCGCGGACTCCATGGCTCGCGCCTCCGTTGCTGCTACTGATGCCATTACTTGCTGCCGAGTGCCTTCTGCAGGTTCTTCAGGTTGGACCGCATGACCTCGAAGTAGTCGGCGCCCTGGGACTTGTCCGTGAGGCCCTCGAGGGGATCGAGGACATCGGTCTTCAGCCCGGTGTCGTGCGCGAGGGACGTGGCCGTCTTGTCGCTGGCCAGGGTCTCGAAGAACACCGTCGTCACATTGTCCTTCTTCGCGACGGCCTGGAGTTCCTTCATCCGGGCGGGGCTCGGCTCGGACTCGGGGTCGACGCCGGAGATGCCCTCCTGGTCGAGGCCGTAGCGCTCGGCGAGGTAGCCGAAGGCGGAGTGGGTGACGATGAAGGTCCTGGAGGCCGTGTTCTTCAGGCCGTCCTTGAACTCCGTGTCGAGCGCGCCCAGTTCGGCGATCAGCGCCTCGGTGTTCTTCTTGTAGTCCGCGGCGTGGCCGGGGTCGGACTTCTCCAGGGCCGCGCCGACGCCCTTGGCGATCTCCGCGTACTTGGCCGGGTCGAGCCAGACGTGCGGGTCCTCGCCGGCCTCGCCGTGGCTGTGGCCGTGGTCGTGGTCGTGGCCGTCGCCTTCGGTGTGGCCCTCTTCGGCGGCGTGGTCGTGGCCGGAGGAGTCGCGCTTCTCCAGCGTCGTGAGGGTGGCGGCGTCGACGACGTCCTTCACGCCGGACTGGGCGACGGCCTTGTCGACGGCGGGCTGGAGCGACTTGAGGTAGAGGACCACGTCGGACTCGCCGAGCTGCGCGGTCTGCTTCGGGGTGATCTCCAGGTCGTGCGGCTCGACCCCGGGCTTGGTCAGGGTGCTGACCTTCACGTGGTCCTTGCCGATCTGCTCGGCGAGGAACTGCAGGGGGTAGAACGACGCCGTCACCTGGAGCTTGCCGTCTCTGTCGTCCGCGGCTCCGGCGGCGCCCGAGCAGGCGGTGAGGGCCGTGGCGGCGAGGGCAACGGCTCCGGCGAGGGTGGCGGTGGGTATGAGGCGTCGTACGTTCATGACATCCATTTTCATCAAAGATGGAAACGATTGTCAACAAGGCCGGTGAGGGGGGGTGCGGAGCGGCCGTCGACGGGGTCCCGATTTGAAAGGGAGGGTGCGGGCGCCGGTAACCTTGAGGCTTCGCCGTTCGTCCTCGTAAATGAAGAGAGCACCGTGGCCGCCGACAAGATCGAAACCATCGTCAGCCTGAGCAAGCGCCGTGGCTTCGTTTTCCCGTGCAGTGAGATCTACGGCGGCTCCAAGGCCGCCTGGGACTACGGCCCGCTCGGTGTCGAGCTCAAGGAGAACATCAAGCGCCAGTGGTGGAAGGCGATGGTCACCGGGCGTGAGGACATCGTCGGCCTCGACTCGTCCGTGATCCTCGCGCCCGAGGTCTGGGTGGCCTCCGGCCACGTCGGGACCTTCTCGGACCCGCTGACCGAGTGCACCTCCTGTCACAAGCGCCACCGCGCCGACCACCTGGAAGAGGCGTACGAGGCCAAGCACGGCCGCATGCCCGCCAACGGTCTGGCCGACGTCAACTGCCCCAACTGCGGCGTGAAGGGCCAGTTCACCGAGCCCAAGCAGTTCTCCGGCATGCTGGAGACCCAGCTCGGCCCGACCCAGGACACCGGCTCCAAGGCGTACCTGCGCCCCGAGACCGCCCAGGGCATCTTCACCAACTTCGCCCTCGTGATGACCGCCTCGCGCAAGAAGCCCCCGTTCGGCATCGCGCAGATGGGCAAGTCCTTCCGCAACGAGATCACCCCCGGCAACTTCATCTTCCGCACCCGCGAGTTCGAGCAGATGGAGATGGAGTTCTTCGTCAAGCCGGGCGAGGACGAGCAGTGGCAGGAGTACTGGATGCAGGAGCGGTGGAACTGGTACCGCGACCTCGGCATCCGCGAGGAGAACATCCGCTGGTACGACCACCCGAAGGAGAAGCTGTCCCACTACTCGAAGCGCACCGCCGACATCGAGTACCGCTTCAACTTCGGTGGCAATGAGTTCTCCGAGCTCGAAGGCGTGGCCAACCGCACCGACTTCGACCTCAAGGCCCACTCCGCCGCCTCCGGCCAGGACCTCGTGTTCTTCGACCAGGAGTCCAAGGAGCGCTACACCCCGTACGTCATCGAGCCGGCGGCCGGTGTCAACCGCGCCATGCTCGCCTTCATGCTCGACGCGTACAACGAGGACGAGGCCCCCAACGCCAAGGGCGTCATGGAGAAGCGCGCCGTGATGCGCCTCGACCCGCGCCTGGCCCCGGTCAAGGTCGCCGTCCTGCCGCTGTCCCGCAACGCGCAGCTGTCGCCGAAGGCCAAGGGCCTCGCCGCCGACCTGCGCAAGTTCTGGAACATCGAGTTCGACGACGCGGGCGCCATCGGCCGCCGCTACCGCCGCCAGGACGAGATCGGCACGCCGTTCTGCGTCACCGTCGACTTCGACACCCTGGACGACAACGCGGTGACCGTGCGCGAGCGCGACACCATGAAGCAGGAGCGCGTCTCCCTGGACCAGATCCAGAGCTACCTCGGCAGCCGTCTGCTCGGCTGCTAGGTCCCTCCGCAGGAACAGCTGTGGCGCGGGGGGGGGCGCGCCCCCCGCGCCCGGGGGGGGGGGCGGGGGGGTGGGGGGGGGGGGGGGGGGGGGGCGGGGGGGGGGGGCGGGCCCGGGCGGAGGGGGGGGCGCGCCCCAGGGCGGC
>NZ_JBSGWY010000030.1:12429-22610 GCF_053609145.1 Streptomyces sp. NPDC054961 | reverse complement strand
CTGGGGTCGTTGCTGATTTTTTAATCACACCCTACCCCTCCGCCCCCCTGCGTGGCTCGTCTTCCCCCCCCCCCCCCCCCCCCCGGGCGGGGGCCCCCCCCCCCCCCGCCCCCACGGTCGTACTCCCCGGTGGTTACGCGGGTGCGGGGCTGCCGGCGGGGGCGGCCGCCAGGGCCGCGGCCCTGGCCTGGCCCTCGGCCTGGCTCCGCCTCGAGAACCGGATGGTCCAGAAGATCAGCGAGATCAGGACCCCGTAGATGAGGACCGGGCTGAGCCAGACCATCGTGTCGACACTCAGCAGGACCGCCAGCACGACGCGCAGCGAGGCCTCGGCGAGGTAGGCGAGGCCCCAGACGGTGGTCATCCGCCGCATCGCGCTCCGGAAGTTGGGGTACTGCCACAGGCCGTTGAAGTACGCCACGCCCTCCTTGGTGCCGTCGGTGCCGAACTTCCGGGCGAAGTAGAACATCAGCGGCCGGGGAGCGAGCAGGGTCGCGATGCAGAGCGCGCCGAACAGACCCGTCACCCCCGAGTCCTTGATGAGCAGGGCGCGGGCCGAGTGCGCACCGATCAGCGTGACGAGAGCGGTGATCACCAGGAAGACCAGGGTGACCACGGCGAACTCGTCGATCTTGCGGCGCCAGGCGAGGTTGCCGACGGATTCGACCACCGGCCAGGCGCCGCTGACCAGGAGCGCGGCGAACTCGCTCCAGCCCCGGTCGGTGAGCATGTTGTACGTGAGGATGGGCGCGACCACGTTGAATGCGATGGTCAGGATCCAGCCGATCGCGGCGGTGGCTCCGGACCGGGCCGGTGGCCCGGACTGTGCTGCGGGTATTTCTTGCGCGGACAACGTTCCCCCTGGAACAGACCTGATGATGTGCGGTAAAGGGAACGTAAGAACGCGTTCGGTTCGCGGCAAGGCCCCAGCGCCCAAAATCATGATCAAGTTCTGCGGAACGAATGCTTCCGGGTGCTAGGCGCGAAGACCCCGGATGACCAGGGCGGTGAGCGCCTCGAACTCCGTGGTGATGGTCGGCGAGACCCAGTCCGCCACGTACGCCGGATCGTGGAACCGGTTGGTGGCGTCGAACACGGCGCGGGCCGCGGCCGGCACGTCGGGTGCGGTGAGCGATCCCGCCGCGACCCCCTCGCCGATGATCCGGGTCAGCTGATCGATCAGCTCGGTCAGGTGCCGGTCGACCACACCGCTGTTCTCGGCGAGCAGCACGGTGTACGTCGCGAACAGCTCGGGGTCGTCACCCGCCTTGTGGCGCTTGGCCTCGAAGAGTGCCTCCAGCCACGACTCCAGCTTGGAGGGGGCCGGCTCGGCGGGCGCCGAGGTGATCTCCTCCAGCATGACCACGCTCTTGGCGAGCCAGCGGTCCGTGACGGCCTCGCGCAGCGCCGCCTTCGAGGCGAAGTGCCGGTAGACGCTGCCGTGGCTGACGCCCAGCGCGCGGGCCACGTCCACCACGGTCGCCTTGGTCGGGCCGAAGCGGCGCAGCACCTCCTCGGTGGTCGCGAGGATGCGCTCGGGAGTGAGGGGCTCGGCAGCAGCGGGTGGCATGGGTACGACCGTACAGCCGGTTCAGTGCTCGCTGTCCAAATGGTCCATCTGCGCGGCCGGGTACCGGTGGCCGGCCGCGGATCCGGCCGGGACCGCCTCCTCGATGGCCGCGAGGTCGGCGGGGGTCAGCTTCACCTCCATGGCACCCAGTGCCTCACTGAGGCGGTCGCGCCGGCGGGCGCCCACCAGCGGCACGATGTCCTCGCCGCGCGAGAGCACCCAGGCGATGGCGGTCTGGGCGACGCTGACGCCCTTGCCGTCGGCGACCTCGCGCAGGGCGTCGACCAGATCGAGGTTCCGGCCGAGGTTCTCGCCCTGGAAGCGCGGGCTCATCCCGCGGAAGTCGCCGGGGGCGAGCTTCCGGTCGCGGGCGAAGTGGCCGCTGATCAGACCGCGGGAGAGGACTCCGTACGCCGTGATGCCGATGCCGAGCTCGCGGGCGGTCGGCAGGATCTCCGCCTCGATCCCGCGGGAGAGCAGGGAGTACTCGATCTGGAGGTCGGCGATCGGGGCCACGGCCGCGGCCCGGCGCAGGGTGTCCGCGCCGACCTCGGAGAGCCCGATGTGGCGGACGTGCCCGGCCTCGACGGCCTCGGCGATGGCGCCGACGGTCTCCTCGATCGGGACGTCCGGGTCGACCCGGGCGATGCGGTAGATGTCGATGTGATCGCGGCCGAGCCGCTGGAGCGAATAGGCCAGGAAGTTCTTCACGGCCTCGGGGCGGCCGTCGTACCCGGTGAAACCGCCCTCGACCGTCCGCAGGGCGCCGAACTTCACGCTCGTCAGCGCCCGCTCCCGGGCCGCGGCGGGCGCGGTGCGCAGGGCTTCATTGATGAGGAGCTCGTTGTGCCCCATGCCGTAGAAGTCGCCGGTGTCGAGCAAGGTGACGCCGGCGTCGAGGGCGGCGTGGAGGGTGGCGAGGGACTCGGCCCGGTCGGCCTCGCCGTAGAGGGCGGACATCCCCATGCAGCCCAGACCCAGCGGGAAGACGGAGGGACCGGTGGCGCCGAGGACGCGGTGGGGGGACTTCTCGTTCAGGTTCATGAAACGAGAATGGCATGACGAGTGACAGATTTCAATATCTGTCACTCGTCAGTGTGACGGGGTCGGAGGGGACGGGCCAGGCGGACGGACAGGTCGGACGGACGGTCCGCACGCGCGGCCGGACGCGCGGTTCAGACGCGCGGTTCAGACGCGCGGGGGAGTCCCCGCACGGGTCGGGTCCGGCTCGCGTTCCAGGGTGCGGGCCGTGCGCGCCGCCGTACCGCGCGCCCACCGGCCGCTGGTCGCGAGGCCGACGGCCAGGACGAGGAGCCCGCAGACCGTGATGATCCACCAGGCGGGCCGCGCCGCCGCCACGAAATCGGCGGCGGACACGGCGCCGGACGCGGCTCCCGGGCCGACCCGGCCCGCCAGCCCGGCGGCCAGGACCGCGCCGACGACCGCCACGCCCAGCGTCCCGCCGGTCTGCCGGCTGGTGGAGGCCACCGCGGCGGCCACGCCCGCCTGGGCGCGCGGCATCCCGGAGACGGCGGTGTTGGTGATCGGCGCGTTCACCATGCCGAAGCCGAGCCCGAAGAGCACGTACCCGCAGAACAGCGTCGGTGTGGAACTCTCGGCCGAGAACGCGGCGAACAGCAGCCCGCTCGCGGACATCGCGACCCCCGCGATCAGGAGCGGCAGCCGAGGCCCCCGGGAGCCGACCAGCCGCCCCGACACGGGTGCGCACAGGAAGGCGAGCGCCGCCATCGGCAGCATGAAGAGGCCGGCGTCCAGGGCGTCGAGGCCCCGCGCGTCCTGCAGGTACAGGGTGTTCAGGAACAGGAACCCGGAGAGCGCGGCGAAGGCGCTGACCGCGATCACCGTGGCGCCCGTGAAGGGGGCGCTGCGGAAGAACCGCGGGTCGATCAGGGGCTCCGGCCGCCGCGGCTCGTACACCAGCAGCCCGGCCAGGCAGGCGACGGCGAGTGCCGCACAGCCGAGGATCAGCGGGGAGCGCGGCCCGGCGGCCGGGGCCTCGATGATCCCGAACGTGACCGAGCCGAGCAGCCCCATGACCAGCAGCTGCCCGACCGGATCCGGGCGGCGGGGGTGCTCGGCCCGCGACTCGGGGACGTAGCGCAGGGTCAGGACGAGGGCGAGCAGTCCGACGGGGAGGTTGACCCAGAAGATGGACCGCCAGCCGACGGAGTCCACGAGCAGGCCGCCGATCAGCGGGCCCGCCGCCATGGAGACGCCGACGACCGCGCCCCAGACGCCGATGGCGCGGGCGCGCTCGCGTGGGTCGGTGAAGGTGTTGGTGATGATCGACATGGCGACCGGGTTGAGCATCGAGCCGCCGACCGCCTGGAGCATCCGGAAGCCGATCAGCCAGCCCAGGCTCGGAGCGAGCGAACAGAGCACCGATCCGGCGGTGAAGAGCACGAGGCCGACGGTGAAGACCTTGCGGCGCCCGATCCGGTCCGCCGTGGACCCGGCCAGCATCAGGAGGGAGGCCAGGACCAGCGTGTACGCGTCGATCGTCCACTGCATGCCGGCCACGGAGGCGTTCAGATCGCGGCGCATGGAGGGGAGGGCCACGTTCAGGACGGTGTTGTCCAGACTGACGATCAGCAGGCTCATGCAGCAGATCGCCAGGACCAGCGAGCGCCTCCTGGGGCTCAAGTCGCGCATGATGCCGATAGTACGTCTAACTAAAGAAATATGACCCGCGGCGCGACTGCGCGACAATGGGGGGATGACCACGCTCCCCCCGCCTCTCGCGATCGGCCCGCACACCGTGCAGCCCCCGGTGGTGCTCGCGCCGATGGCAGGCATCACCAACGCCCCGTTCCGTACCCTGTGCCGCGAGTTCTCGGGCGGCAAGGGGCTGTTCGTGAGCGAGATGATCACGACCCGGGCCCTGGTCGAACGCAACGAGAAGACCATGCAGCTGATCCACTTCGACGAGACCGAGAAGCCTCGCTCGATCCAGCTGTACGGGGTCGACCCCGCGACGGTCGGCAAGGCGGTCCGCATGATCGTCGAGGAGGACCGCGCCGATCACATCGACCTCAACTTCGGCTGCCCGGTCCCCAAGGTCACCCGCAAGGGCGGCGGCTCGGCCCTCCCGTACAAGCGGAACCTGCTGCGCGCCATCCTGCGCGAGGCGGTCGCCGGAGCCGGCGACCTCCCCGTCACGATGAAGATGCGCAAGGGCATCAACGACGAGCACCTCACCTACCTCGACGCCGGCCGGATCGCGGTCGAGGAGGGGGTCACCGCCATCGCCCTGCACGGCCGCACCACCGCCCAGCACTACGGCGGCACCGCCGACTGGGAGGCCATCGCGCGGCTCAAGGAGCACGTGCCGGAGATCCCGGTGCTCGGCAACGGCGACATCTGGTGCGCCGAGGACGCGCTGCGCATGGTCCGCGAGACCGGTTGCGACGGCGTGGTCGTGGGGCGCGGCTGCCTGGGGCGGCCGTGGCTGTTCAACGACCTGGTGGCTGCCTTCGAGGGGCGTCCCGAGGACTTCCACAAGCCCACGCTGCGCGAGGTCGCGCACACGATGCTGCGCCATGCCGAACTGCTCGGGGAGTGGATCGGCGACGAGGCGCGCGGGGTGATCGACTTCCGTAAGCACGTGGCCTGGTACACCAAGGGCTTCTCGGTGGGTTCGCAGATGCGGCAGAAGCTCGCCGTGAGCTCTTCCCTGGCCGAACTGGACGCTCATCTGAGCGAGCTCGATTTGGACCAGCCCTGGCCGGAGAGCGCGGACGGTCCGCGCGGCCGGACGTCCGGAAACAACCGGGTTGTCCTGCCTGAGGGCTGGTTGAAGGATCCGTACGACTGCGCCGGTGTGAGCGAGGACGCCGAACTGGACACGTCCGGGGGGTGAGAAACCGATGGCAAAACGTGCCATCGCCAGCGTGACATACGCCACGCATGGGTGAGGTTTCGCTCAGATGAGCGGATTGATCACGGGTAAGACTTTCAAAGGGTGGCACTGGGTGCCACCCTTTGTGTGTTCAATTCTTGAACACAAATGTATCGATGATCGCTCATCCGAGCGACGATAGGCCTCTGTGGGCCCCTCACCCTTCGGGAGGTGAAGGCGGTCCGTCGGTTTTGGCTACTCGTTAGTTACATTCGATCTGCTGGCACGTGAAGGGTTACGGCCGTATGACCGCCAAGTGGACGTACCCATAAGCCTTCGATCTGGGTATGTTCCTGGCCGTCAGGGCAGCCACCGAGCCTCGAGGAGTCGAGACCCGTGTCGGAAAACAAAGATCAGAAGTTCGTCTACGACTTCACCGAGGGCAACCGCGACCTCAAGGACCTTCTCGGCGGCAAGGGTGCCAACCTCGCCGAGATGACCAACCTGGGTCTGCCGGTCCCTCCCGGCTTCACCATCACCACCGAGGCCTGCAAGGTCTACCTCGAGAGCGGTGAGGCCCCGGCCGAGCTGCGCGAAGAGGTCAGCGCGCACCTCGACGCCCTCGAGGCGCAGATGGGCAAGAAGCTCGGCCAGTCGGACGACCCGCTGCTGGTCTCCGTGCGCTCCGGCGCGAAGTTCTCGATGCCCGGCATGATGGACACGGTCCTCAACATCGGTCTCTCCGATGCGTCCGTGACCGGCCTCGCCACCCAGGCCGGTGACGCGCGCTTCGCGTGGGACTCCTACCGCCGCCTCATCCAGATGTTCGGCAAGACCGTGCTCGGCGTGGACGGCGAGCTCTTCGAGGACGCCCTCGACGAGGCCAAGGCCGCCAAGAAGGTCACCGTCGACACCGACCTCGACGCCGCCGACCTCAAGAAGCTCGTCACGCGCTTCAAGAAGATCGTCGCGAAGGAGGCCGGCCGCGAGTTCCCGCAGGACGCCCGCGAGCAGATGGACCTCGCCGTCGAGGCGGTCTTCAACTCCTGGAACACCGACCGCGCCAAGCTCTACCGTCGCCAGGAGCGCATCCCGAGCGACCTGGGCACCGCCGTCAACATCTGTTCCATGGTCTTCGGCAACCTCGGCCCCGACTCGGGCACCGGCGTCGCCTTCACCCGCGACCCGGCCAGCGGCCACGCGGGCGTCTACGGCGACTACCTCCAGAACGCCCAGGGCGAGGACGTGGTGGCGGGTATCCGCAACACCGTCCCGCTGGCGGACCTGGAGACGATCGACAAGACCTCGTACGACCAGCTCATGACGATCATGACGACGCTGGAGACCCACTACAAGGATCTCTGCGACATCGAGTTCACCATCGAGCGCGGCCAGCTGTGGATGCTGCAGACCCGCGTCGGCAAGCGCACCGCCGGCGCCGCCTTCCGCATCGCCACCCAGCTCGTCGACCAGGGCCTCATCGACGAGGCCGAGGCGCTCCAGCGCGTCAACGGCGCCCAGCTCGCGCAGCTGATGTTCCCGCGCTTCGACGAGAGCGCCACGACCCAGCTGCTCGGCCGCGGCATCGCCGCCTCCCCGGGCGCGGCCGTCGGCAAGGCCGTCTTCGACTCCTACACGGCCGTCAAGTGGTCCCGCTCCGGCGAGAAGGTCATCCTGATCCGCCGCGAGACCAACCCGGACGACCTGGACGGCATGATCGCCTCCGAGGGCATCCTGACCTCGCGCGGCGGCAAGACCTCGCACGCCGCCGTCGTCGCCCGCGGCATGGGCAAGACCTGCGTCTGCGGCGCCGAGGACCTCGAGGTCGACACCAAGCGCCGCCGCATGACGGTGGGCGGGACGGTCGTCGAAGAGGGTGACGTCGTCTCCATCGACGGCTCCACCGGCAAGGTCTACCTCGGAGAGGTACCCGTCGTACCGTCCCCGGTCGTCGAGTACTTCGAGGGCCGCATGCACGCCGGCGCCGACGACGCCGACGAGCTCGTCGCCGCCGTGCACCGGATCATGGCCTACGCCGACCGCGTGCGCCGGCTGCGCGTCCGGGCCAACGCCGACAACGCCGAGGACGCGCTGCGCGCCCGCCGCTTCGGCGCCCAGGGCATCGGCCTGTGCCGCACCGAGCACATGTTCCTCGGCGAGCGCCGCGAGCTGGTCGAGAACCTGATCCTCGCGGACACCGACAAGGAGCGCGAGGCGGCGCTGAGCGCCCTCCTGCCGCTGCAGAAGAAGGACTTCGTCGAGCTGTTCGAGGCGATGGACGGCCTGCCCGTCACCGTCCGCCTGCTCGACCCGCCGCTGCACGAGTTCCTGCCCGACATCACCGAGCTGTCGGTGCGCGTCGCCCTCGCCGAGTCCCGCAAGGACGCCAACGAGAACGACCTGCGCCTGCTCCAGGCCGTGCACAAGCTGCACGAGCAGAACCCGATGCTGGGTCTGCGCGGTGTCCGTCTGGGCCTGGTCATCCCCGGCCTGTTCGCCATGCAGGTCCGGGCGATCGCCGAGGCCGCGGCCGAGCGCAAGAACGCCAAGGGCGACCCGCGCGCCGAGATCATGGTCCCGCTCGTGGGCACCGTCCAGGAGCTGGAGATCGTCCGCGAGGAGGCCGACCGGGTCATCGCCGAGGTGGAGGCCGCCACCGGCACCAGCCTCAAGCTGACCATCGGCACCATGATCGAGCTGCCGCGCGCCGCGCTGACCGCCGGCCAGATCGCCGAGGCCGCGCAGTTCTTCTCCTTCGGCACGAACGACCTGACCCAGACGGTGTGGGGCTTCTCCCGCGACGACGTCGAGGCCAGCTTCTTCACCGCGTACCTGGAGAAGGGCATCTTCGGGGTCTCGCCCTTCGAGACCATCGACCGCGACGGTGTCGGCGCGCTGGTCCGCAGTGCCGTCCAGGCCGGCCGGGCCACCCGCCCCGACCTCAAGCTCGGCGTCTGCGGAGAGCACGGCGGCGACCCCGAGTCCGTCCACTTCTTCCACGAGGTCGGACTCGACTACGTCTCCTGCTCGCCGTTCCGGATCCCCGTCGCGCGCCTGGAGGCCGGCCGCGCCGCCGCCGAGTCGAAGGGCAGCGACAGCCGCTGACCGCCCACCGGCCCTGACACCGGGGCCCACGAGACCGCGCCTGCCCGGGTTCCCTGACGCCCCTGGGCAGGCGCGTCTATTTCCCGGCTGTTCCTTGTCCCGGCTGTTCCGTGGTTCCCCCGGGCGAGTATTCGTTCAATGTTGTTCCAAAGGTCTTTACGGCAACAGGCGGTGGACGGATCCCCACCCGTCCACCGCCTGCCGCCTATCCGCCGGACACGTCGGCGCTTCCCGGTGCGACCGACCGCCAGGCCCCGCAAAGCCCCCCACGGCCTTCGCGGAGCGTTTCGGTCGCGCCGGAGTGTGCCCGGCGGAGTACAGGATTTCGGTTGTCACGCCCCCGCCGAAAGGGGTTTCAACTGTGGCTGAAAGGCCATGGTGACCACGTGTGACGGCGTGCATACTCATGGGGCGGGGGGATTGCGGTTGCACAGGTGGGGGTTCGGTGCTGCGTATCCATTTCACTGGAGTGGACCTGGCACGCTTAAGGATGGCAGGACGTCCGGATGCGTTGTGGGAAACAATATTGAGTTTTCACCGTCTGAGGGACCGGCGAGATACCCGGCTCTTCGGCGATTGGCGTACGGAAACCCGGAGCAGGTTGAATGGTGAGACGCGACTCCTCGGCGCACTGATACCGAGTCGCGGATATTTCCCCGATTTCCTCACCCCCGTGGAGGGGAAGTACGGATGGGACGTCGGGCTCGACGCGCTGCGCGCGATCCGTCCCGAGCGGATGCGGAGCGAGCTCGTGCTGCTCGGCCGGAGCGCGGGGGCGGGCTCCGGCATGGCCGCGGCCTTCGGGATGCCCGGGGCCGCCGGCGCGGGCACGGCCTCCGACGGAGCCGTACCGAGGCGCCTGCGGGACTTCATGGAGGGCGCCACCGCGCACCTGCCCCGGCTCCTCGGTGAACTGCGCGGCTACCACCGGGCGGCCGTGGAGCCGTACTGGAGCCACATCCAGGCCCAGATCGAGGCCGAGCGGGCCGCACGCGGCCGGGCGCTGCTCGACGGCGGAGCGGACGAACTGCTGGCCTCGCTGCCGCCGATGCTGCGCTGGCGGGCTCCGGTGCTGGAGTGCGACTACCCCGTGGACCGGGACGTACGGCTACGGGGGCGCGGGCTGCTGCTCCAGCCGTCCTTCTTCTGCCGGCGCACGGCGGTGACCCTGCACGACCCGGAGCTCCCGCCGGTACTGGTCTACCCGGCGGCGGCGGAGCTGGCCTCCGCGCAGCCCGGCGGCGAGGCGGGGCGCCCCGTGGAGGAGCAGCGCCGGTACCGCCAGCGCACCCTGGGCAAGCTGGTCGGGCACACCCGCTCGGTGGTCCTCCAGGCGATCGGCGACGGGGCCACGACGAGCGAGCTGGCCCGGCGCGCCGGGGTCTCGCTGGCCTCCGCGAGCCAGCACGCAGGGGTGATGCGCGAGGCCGGCCTCGTCACCACCCTGCGCCGGGGCAACTCCGTCCTGCACACGGTGACCCCGCTGGGAGCCGCGCTGCTCAAGGGCGGGACCGCGACCTCGTGAGCCGCCGCGGCCCCGGGGCGGGCCCCCCCCCGGGGGCCCCCCCCCCCCCCCCGCCGGGCGCCGCCGGTGGCCTTGTTTTTATTTTGTTTAGGTCGGGGCCCCCGGGGGGGAGGGAAAACGCG
>NZ_JBSGWY010000030.1:0-12419 GCF_053609145.1 Streptomyces sp. NPDC054961 | reverse complement strand
CCCCCCGCGCCCCCCCCCCCCCGCCGGGGCACGGCCGCCGAACCCGGCGGAGCGCGCCGGTTGACATGATGTCTATTTCGAATGGCAGGGCGCCGACGGATCGAGGGAATCCCGGAGGAGGAATTTCGGGATATCGGTGCGCTATCCGGAACTCCTCGTAGCGGAGCGCCTACGCGCGGTCGCATTGCGTGCACCTGTTCGACAATCGGACGGGTCCGGGGATACGGATCCTCCGCGGTGACGTATTGCGGGACTTTCAGCCCTGGGGAGGACGCGGGTGCGGGAGGATGGTGGTCCCATGACTCCCGTCCCCGCCGAAGCCGGCCTCTCCGGCCGCGCCGGGCGCGCCGACCTCTCCGGCCGCGCCGACCTCGACGTCGTGCTGCGCCGCTTCTACACGGCCGCCTTCGCCGACCCGGGGATCGGGCCGTTCTTCACCGAGATCGCCGGCACCGACCTCGACGTGCACCTGCCCCGGATCACCGACTTCTGGGAGCGGGCCCTGTTCCGCACCGCCGACTACCGGCGCAACGCCTTCGCCCCGCACGCCGCCCTCCACTCGGCCCGCGAGATGACCGCCGAGGACTTCGGCCGCTGGGTGCAGCTGTGGCGCGCCACGATCGACGGACTGCACGCGGGGCCGAACGCCGAGCGCGCCAAGGCGATGGGCGAGCGGATCGCGCTGACCCTGCACAAGCGGCTCAACGGCGTGGAGGTCTCGGGGGAGGGCGGGGACGGGCTCGGCTTCGTCCCGCTGGCCGCCCTGCGGCTCCACTCTCTCACCTGACGCCGGCCGACCCCGTCTGACCTGCGGGTTCGCGCGCGACGAAAGAATCTCGAAAAACTTTCGCCGGGAGAGATGAGTTCCGCCGGGAAGCCCGGTCTACCCCTCGAAAGCAACGGGAGCACCCGGAGCGCACCGAGAGAAGAGGGACCGAGATGTCCGCCACCATGATCTTCGTCAACCTGCCGGTCAAGGACCTCGAGGCCAGCAAGACCTTCTGGGGGAAGCTCGGCTACTCCTTCAACGCCCAGTTCACCGACGAGAACTGCGCCTCCATGGTCATCAGCGACACGATCGTCGCCATGCTCCTCACCGAGGCCCGCTACAAGGAGTTCACGCACAAGGAGATCGCCGACTCCGCCAAGACCTCCGAGGTCCTGCTCTGCCTGAGCGCCGAGAGCCGGGACAAGGTCGACGAGCTCGTCGACGGGGCCGTGGCGGGCGGGGCCACCGAACCCCGCCCCGCGCAGGACCACGGCGTCATGTACGGCCGCGCCTTCGACGACCTCGACGGCCACACCTGGGAGATCATGTGGATGGACCCGGCGATGGTCCAGTCCTGAGCTCAGGCCGAGGTCGCGGCGGTCCGCACCGGGAACGTACGGACCGTCACCTCGTCGTCGTCCAGGCAGCGCCCCGACTCCAGGTCGAAGCGCTGCTTGAGCAGCGGCGAGGCCACGAAGGCCCGCCCGGCCGCCGAACCGACCAGCCCGCGCGAGAGCACGTGCGCCCCGGTGAAGGGATCGCGGTTGCCGATGGCGTACGCGCGCCCCTTGCGGTCGACGAACACCGCGGCCTGGCTCCCGTCCGGCAGCAGGGCCGCGACCCCGCGCCCCGGCACCAGTGCGGACAGCTCGCACACCGTCAGCCAGCCTTCGGCCACCTGCAGTTCGACGGTCATCGGGTACCTCCCAGGGATCCAACGGGCTCGAGGGTCAGGATGGTCAGGTCGGGCTTGACCTGGTCGCGCTCGGGGACGAACTTCACGGTCGGGTCGGGGGCGCCGGGCGCGTTGACGAAGGACACGAACCGGCGCAGCCGCTCCGGGTCGTCCAGCGTCTCGGCCCACTCGTCCCGGTAGTGCGCCACGTGGTCCGCCATCAGCGACTCCAGCTCCGCGCACAGTCCGAGCGAGTCGTGCACGACCACGTCCCGCAGGTGGTCGAGGCCCCCCTCGAGCCGCTCCAGCCAGGTGGACGTGCGCTCCAGCCGGTCGGCGGTGCGGATGTAGAACATCAGGAACCGGTCGATGAGCCGGATCAGTTCGGCGTCGGACAGGTCCTGGGCCAGCAGGTCGGCGTGGCGCGGGGTGGCTCCGCCGTTGCCGCCGACGTAGAGGTTCCAGCCGCTCGCCGTGGCGATGACCCCGAAGTCCTTGCTCTGGGCCTCCGCGCACTCGCGGGCGCAGCCGGATACCGCCGACTTCAGCTTGTGCGGGGCGCGCAGGCCCCGGTAGCGCAGCTCCAGGTCGATGGCCATGCGCACGGAGTCCTGGACCCCGTAGCGGCACCAGGTCTGGCCCACGCAGGACTTCACCGTCCGCAGGGCCTTGCCGTAGGCGTGCCCGGACTCGAATCCGGCGTCGACGAGCCGGGCCCAGATCTGCGGGAGCTGGTCCACGCTCGCGCCGAAGAGGTCGATGCGCTGGCCTCCGGTGATCTTCGTGTAGAGCCCGAAGTCGCGGGCCACCTCGCCGATCACGATGAGCTTGTCGGGGGTGATCTCGCCGCCGGGAATGCGCGGGACCACCGAGTACGAGCCGTTGCGCTGCAGGTTCGCGAGGAAGTGGTCGTTGGTGTCCTGGAGGGCGGCCTGTTCACGGTCCAGGACGTAGCCGCTCGCGCCGAGGGTGGCGGCGAGCGAGGCGATGACCGAGCCGAAGGCCGGCTTGCAGACCTCGCATCCCTCGCCTCCCCGGGCGCTCTCCCGGCCGTGGCTGTCGAGGAACTGCTCGAACGAGGTCACGCGCAGGGTGCGGACGATCTCGTACAGCTCGGCCCGGGTGAAGGGGAAGCAGCCGCACAGGCCCTTGTCGGCGGCGGCCGGCAGCAGCTGGCCGATCACCTTGAGGCAGCTGCCGCAACCGGTGCCCGCCTTGGTGCACTTCTTCACCTCGGGCAGGGTCGCGCAGGCGGTGATGGCCTTCTTGGTGACGTTGTGGCAGGAGCAGATCACCGCCGTGTCGGGCAGCGAGGCCGGGCCGAGCGACACCGGCGCCCCGGCCCCGGCGGGCAGCACCAGCTGCTCGGGGGTGACGGGCGGGACGGAGCCGGTGAGGGGGCGCAGCAGGCCGTAGGAGTCGGCGTCACCGACCAGGACGCCGCCGAGCAGCACGCCCTCGGCGGAGACGACCACCTTCTTGTAGACCCCGGAGCGGGAGTCGGAGTAGACGACGTCCAGGCTGCCCTCGGTGGCGCCGTGCGCGTCGCCGAAGGAGGCCACGTCCACGCCGAGCAGCTTGAGCTTGGTGGAGAGGTCGGCCCCGGTGAACTCCTTCTCGCGGCCCAGCAGGTCCTCGGCGGCCGTCTCGGCCATCTCGTACCCGGGGGCGACCAGGCCGTAGACGCGGCCGTCGGCGGCCAGTGCGCACTCGCCGATGGCGTAGACGTGCGGGTCGGAGGTGCGGCAGCGGGCGTCGACGGCGATGCCCCCGCGCTCGCCCACGCTCAGGCCGGACGCGCGGGCGAGCTGGTCGCGGGGGCGGACGCCGGCGGAGAAGACGACCAGGTCGGCGGGGACGACGGAACCGTCCGACAGCTTCATGCCGCTGACCGAGCCGTCCTCGCCGGTGACGACCTCCTGGGTGCCGACCCCGGTGTGGACGGTGAGTCCCATGTTCTCGATGGTGCGCAGCAGGGCCGCTCCGCCGCCCTCGTCGACCTGGACGGGCATCAGGCGGGGCGCGAACTCCACGACGCGGGTGGCGAGCCCGAGGCCCTGGAGCGCGCCGGCGGCCTCCAGCCCGAGCAGTCCGCCGCCGACGACGGCGCCCGAGGTCCGGGTCTTGGCGTACTCCTCGATCGCGAGGAGGTCCTCGATGGTGCGGTAGACGAAACAGCCCGGGGCGTCCTTGCCGGGGACGGGCGGCACGAAGGGGTAGCTGCCGGTCGCCAGGACGAGCACGTCGTACGGGATCACGCGCCCCGAGCGGGAGGTGACGGTGCGGGCGTCCCGGTCGATGGTCTCGGCGGGGTCGTCGAGGTGGAGGGTGATCCCGTGCTCCGCCATGAAGGAGGCCGGGGTCATCGACAGGTCCTCGGGGGTGCTCCCGGAGAAGTACGAGGTCAGGTGCACGCGGTCGTAGGCGGGCCGGGGCTCCTCGCAGAGCACGGTGATCCGGTGCGTGGCGGTGGCACCGAGCTCGGCGAGCGCCTCCAGGTAGCGCTGGCCGACCATGCCGTGGCCGATGAGCACGATGGCGGGAGTGGGCGTGGGCGTGGCTGCGGCCATGATCAGGAGCCTCCGTCGTCGGTGAGCAGGTGGTACACGTCGGTCGCGGTGTCGAGCGAGCAGTCGTCCTCCCAGCCCCGGGCGAGGGCGCCCACGCTGGAGAGTTCGCCGAGCAGGACCCCGCCGACGAGGCGGTCGCCGCGGACGACGACCTTGCGGTAGGTGCGGCGGGTGGCGTCGGTGAGCCGGACCACGTCGTCGCCGGGGAGCGGGGTGGTCTCGCCGAAGGCGGCGAGGTCGAGGGGGCGGCCGCCGGTGTCCGCGGCGGTGAGGGTGAGGCGGGTCAGGGCCCGGGTGCCGGTGTAGGGGGACGGGGCGGCGCCGCCCGGGTCCTGGCCGGCGTCCTGGACCGTGGTGGTCTCCGGAGGGACGCCGAGGCCCCGGCCGGTGCCGAGAAGGACCTTGGCGAGCGCCTCGGCCTGTTCCAGGGCGGGCCCGGCCAGGCCGTAGACCCGGCCCGCGTGCTCGGCGCAGTCGCCGATGGCGTGGATGCGGGGGTCGCTGGTGCACAGCCGGTCGTCGACGACGACGCCGGTGCGGACGTCGAGGCCGGCCGCCAGCGCGAGGCCGGTGCGGGGCCGCACGCCGCAGGCGAGGACGACGAGGTCGGCGTCGAGGCGGTAGCCGTCGGCGAGTTCGACGCCGGTGGCCCGGCGGGGGCCCGCGGGCTCCGCCCGGACCCGTGCCTCCCGCGTTCCCGGAACGCGTCCGGGGAGGCCCCCGGACGGAGCCGGGTTCCGGCCGGCCCCCGGCAGCGGACCCGCGGGGGCCGTGGCCAGGCCCCGGACGCGGCATTCCGTGTGGATCTCGATGCCCATCGAGGTCAGGTGCGCGTGCAGCAGGGCGGAGGCGTCCGCGTCGAGCTGGCGCTCCATCAGGCGCTCGCCCTGCTGGGTCAGGACCACCTGGGCGCCGCGCTCGGCGAGGGCGCGGGCCGCCGAGACGCCGAGGAGGCCGCCGCCGATCACCACCGCGCGCACGCCGGGCCGTACGGCCTCCGACAGGGCCAGGCAGTCGTCCATGGTGCGGAACGCGTGCACCCCGTGGGGGAGTTCGCGCCCCTCGGGTGCGAACAGGCCCCGCAGGGGCGGCAGGACCGGGTTCGACCCGGTGGCCAGCACCAGCCGGTCGTACGGTTCGACCGTTCCGTCGTCGCAGTGCACGACCTGCTCCGCCCGGTCGATCCGCACCGCCCGCACGCCGCGGCGCAGCGCCGGGCCCGCGGCCGGCAGGGCCGTGACCTCCGGCGCGTAGCGGCCCGCCAGTACCTCCGCCAGGAGCACCCGGTTGTACGGGACGTGCGGCTCCTCGCCGAGGACGCACACGTCCCCGCCCAGCCGGGCGGCGAGCCGCAGGCCCGCGAGCCCGGCGCCGATCACCACCACGCGCTGCTTTTTCGAGGTCATGACATGAGAGTGCGCGGCCGCTGTTTCCCCACGGCACCGCCTCTGTTTCCCTGACGGAACGCCGACCTCAGCGCGCGGGTTAAGGGCCCGTGAGGCGTTCCTCAAGGCCGCCTTAAGGATCATCCGGAGGACCGGGGAGCCCTCCGGACCGCCCTTAGCGTGGCCCGTATGCGAGATGCGGCGGTGCGGGTCAAGGGCGGGATGCTGGGCGGAGCGGGGGTCGTGGC
Organism: Streptomyces sp. NPDC054961; assembly: GCF_053609145.1. Taxonomy (NCBI): domain Bacteria; kingdom Bacillati; phylum Actinomycetota; class Actinomycetes; order Kitasatosporales; family Streptomycetaceae; genus Streptomyces; species Streptomyces sp. NPDC054961. The sequence goes on along the minus strand of NZ_JBSGWY010000030.1, from coordinate 6,552 downwards.
CCTGCTGTGGGCGGCCCAGGTGCGTCCCTCGGCCCGGCTCGACGCCCTGTTCGCGACCGCCGCCCACCTGTCCGGCCTGTTCGCCGGGTACGGGGTCCTCGTCCTGCTGTTCCTGATGGCCCGGGTCCCCGCCGTGGAGCACGGGGTCGGCGCCGACCGGCTCGCCCGCTGGCACGCGCGGGGCGGCCGCCACGTCCTGCTGCTCTGTTTCGGCCACGGACTCCTCGCGCTCTGCGGCTACGCCGTCCACGAAGGCGTCGACGTGCTCTCCGCCGTCCGGGAGCTGCTCGGCTACCCGGCCGTGGCCGCCGCGGTGGCGGGCAGCGTCCTCCTGGCCGCCGTCGGCGTCACCTCCGCCCGCTCCGTACGCCGACGGGTCCCGCACGAGACCTGGCGCGGGGTGCACCTGCTCGTCTACCTCGCCGCCGCCCTCGCCTTCGGCCACCAGCTCGCCGGACCCGACCTGGGCCCCGTCGCCTGGTTCTGGGCCCTCGCGCACGCCGTCGTCGCCGTCCTGCTCGTCTGGTACCGCGCCGTGGTCCCCGTCCGCCAGGCCCTGCGGCACGCGCTGCGGGTCGCCGGGGTCCACGTCGAGGGCCCCGGAGTGGTCTCCGTCGTCGTCTACGGGGAGCACCTCGCGGAGCTGCGCGCCGAGCCGGGGCAGTACCTGCGCTGGCGCTTCCTGCAGCGCAGGCTCTGGCACACCGCGCTGCCGTTCTCGCTGTCGGCGCCGGTCCGCGGGGACACCCTGCGCATCACCGTGAAGGCCCTGGGCGGCCACTCCCGCCGGATCCGGCGGCTGCGGCCCGGCACCCGGGTCATCGCCACCGGGCCCTTCGGCGCGCTCACCGCCGCCCGGCGCACCCGGTCCAAGGTGCTCCTGATCGCCGGCGGGGTCGGCATCACCCCGATGCGGACGCTCTTCGAGACCCTGCCCGGCGGGCCCGGGGACATCACCCTGCTCTACCGGGCCGGGGGCGAGGAGCAGCTCGTCCTGCGCTCCGAGCTGGAGGCCATCGCCGCCGAACGGCGGGCGGGGCTGCACTACCTGCTCGGGCCGTCGGGCGCCGCCTACGATCCGCTGGCACCCCAGGCGCTCACCGCGCTGGTGCCGGACCTGGCGGAGCACGACGTGTACCTGTGCGGGCCGCCCGGGATGGCGGAGGCCACCCGGACCGCGCTGCTGCGGGCCGGGGTGCCGGCCGGCCGCATCCACAGCGAGTGCTTCAGCTCCTGACCGTGCCCGGGCTCCCCAGCCTTCCGATCCCGAGAGGTCGCCGCATCATGCGTCACCCGCTGCACGTCGCCCTGCCCGTGTCCGTGAGAGCCGGGGCGGGGCCGTCGGCCGTGCCCCGGGCCGCCGCCCGCCACCGCAGGCCCCGCACCTCGCCGGCGCACGCCGTCCGGGCCGCACTGGCCTCCGTACCGCCCGCCCGGCGCCTCGCGGCCGGGCTCGGGCTGGCCAGCGTGCTGGCCGCGACCGTGCTGACGGCGGCGGTGGACCCGGCCTCCCCGGTGGCCCCGGACCGGGCGCCGGCCCGGCAAAGCTCAACCTTTGCGCAAGTTTCCGGGGATTGATGGCCAGTGCACCCAACCGCTCCATAGGGTCGGGTCCGTGCCTGACATACCGACGACCATGATCGTCACTCTGTGCGTGGCCGCCGCCGCGGCCGGTTGGATCGACGCCGTCGTGGGCGGCGGGGGCCTGCTGCTCCTGCCCGCCCTGCTGCTCGGACTGCCGCACGCCCACCCCGCCACCGTCCTCGGCACCAACAAGGCCGTGGCCATCGTCGGCACAGCGGGCGCCGCCGTGACGTACCTGCGCAAGACCCGGGTGGACGTGAAACTCGCCGTCCGCATCGGCCTGGCCGCCCTCGCCGGATCGATGGGCGGGGCCGCGCTGGCCGGCGGGATCAGCAAGGACGCGCTGCGCCCGCTGATCATGGCCGTGCTGGTGGTGGTCGCGGGCTTCGTCGTCTTCCGTCCCGCCTTCGGAACGGCCCCCGGCGCCTCGCCCGTCAGCAGGCAGCGGGTGCTGCTCACCATCGCCCTGGCCGGCCTCGGCATCGGCTTCTACGACGGCCTCATCGGGCCCGGCACCGGCACCTTCCTCGTCCTGGCCCTGACGGCACTGCTCCACCTGGACCTGGTCACCGCCTCCGCCACCGCGAAGATCGTCAACGTGTGCACCAACGCCGGGGCGCTCGCGATGTTCGCGTACCAGGGCATGGTGCTGTGGCAACTGGCCGCCCTGATGGCGGTGTTCAACCTCGCCGGCGCCATGATCGGAGCCGCGATGGCCCTGCGCAAGGGGACCGGGTTCGTCCGCGGCGTCCTCCTCACGGTCGTCGGGGCCCTGGTCATCAAGCTGGGTCTCGAACAGTGGGGCTGACCTGGGCGTAGGGTTCCGGACGTGCCCCACCTCGAAATAGTCGATCTGATCGCCGTCTTCGACCCGCGCAGCGGCGCCCGGCTGCCGGTGCGCCGAAGTGACGTGGTCCGCGCGCTCGACGCGTGCGGGGACCGGCACGCGGCCCGCATCGCCGCCGGACTTCCGGCCGGACCCGACGACGTGCTCGACCCGCTCGCCGTGGACCGCCTGCTGATCGGCGTCCACGCCGCGACGCAGCGGCTCGACGAGGAACTGGGCACCGCCGAACGGCTGGTGGAGGTGCTCGGACCGCTGTTCGAGACCATCCGCGAGATCGCGGGCCGCCGCGGCCGCTTCCGCCTCGTCGACATCGGCTGCGGGCCCGGCCACCTCGTACGGCGGCTCGCGGCCACCGGCGCGCTGGGGCCGGGCGTCGAACTCGTCGGGGCCGACCTGAACGGCGCGCTCGTCGCCGAGGCCGACCGGCTGGCCCGCGCCGAGGGGCTCGACTGCCGGTTCGTCCACGGCAACGCCTTCGACCTCGCGGAGGTCGCCACCGTCTACGTCTCCTCCGGCCTGCTGCACCACCTGCGCGGCCCCGCGCTCGCGGAGTTCTTCGAAGCCCAGGCCGACTCACCGGCGCTCGCCTTCTGCCACTTCGACATCGCCGCCACCCGGATGGCGCCCGTCGCCGCCTGGATGTTCCACCGCACCCGGACGAGCGATCCGCTCGCCCGCCACGACGGGGTGACCTCCGCCCGCCGCGCCCACTCGGACGAAACCCTGCTGCGCGCCGCGACCGTACCGGGCATCCGGCCGCTGGTCCTCGCGCCCCAGGGGCCCTCCCGCCCCCTCCGCACGGACGTGCGTCCCCTCCTCGGCATCCGGCCGTACCTGGAGGAACCGCTCCGGCAGGCCCTCGGGAGCTCCGCCGGCCGGCTGGTGGGCGCGGAGGGCCCGGACCCCCGCGGGCTGCCGGGCTCCGGGCGGCCCGGCGGCGCCGAGGCCGTCGTCGCCGCCGCCCCCTGAGGCCTGCCGGCGCGCGGGGTCGTGGACCCGGCGCCGGAGGGGAGCGGACCCGGCCGCCGCCGGGTCGCAGGGATCAGGCAGCGGGGTCCTTCGGCCGGGAGGCCCGCGCCACGAGGAACAGGAACAGTCCGCAGGCCGTCACGAGCAGCCATCCGGGACGGGTCGCGCGGGCGAGGCCGTCCGGGCCGACGCCCGCGACCAGCCCCCCGGCGACGGCGATGCCGACCGCCGAGCCGATCTGGCGCGCGGTGGAGGTGATCGCCCCGGCCACGCCCGCCCGGGACGCGGGCAGGCCGTTGACAGCCGTATGGGTGAGCGGCGCGTTGGCGAAGCCGAACCCGATGCCGATGAACAGGTAGGACGACAGGAGCAGCAGGACGCTCGTGTCCGGCCCCAGGCCGACCAGGCAGAGCCCGCCGGCGGCCGTGAAGGCGCCCGCGAGGACGAGCGGCCGCACCGGCCCGAGGCGGCCCACCAGGCTGCCGGACCACGGTGCGCACACGGTGGCCCCGAGCGCCATGGGCAGCGTCGCCGTCCCCGCCGCGAGCGGGGTCCAGCCGCGGGCTTCCTGAAGGTAGAGGGTGTTGAGCAGGAGGGTCACGCTGAGCGCGGCGAACAGCGCCACGGCGCCCAGGGCCGCCGAGGCGAAGGGGGGCCGCCGGAAGAGCCCGAGGTCCATCAGAGGTTCGCTCCGGCGCAGTTCGACCCGGACGAATCCGGCCGTCGCCAGCCCGGCGGCCGTGGAGCAGCCCAGGGCCGGGACCGAGGTCCAGCCGATGCGGGGCCCTTCGATGAGGACGCCGACCGAGACGCACAGGGCCGCCGTGAGGAGCACCTGGCCGGGCAGGTCGAGCCGTCGGGCGCGGCCGCGGGACTCCGGCACGAAGACCGCGATCAGGACGAGCGCGGCGACGATGACCGGCGCGTTGATCCAGAACACCGAACGCCAGCCGAAGGCCCCGACGAGGGCCCCGCCGATCACCGGGCCCGCGGCCATGCTGAGCCCGAAGACCGACGCCCACACGCCGATCGCGCGGGCCCGCTCCCGCGGGTCGGGCATCACGTTCACGACGATCGCCAGGGCCACCGGGCTCAGCATCGAGGCCCCGACGCCCTGGACGGCGCGCGCCGCGACGAGGACGCCGAGCGACGGAGCCAGCGCGCAGACCAGGGAGGCGGCGCCGAAGAGGACCAGCCCGCACCGGAAGACGCGGCGGCGCCCGAAGCGGTCCGCGAGGGCGCCCGAGACGATGAGGAGGCTGGCCAGGACCACGGTGTAGGCGTCCACGACCCATTCCAGACCGTGCGTGCCCGCGTCCAGGCCGCGCCCGATCACGGGCAGGCCCACGTTGACGATGGTGGTGTCCACGCCGACGAGGAACATGCTCAGCGCGCAGACGGCCAGGACCGTCCACCGTCGGCGCGTACGCGGCGCGGGCACGGCAGGAGCCGCAAGGGTCGTGGTCACTGGGTCCGCCTTCGGTCGGGGGGCGCGTCCGGCCTCCGGTCCCCGCCGTCCGCCGTACGCCGTTCTTCTCCGCAGGCCCATGCTCGGATCCGGCGCCGGCCGCGGCCCAGAGAATTTGCCGATCCTGCAAAATGGTCCGCATGGACCCCGAACTCGCCCGGACGCTCGACGGCATCGGACCACGGCTCCGCGCCCTGCGCCGCGACCGCGGACTCACCCTCGAGGCGCTCGCTCAGGACACCGGGATCTCCGTGAGCACCCTGTCGCGGCTGGAGTCGGGCAAGCGGCGTCCGGCGCTCGAACTGCTCATCCCGCTGGCGCGCGCCCACCGCGTCGCCCTGGACCAGCTGGTGTCGGCGCCGGTCACCGGCGACCCCCGCGTGCACCTGAAACCCCTCCGCCGGGAGCGGGGAAGCGTGCTGGTGCCCCTGACGCAATACCCGGGCCGGGTCCAGGTGTTCAAGCAGGTGCTCTCGTACCGCGAACCGAAGCTCGTCACCCACGCCGGGTACGAATGGCTCTACGTGCTCGCGGGCGAGCTCCGCCTCGTCATCGGGGAGCGCACGTTCACCCTCCGGCCGGGCGAGGTGGCCGAGTTCGACACGAGCGAACCCCACTGGTTCGGGCCCGCCGACGCGAACGCGGTGGAGATCCTGCACCTGTTCGGTCCCCGGGGCGACCAGGCGGTCGTCCGCACGGGCCCGTCGGCGCAGGAACGGACCTAGTGTTTCGCGGTCCGGGCGGGAGCGGAAGGGTCAGTACGTGCCCGTGAGATGGGCGAAGACGACCACGTTGCCCCGGTAGCCGGTGCGCGGGGAGAAGCCCCCGCCGCAGGTGATGACGCGGAGCTCGGCGCGCGGCGACGTGCCGTACACGCGGGAGTCGGGGAAGGCCTTGGCGTCGTAGACCTCGACCGCGTGGACCGTGAACACGGCCGTGCTCCCGTCCTCGCGGGTGATCTCGATCAGGGCGCCGCGGTGCAGCGCCCCGAGGTGGTAGAAGACCGCCGGGCCGGTGGCGTCGTCCACGTGACCGGCGACGACCGCGGTGCCGGTGGCGCCCGGGGTGGTCCCGTCGCGGTACCAGCCCGCCAGGTCCCGGCGGGCGGGCGGCGGCACCTGCAGGCTGCCGTCGGACTGCAGGCCCAGCCCGGTCAGGGGGGCGTCCACCCGGATCGAGGGGATCCGGATGCGGGTCGGCGGGGATCCGGGGAGCGCGGCGATGGCACCGGGATACTGGGCCTGGGCGCTCAGGGCCTCGCCGGGGGAGGGCAGCGGCGGCCGGACCGGCTCACGGGAACCGCTGCCGACGAGCCAGACGCCGATGCAGACGGCGAGGGCGACGAGCCCGCCGCGGCGGGCCAGGCTTGCGTCCATGCCCATGCGAGGCCCCCTTGCCGTCGCGCTGTCGTTGCTGTTGCCGCTGCCGTCGTGGTGACGGGCCGTCGCCCGGCCCCGCGAACGGGGGGGACCTCGCGGGGCGGGCGACGGGGGACGGTACCGGTCGGACCGCGGCCGGAGCCGCGGTGGGCGTCCGTCAGCTCCGCGTGCCGCTCGCCCGGCGACGCAGGAGCCAGGTACCGCCGAGGGGGGGCGCCGCCCCGCCCCCCCCCCCCGCCCCGCGGGTGAAGGGGGGGGGGGGTGGTGGGGGTGGGCCCGCCCGACCCCGGTGGCGCAGGGGCCTG
>NZ_JBSGWY010000029.1:91345-106405 GCF_053609145.1 Streptomyces sp. NPDC054961 | reverse complement strand
CTCCTGACCCCGGACATCCGCCGCGAGGTCGTCGAGCACGTCCTGACACAGCTCGCGGCCGAAGGCATCAAGCTCGACACCGAGGGCTACCGCCTCCTCGTCAACCCGACCGGGCGCTTCGAGATCGGCGGCCCGATGGGCGACGCCGGCCTCACCGGCCGCAAGATCATCATCGACACCTACGGCGGCATGGCCCGCCACGGCGGCGGCGCCTTCTCCGGCAAGGACCCCTCCAAGGTCGACCGCTCCGCCGCCTACGCCATGCGCTGGGTCGCGAAGAACGTCGTCGCCGCCGGCCTCGCCGCGCGCTGCGAGGTCCAGGTCGCGTACGCCATCGGCAAGGCCGAGCCCGTGGGCCTCTTCGTCGAGACCTTCGGCACCCACAAGGTGGACGTGCAGAAGATCGAGGACGCGATCGGCCAGGTCTTCGACCTGCGTCCGGCCGCGATCATCCGCGACCTCGACCTGCTCCGCCCGATCTACGCCCAGACCGCCGCCTACGGCCACTTCGGCCGCGAGCTGCCGGACTTCACCTGGGAGCGCACCGACCGCGTCGACGCCCTGCGCGCCGCCGCCGGTCTGTAAGACCCCCCGGCGGTAGGACCGCCGAACGCGAGGCCCCGGACCCCAGCGGTCCGGGGCCTCGCGCGTGCCCGGGACACCGCACCGGCGCCCGGCGCCGCCGCCGGGCCCCGCCGTTGTCGGTGGGGTTTGGTAAGAATGCGGGTGTGAGCAGCACCAATGACGCGGGGGAACGGAGCGGGCCGGGCGGTCCGCCGGAACAGCTCGCGCTGATCCGGGAGACGATCGCCGAGGCGAAGGCCAAGGCGCCCAAGGCCAAGCCGCGGACCTGGCGCGGAGCGGCCCTCGCCGAAGAGCTGCCCGTCGCCCGGATCCTCGTCAACAAGGGCGTGCTCCACCTCGACCAGCTGTGGGACTACGCCGTCCCCGCCGACCTCGCCGAGACCGCGCAGCCCGGAGTCCGCGTCCGCGTCCGCTTCGGCGCCGGCTCCCACCAGGTGCACGGAGGCCGCCGCGAGGGCGGCGGACTCATCGACGGGTTCGTCGTCGAACGCCGCGCCGAGTCCGACTACCACGGCGCGCTCGCCGCCCTGGCCCAGGTCGTCTCCTCCGAGGTCGTCCTCGGCCCCCGCATGCTCGCCCTCGCCCGCGCCGTCGCCGACCGGTACGCGGGCAGCCTGGCCGACGTGCTCCAGCTCGCCCTGCCCCCACGCAACGCCCGCGCCGAGGCCACACCGTCCCCCGAGCCGCTGCCGCCGCCCACCGCCCCCGAGCCGGCCGGCTGGGAGCGGTACGCCGCGGGCCCCGGCTTCCTCAGGGCCCTGGCCGCCGGGTCCACCCCGCGGGCCGTCTGGACCGCCCTGCCCGGCCCCGGCTGGGCCGACGAACTGGCGCGCGCCATGGCCGCGACCCTCGCCTCCGGCCGCGGCGCCCTGGCCGTCGTCCCCGACGGGCGCACCGCCGCCCGCGTGGACGCCGCCCTCACCGCCCTGCTCGGCGAGGGACGGCACGCGCTGCTCACCGCCGAGTCGGGGCCCGAGAAGCGCTACCGCCAGTGGCTCTCCGTCAGCCGGGGCTCGGTGCGGGCCGTGGTCGGCACCCGGGCCGCCATGTTCGCCCCCGTACAGGACCTCGGCCTGGTCGCCGTCTGGGACGACGGGGACTCCAGCCACAGCGACGACCACGCCCCCTTCCCGCACGTCCGCGAGGTACTGGAACTGCGCGCGGTCACCGACGGCTGCGCCTTCCTGGCGGGCAGCACCAGCTGCACCGTGGAGGCCGCGCAGCTCGTCGAATCGGGCTGGGCCCGCCCGCTGGCGGCCGACCGGGAGACCGTGCGCACGTACGCGCCCCGGATCCGGACCGTCGGCGACGAACTCCTCGCCCGCGACGGCGCGGCGCGGGCCGCCCGGCTGCCGAGCCTCGCGTGGGAGACCGTACGGGAGGGACTGAAGACCGGGCCCGTGCTCGTACAGGTGCCCCGGCGCGGTTACGTGCCCCGGCTGGCCTGCGAGCGGTGCCGGACCCCGGCCCGCTGCACGGTCTGCGCGGGGCCCCTGGAGGCCCCCGACGAGCGGGACCTGCACTGCGGATGGTGCGGACGGCAGGAGAGCCGCTGGCACTGCGAGGAATGCGGCTCCTTCCGGCTGCGGGCCCAGGTGGTCGGCGCCCGGCGCACCGCCGAGGAACTGGGACGGGCCTTCCCGGCCGTGCCCGTACGGACCTCCGGGCGCGACCACGTCCTCGACGAGGTGCCGGACCGGCCCGCGCTGGTCGTGTGCACGCCCGGCGCCGAACCCGTCGCCACGGGCGACGGGTACGCGGCGGCCCTGCTGCTCGACGGCTGGGCCATGCTGAGCCGGCCGGACCTGCGGGCGGGCGAGGACGCGCTGCGGCGCTGGATCGCCGCGGCCTCACTGGTACGGGGCGACGGGCAGGTCGTGGTGGTCGCCGAGCCGACGCTGCGCCCGGTCCAGGCGCTCGTGCGGTGGGACCCCGTCGGGCACGCGGTGCGGGAGCTCGCGGAGCGGGCCCAGCTGGGCTTCCCGCCGGTCTCCCGGATGGCGGCGGTCGCGGGGGGCACCGCCGAGGCCGTAGAAGCCTTCCTGGCGGGCGCCGCGCTGCCGGCGGACGCGGAGGTCCTGGGCCCGGTTCCGCTGCCGGGACGGCGCGGCGAGGCGTCGCCGGGGGAGCGGGCACTGGTCCGCGTACCGCCGGGCAGCGGGGCAGCGCTCGCCGCGGCCCTGAAGGCGGCCCAGGCGGCCCGGCTGGCGCGGGGCGCCCCGGCGTCGGCGGCCGTCCGGGTCCGCATCGACCCGCCCGAGATCGGCTGAGGGCCGGAGGCCCGGCCTTCCCGAAGGGCACCCTCGCGGCCGGCCACGGGCGGCCGGGGCCGCGGTCCGGGGCGGAGGCGGACCGGCGCGAAGGGGCTGCCGGAGAGCAAGTCGCCCCCGGGACAGGGGGCCCTGCCGCCGGGGACGCAAGACGCCCCCGGCGGAGCGACCGGGTGGGTCGCGCCGTCGGGGGCGGGGTCCGTCGGGGGTCGGCGTCCCGGCGGGGACGGGTCAGCCGTTGCGCGGGCCGGGAAACGCCCCGGGCCGGGCCCCTGCCACGGCCCCGGCGCCTGCCACGGACCCAGCCCCAGCCCCAGCGCCGGTCCCTGCCACGGCCGCTGCCGGGGCCGCCGCGGGGGCGTGGGTCTGGGCATCCACCCGCACCGGCTGCGGCGGAACCGAGCGGGCCGCCGGGACCGTGGGCAGGGGCCCCAGGGTGCGGGTCGTCGTGCCCTCGGCCAGCGGCTCGCGCTCGACGGCCTCGGGGCTCTGCGCGCGCCGGGCGCCGTAGCGCCGGTGCACGGCCTGCTTGGTGACGCCGAGCGCCGAGCCGACCGCGTCCCACGAGAAGCCGAGCGAGCGGTCGAAATCCACCGCGGCGGTGACCAGCGTCTCGACGCTGTCCCGCAGCTCCTGTGCGAGGCGGACGGTGGGCGCGGGCGCCCGGCCGTAGACGACGAAGCCCGTGGAGGGACCTGAGCGACGCGGGCGGTAGACGTTGCCGAGCTGGGCGGTGAGCGTACGCAGAGCATCCACCTGCCGGCGAACCCGCTCGATGTCCCGCACCAGCAGGTGCAGGCTGGCCCGTGCTTGGGCGTCGTGGGTGGCGTGGTCGGCCATGAAGAAGCCTCTCGAACCGGTGCTGAAGAGCGGATAGGGCCGCAGACACCGTTCTGTTTCGCGGCCCGTTTCGGTCAATCTCTCTTGACCAACGCGCCACCGGGCGGCCAGGTCACGCTATGGGGGCGTGTCGGCATATGCGAGGAGCGCGCGTGTGTGCGTACGCCCCCTCGCCGGGCCCGTGGCGTGCGTGCGACGCGCAGGTGGGACGGTGGACGGGCAACCCATAGACTGGTGCGCTGCTGACAGCCGAGATAGCGAGGTAGACCCCAGTGAAGCTCGTCTTCGCAGGTACCCCCGAGGTCGCCGTGCCCGCCCTGGACGCTCTGATCGCCTCCGGGCGGCACGAGGTCGCCGCCGTGGTCACCCGGCCCGACGCACCCGCCGGCCGTGGCCGGCGCCTCGTCGCCAGCCCCGTCGCCGAGCGCGCCGAGGAAGCCGGCATCGAGGTCCTCAAGCCCACCCGGCCGCGCGACCCGGAGTTCCAGGCCCGGCTGCGCGAGATCGACCCGGACTGCTGCCCGGTCGTCGCCTACGGGGCGCTCATCCCGCGGAGCGCCATCGAGATCCCCCGGCACGGCTGGGTCAACCTGCACTTCTCGCTGCTCCCCGCATGGCGCGGGGCCGCGCCCGTCCAGCACTCGATCATGGCGGGCGACCAGGTCACCGGAGCCTCCACCTTCCGGATCGAGGAAGGCCTGGACTCCGGTCCCGTCTACGGGATCCTGACCGAGGAGATCCGCGCCACCGACACCAGCGGCGACCTGCTGACCCGCCTCGCGTTCGCCGGCTCCGGACTGCTGGTCGCCACCATGGACGGCATCGAGGACGGGACGCTGCGCGCCGTCGAGCAGCCCGCCGACGGGATCTCGCTCGCACCGAAGATCACCGTCGAGGACGCCCGGATCGACTGGACGGCGCCCGCGATGCGCGCCGACCGGCTGGTGCGCGGCTGCACCCCGGCGCCCGGCGCGTGGACGGTCTTCCGCGGTGAGCGGCTCAAGCTGATCTCGGTCGGCCTGGTCACCGACCGCACGGACCTGAAGCCCGGCGACCTGAGCGCGGGCAAGAACAACGTCCACGTCGGCACCGGCTCGCACGCGGTGGAGCTGCTGTGGGTGCAGCCGCAGGGCAAGAAGCCCATGAAGGCGGCCGACTGGGCGCGCGGGGTGCGGATCGCGCCCGGCGAGCGGCTCGGCGGGACCGACGTAGGCTGATTTCCGGAGCCGACCCCGTCGCTTCCAGCGTCCACCGCGTTCCACCCCCTCATTCCTCGTTCCTCGTCTCGTCCCCTGGCTTTACGTAACCCCGGAGCACCTTTCACGTGAGCGAACAGCCCCCTCGTCGACCGGCCACCACCTCGGGCAAGGGCGGCGGCAAGCCGGCCAAGACCGGCAAGCCCTACCGCAGGCCCCAGAAGGACCCCGTCCGGATGCTGGCCTTCGAGGTGCTCCGGGCGGTGGACGAACGGGACGCGTACGCGAACCTCGTGCTGCCGCCGCTCCTGAAGAAGGCCCGTCAGGACGAGAGCTTCCAGGCGCGCGACGCCGCGCTGGCCACCGAGCTCGTCTACGGGACGCTGCGCCGCCAGGGCACGTACGACGCGGTCATCAAGGCCTGCATCGACCGGCCGCTGCGCGAGGTGGACCCGCCGGTCCTGGACGTGCTCTCGCTCGGCGCGCACCAGCTGCTCGGGACCCGGATCCCCACGCACGCGGCGGTGTCCGCGAGCGTGGAGCTGGCCCGGGTGGTGCTCGGCGACGGGCGCGCGAAGTTCGTGAACGCGGTCCTGCGGAAGATCGCCGCGCACGACCTGGACGGCTGGCTGGAGAAGGTCGCGCCGCCCTACGAGGACGACGCCGAGGAACACCTCGCGGTCTACCACTCGCACCCCAGGTGGGTGGTCACCGCCCTGTGGGACGCGCTGGGCGGCGGGCGGGCCGGCATCGAGGACCTGCTGGAGGCCGACAACGAGCGGCCCGAGGTCACCCTGGTGGCGCGGCCGGGACGGTCCACGGCGGAGGAACTGCTGGAGGCGGTCGGCGAGGACTCGGCGCTGCCGGGCCGCTGGTCCCCGTACGCCGTCCGGATGGCCGAGGGCGGCGAGCCGGGAGCGCTGGAAGCGGTGCGCGAGGGGCGCGCCGGAGTCCAGGACGAGGGCAGCCAGCTCGTGGCGATGGCCCTCGCGGCCGTTCCGGTCGAGGGCCGCGACGTACGCTGGCTCGACGGCTGCGCCGGCCCCGGCGGCAAGGCCGCCCTGCTGGCGGCGCTGGCGGCCGAGCGGGGCGCGTTCCTGCTGGCCTCCGAGAAGCAGCCGCACCGGGCGCGACTGGTCGAGCGGGCGCTCGCCGGCAACCCGGGCCCGTACCAGGTCATCACGGCCGACGGAACGCGCCCGCCGTGGCTGCCGGGTTCGTTCGACCGGGTGCTGATGGACGTCCCCTGCTCCGGGCTGGGCGCGCTGCGCCGCCGCCCGGAGGCGCGGTGGCGGCGCCGGCCGGAGGACCTGGAGAACTTCGCCCCGCTCCAGCGGGGTCTGCTGCGCGAGGCCCTGTCCGCGGTCCGGGTCGGCGGCATCGTGGGCTACGCCACGTGCTCGCCGCACCTGGCGGAGACCCGGGTCGTGGTGGAGGACGTCCTCAAGGGCCGCGGCGCGGGCGCCGCCCCGGTGGAGGCGGAACTGATCGACGCGCGGCCGTACATGCAGGGGGTCCCGGCCCTGGGCGACGGCCCGGACGTGCAGCTGTGGCCGCATTTGCACGGGACGGACGCGATGTACTTGGCGTTGATTCGGCGGACGGGGTAGGGGCGTGGGCGCGTAGCGCTTGGGTGGGGGGTGGTGCGGGGCGGGGGCTGGACTCACGGGACATCCCCAGGGACCGTCGACGCCCCCGCCCGGCCGCAGCCCAGGCCCACCCCACCGTCAACGCCCCCACCCGACCCGCAGCCCACCCCCACCCCACCGACCCCCCCGTCAGGGCCCCCACCCCCACCCCCCACCCCCACTTCCGGGGTAGTGGCCGGAAGGGATCGGCGGCATGGCACGCTTGGGGCATGGCCGTTCAGATCAATCCCAGCATCTTGTCCGCCGACTTCGCCCGGCTCGCCGAGGAGGCGAAGGCCGTTCAGGGGGCCGACTGGCTGCATGTCGACGTCATGGACAACCATTTCGTCCCCAACCTCACCCTCGGCGTGCCGATCGTCGAGTCGCTGAGCCGGGCCACGGACATCCCGCTGGATCTGCATCTCATGATCGAGGACCCGGACCGCTGGGCCCCGCAGTACATCGAGGCCGGCGCGGGTTCCGTGACCTTCCACGCCGAGGCGGCGGCCGCGCCCGTGCGGCTGGCGCGGGAGATCCGGGCCAAGGGGGCTCGGGCGTCCATGGCGCTGAAGCCCGCGACGCCGATCGAGCAGTACGAGGACATCCTCCCCGAGCTCGACATGCTGCTGATCATGACGGTCGAGCCGGGCTTCGGCGGCCAGCCCTTTCTGGACATCATGCTGCCCAAGATCCGCCGTACCCGGGAGCTGATCTCCCGGCACGGTCTGGAGCTGTGGCTCCAGGTCGACGGAGGGGTCTCGGCCTCGACGATCGAGCGGTGCGCGGAGGCCGGCGCGGACGTGTTCGTCGCGGGCAGCGCGGTCTACGGAGCGGTCGATCCGGCGGCCGCCGTACGCACGCTGCGTGAGCAGGCGGGCGCGGCCATCGCGGCGGCGCCCTGGGCTTGCGACCACTGAGACAAGGCTTGGTGAACAGCTCGGTGAACGGGTGCCGTCCAGGCTGATCAACGGCCGCCGGATCTGACAGGATGAACGGCGAGTCGAGAGTGTGAACAGCAGTGAGGAGAACGCGGTGTCTGCAATGTCGGCGGGACGGTCAGCCCTGCGGATGGGACCCGCGGAGCTGGTGCAGGCGGCGGCCATGGCGCGCCGCTTCTACCTGGAGGGGAAGTCCAAGATCCAGATCGCCGAGGAGTTCGGCGTGAGCCGCTTCAAGGTGGCCCGGGTCCTGGAAACCGCTCTGGAGCGCGACCTCGTGCGCATCGAGATCAGGGTCCCGGCCGAACTGGACGCCGAGCGCTCCGACGCGCTGCGCGCGCGGTACGGGCTGCGGCACGCCGTCGTCGTGGAGTCCCCGGCCGATGCCACCGAGGACGCCCCCGACCCGGAGAACCTGGGCGCCGTAGCCGCCGATCTGCTGGGCGAGCTCGTCAACGAGGGCGACGTACTGGGCCTCGCCTGGGGCCGCTCCACCATCCACATGGCCGCTTCGCTGCACCGGCTGCCTCCCTGCACCGTGGTCCAGCTGACCGGCGTGTACGACGCCGGGACGGCCGAGCGGGGGTCCGTGGAGGCCGTGCGCAGAGCCGCGCAGGTGTCGGGCGGGGACGCGCACCCGATCTACGCGCCGATGCTGCTGCCCGATCCGGCCACCGCGGCCGCCCTGCGCGGCCAGACGGGGATCGCGCGGGCCTTCGAGTACTTCGACAAGGTCACGGTCGCGGCCGTCTCGATCGGCTCCTGGGAGCCGGGGATCTCGACCGTCCACGACATGCTGAGCGACGACGAGCGGGCGCACTACGCCTCGCTGGGCGTCGCGGCCGAGATGTCGGCCCACCTGTTCGACGCGGAGGGCCGCCGGGTCGGGCGGGACCTCGGCGAGCGCTGCATCACGGTGGAGGCCGACCGGCTGCGCCGGATCCCCGAGGTCGTGGCCATCGCCGGCGGGCTGCGCAAGGCCTCCGCGATCGGCGCCGTGCTGCGGTCGGGGCTCGTGACGAGCCTGGTCACCGACACCGCGGTGGCGGACTACCTGCTGACGGAGTCGCAGCCGGGCCTGCGGCCCGCGCTGGAGCGGGCCGACCCCGACGAGTGATTGTTCGGATTGGTCCGATTGTTCGGATCGGCGGCGGTCAAACGCGGACGTGAGATGTTCGCTGATGCGGATGGTGCCGTAATTGAGATCCGAACGGCGGACCGTTCGGCCGCCTGCTGGGCGCATACTGGATGCAATGACTAAGTCCGCAGTACCTCGCCGCCATTTGCCGTCCAGCCCGTTCAAGGCCCCCGTGGAAGCGCCGCTCCGGCACTTCAGCGTCGGCGACCGGGTTACTCACGACGAGCACGGTCTCGGCCGTGTCGTCGCTGTCGAGGAGGGGATCGCTGTCCTCGTGGAATTCGGGCCGGAGGTCCGGAAACGCATCCTGAGTCCGTACACCAAGATGGCCGCTCTCTGAAGCCACCGCGCGATTCGCGGAAAAATCGGATATTTGGCACGATCGGTGCATGATCTTTCGGAACGTGCCCCGATCGTTGCTGCGTGTGCTGGGGGCCGTGTTCCTCTGTGCGGCGCTGGTCGGTGCGGCGGGCTGCAGCGGGAAGAGCTCCGCGCCTGCCGCGACCACCGGCACGAGTGCCGGTGCGACTGCCAGTACCGGAGTTGAGGCCGTCCCGAGCGGGTCCGGCGCGCCGACGGCCGCGCCCGGATGGGCGAAGGGGATGGCGACGGTACGGGCTGCCGCGCTGCCGCAGCAGGCCCGGGACGTGCTGGTGCTGATCGACAAGGGCGGGCCGTACCCGTACCGGCAGGACGGGACGGTCTTCGGGAACTTCGAGAAGGCCCTGCCCCAGCAGAAGCGTGGTTACTACCACGAGTTCACCGTGAAGACGCCCGGTGAGCGGGACCGCGGGGCCCGCCGGATCGTGACCGGCCAGGGCGGGGAGTTCTTCTACACGGACGACCACTACGAGACCTTCAAGGCGGTTCTCCGATGACCCTGGACCCGCAGCCCCTGGCCCCTGCCGTCGCCGCCGCCGAAGCGGCCGGGTGGGCCGTGCTGAGGCTGGACTTGGACGGCGTACGGAGCAAGTCCGAGCTCATGCGGCGGTGCGGGGCGGCGCTGGAGGCGCCGGACTACTTCGGCGGCAACTGGGACGCTCTGGCCGACGCGCTGCGCGATCTCTCGTGGCTGGCGGACGCGCCCGGGCGGCTGGTGGCGGTGACCTCGTGGCGGTCGTTCGCGGGGGCCCGGCCGGACGACTGGGACACCTTGAACGAGGTCCTCGAAGAGGCCGTCGCGTCGTGGCGGTCGGCCGGGGACGGGGAGCTGCGCGTGATCGTGGAGAGGGCGCCGGCCGAGGGCGGGCGGGTCCGGCGGCAGCCGGCCGGCGGCAGCTGACCGGCGCGGAGCGTACGGCGCCGAGCGTACGGCGCCGAGCGTACGGCGCCGAGCGTACGGACGGGCTCCTGTCCGGGCCCCCACGGGTCCGGGCAGGAGCCCGTCGGCGCTCAGCCCTCCGGGATCCAGGGCGGGGTCTGGCCCCAGGACCAGACCGGGATCGCGGCCGCGTCGACCGGGGGCGGGTTGGCGCCCGAGTAGATCAGCGCCATGCGGGTGCCCCACTCGATGTAGTACGCGAACACCGCGCGGAACTCCGGGTCGGTGGGCAGGCCCACCTCGTCGGCCGTGTCCATCAGCAGGTCCGCCCAGCGGCGGCGCTGCTCCTCGGTGATCGCGCGGCCCAGGTGCTGGGTGGCCATGTGCTGATGGCCGCCGTGCGAGGCGGTGTACTGCGCCGGGCCGCCGAAGACCTCCGCCAGCCAGACCGCGACGTGGTGGGGGTGCTCCGCGTCCATGCCGGCGAAGACCGGGGCCAGGATCTCGTCCCGCAGGGCGTGGGCGTAGAAGGCGCTCATGAGGCGGTCCAGCGCCTCCGCTCCGCCCATCCACGCGTAGATGGTGGGCGTGGCGTCGGGCGTGGCGTCGCGTGTGGTGCCGGGCGTGGCGTCGGGCGTGGCGCTCATGAGGGGTCCGCGGCCTTTCCGGGGCCGGCCACCGCGGTGACGAGGTAGTGCTGCATCTCCTCGATCGCCGTGACGTACGGGCGGATCGCACCGAAGAACGCCGGGAAGTGCTCGCCCTTGCGGAACCCGTTCAGGTGGGCGTCGATCGAGGTCCAGCGGATGCGCAGGACGTAACGCTCGGCCTCCTCCTCGCAGCGGGCCAGTTCGTAGTCGATGCACTCCGGGGAGGCGGCCAGGGCCTCGGCGGCCTTGGCGTAGGCGTCCTCGAAGGCGGGCTGGTCGTCCCGTGCGATCCGGTAGCGGATGTATTCGACGGTGGTGGTCATGGTGCCGGTCTCTCCCTGGGGTCGGGCGTTGATCGCCGCTGGTCGACGTCAGGCTCGCGCGGTCAGGCCGGTTTCGCGGAGCCTTTCGCCGTTGTCACCCGGACTTCCGGGAGTCGGTGACGTCGGGGCCCTCGGCGCGGACCTGCCGGACCCGCTCCAGGGACTCGCGCAGCTCCGCCAGCCAGGCGTCCGTGTTGCGCCCGACCAGGCGGACGCACCAGGCCAGCGCGTCGGCACGGCTGCGGGCGACGCCGCCCGCGACCAGGGTGTCGAGGACCTGGCGCTCGGGCTGGCGCAGCCGGGTCATGACCGGGACGGCGAGGTGGGTGAAGACCGTCTCGTCCTCGCCGGAGCGGACGGCCCAGGCGACCTTGCGGCGGTAGAGCTCCTCCGCCTCGCGGGCCACCTCCACGCGCTGTTCGCGGGTGCGTTCGCGGAACGCCGGGACGGATTCGTCCGCCGGGACGGTGCCGAGGACGGTGATCTCCTCCCGGTCCACCGTGACCGAGAGGAGGGAGGCGTAGACGTCCACCGGCAGGCGCTCGGCGAACCAGGCACGAAGCTGCTCGTTCTGCTCGGACGTAATCATGTAATCAACGTTGCGTCCGGTACGTGCTTGATCGCAAGGGGGCCGGGCCCGTGTCCGCCCGTGTTCGCTCTCGGCCCACCGGGCGGCGGCATCGGCGCTTCGCCGGTGAGACCGATGCCGGTCCGTCCGGACCGACCCGCTGCGCACGTGAGGTGCGGAGGGTTATCTTCGAGCCCTTCCGCGCCACCGGGCGATCATGACCCTGGACGGGCAGCCGGAGCGGGCGTTCGGGACGCCCGTTGTCCGCGATGGCCGGATCTGGCGGCAGACGGCAGGATTCGGCGGCCGGCGTCCGATATCTGGGTAGCGTGTGCGGGGAGGGCAGGGCAGAGTCCTCCCCGTGCGCGGGGAGCGTGTGCGCGCCCTGGGGGCCGAAGGGGAGCTCATGGAACGGGAAACGAAGAGGGCCGGGGGACCAGCCCACATGGCTCGCGGCGCCCTGCCGGAGGAATGCACGGCGGAAATCTCGGAATCGATCGACGTCCTGATCTCGCTCCTCTTCGAGTCATTACCTCGGCGGGACCAGCGAAACTGGGCCCGCGTATATGTGAACGGCCTCGTGCGGACCAGCGGAAAGAAAACCATCCGCAACATCGCCGGAACGGGCGCCAGTGCGGTCGAACAGAGCCTCCAGCAGTTCATCAGCAAATCCCCCTGGGACTGGACCCCCGTTCGCCGGTCCCTCGCCCAGCACCTGGAACGCACCGCGGGGCGCCCCCTGGCCTGGGTGGTCCGGCCGATGGTCATCGAGAAGGCGGGCGACCGCTCGGTCGGCGTCGGCCGGCAGTTCGTCCCGCAGCTCGGCCGCACCGCCAACTGCCAGCAGGCGGGCGGGATCTGGCTCGCCTCCAACGAGGCCGGCTTCCCCGTCGAATGGACCCTCACCCTCCCGGGGCCCTGGACGGCCGAACCGCTGCGCCGCCGGCGGGCGGGCATTCCCGACGCCGCGCGCTCGCTCACTCCCGCGCAGGACGCCGTGCACGCCGTCCAGCGGATGGCCGCCACCTGGCAACTCCGGCGCAGGCCGGTGGTGATGGAGGTGTCCGACAGCGAACTCCCGCTGTGCGTCGCGTCCTTCGCGCTCCAGGACATCCCCTTCGTGTTCAAGGTGGAGGGCACCCTGCCCGTCTCCTTCGGCGGAGCGGGACGGCTCGCACCCGGCTCCCACACGGCCCCCGCCCGCGAGCTCATCGACTCCCTGCGCTCCCGGCGCCGCGTCGTCGAGTGGACCCCGCCCGGCCGCTCCGAGGGGGCGGTGACCCTGCTGGCCTCGGCCGCCGTCCTCGCGGCCCCCGGCGAGGACCGGCGCGTCCCCGCTCCGGCCACCCCGCTCCTGCTGGTCGGGGCGTGGACCGAAGAGGCCCTGCTGCCCTCGGAGTTCTGGATCACCAACATCGGTGACCGGCCGCTCGCGCAGCTGTTCCTGCTGGCCAGGCTCGCCGACCGGGTCGCGCTCGATTTCGCCGAGGTGTGCGGACCCGCCGGCATCCGCGATTTCGAAGGCCGCTCCTTCCGGGGCTGGCACCACCACGCCACCCTCGCCAGCGTCGCCCACGCCGCCGTGCTGCTGGGCCTGCGCGGACGGCGGTCCGGTGCGTACCCCGGGCCGCCCCGGGCCGCCGCCGCGCACCCCGGCGCGAGCGCGCGAACCGGCGCCAGCGGCGCCACCCGCGCCGCCCCCGTGTCCCCGGCGTTCCCGCCGCGCCCCGTCCTCCCCGCGCAGGGCGTGCGTCGCGCTTCCGTCCGCTGAGGCCGGACAGTGCGGCGGAGCGGCTCCCGCGCGGGCCGGGCGGCCGGGCGGGCCGGAGCGCGGAGCCAGGGACCGCACCGGGGCCCCGCGAGCCCCCCTCGCGAGGCCCCCACGAGCCCCCCGCGAGCCCCCCGCGACCCGCTCGGAAGCCCCCGAGGGACCAAAGGCCCGTAGGAATCGACCATCCGGCTCCCTTCGTACTGGAGGATCGACCCGGGGTGTGAGAAGGCCCGGTCGTGGGAGAATGAAGTACGTGCGTTCCTCGGCTGCCCTGTCGGGGTCACCTCCGATCGACTGGGATGTTCAGCACGTGCGTTTCCTCAATGACCTGAAGCCGCCGTACGACCTCACGTACGACGATGTGTTCATGGTGCCGAGCCGCTCCGCGGTCGGCTCCCGCCAGGGCGTCGACCTCTCCGCGCCCGACGGCACCGGCACCACCATTCCGTTGGTCGTGGCCAACATGACCGCCATCGCCGGCCGCCGGATGGCCGAGACGGTCGCCCGCCGCGGCGGCATCGTCGTCATCCCGCAGGACATCCCGATCGACGTCGTCACCGACGTCATCTCCTGGGTCAAGACCCGCCACCTCGTGCTCGACACCCCGATCACGCTGGCGCCCACCCAGACCGTCGCCGACGCGCTGTCCCTGCTGCCCAAGCGGGCGCACGGCGCCGGTGTCGTCGTCGATGCCGACGGCCGCCCCGTCGGCGTCGTCACCGACCACGACCTGACCGGTGTGGACCGCTTCACGCAGCTCTCCGAGGTCATGTCGAAGGAGCTCCTGCTCCTCGACGCCGACATCGACCCCCGCGAGGCGTTCAACAAGCTCGACGCCGGCCACCGCAAGCTGGCCCCCGCCGTCGACGGGGACGGCAAGCTCGTCGGCATCCTCACCCGCAAGGCCGCGCTGCGCGCGACCCTGTACACCCCCGCGACCGACGCCAACGGCAAGCTGCGCGTCGCCGCCGCCGTCGGCATCAACGGCGACTTCGTGGCCAAGGCGAAGCAGCTGCTCGACGCGGGCGTGGACACGCTCGTCATCGACACCGCGCACGGCCACCAGGAATCGATGATCAGCGCGATCAAGGCCGTCCGGGCGCTCGACCCGCAGGTCCCGATCGTCGCCGGCAACATCGTCGCCGCCGAGGGCGTCAAGGACCTGATCGACGCCGGCGCCGACATCATCAAGGTCGGTGTGGGCCCCGGCGCCATGTGCACCACCCGCATGATGACCGGCGTGGGCCGCCCGCAGTTCTCCGCGGTGCTGGAGTGCGCGGCCGAGGCGAAGAAGTACGGCAAGCACGTGTGGGCCGACGGCGGCGTCCGTCACCCGCGCGACGTGGCGATGGCCCTGGCCGCCGGTGCGTCGAACGTCATGATCGGCTCCTGGTTCGCCGGTACGTACGAGTCCCCGGGCGACCTGCAGCAGTCGGCCGACGGCCGCCTGTACAAGGAGTCCTTCGGCATGGCCTCGGCGCGTGCGGTGCAGAACCGCACCTCGGAGGAGTCCGCCTACGACCGTGCCCGCAAGGGTCTCTTCGAAGAGGGCATCTCCACCTCGCGGATGTACCTGGACCCGGCCCGCCCGGGCGTCGAGGACCTGATCGACTCGATCATCGCGGGCGTCCGCTCCTCCTGCACCTACGCGGGCGCGGCCTCCCTCGCGGAGTTCGAGGAGAAGGCCGTCGTCGGCATCCAGTCCGCGGCGGGCTACGCCGAGGGCAAGCCGCTGCACGCCAGCTGGAGCTAGTGCCGCTCCCGTGGCCCCCGGCCGTCCCGCGCGGACGGCCCGGGGGGCCGCGGCGTGCCCGGGTGCCGCCCGTAGTTCACAGGGAAGGGGGGGGGGCGCTAGCAGCGGGGCGGGGGGCCGGCGGGGGGGGGCGCCCGGT